>NZ_JBCPWN010000003.1:0-333332 GCF_039581415.1 Comamonas sp. F1-6
ACCGATTACCCCATCGAGCGCATTTTCCGTGACACCCGTGGTGGCACCATTCCTGAGGGAACCACCGAGGTGCAAACGCTGATTGTCGGACGCGAGATTCTCGGCATGTCTGCTATTTCCTGAGCGTGTTGACATGAACGATAGCCTCCGCACCAAGGACACTTCCATGCAGAATGCCTCCGCCAAGCCCGCAGAATTGACGCGCTTGATGAATCCCCGCTCCATTGCTCTGGTAGGCGCCTCCGACCGAGAGGGCAGCATCGGAGAACGCACTCTTACCAATTTGTTAGCCCACTCCGACTTTCAAGGCGAGGTCTATTTAGTCAATCCAAGCAAAGCCGAAATCCGCGGTCACAAGTGCTGGCCCAGCATCAGCGCACTTCCGGCAACGCCAGACGTGGCGGTGGTGGCCGTTCCTGCAAGTGGAGTGCTCGGAGTGATTGAAGAATGCGCGTCACGCAAGGTCGCGTTTGCCGTCATCCTCAGCTCAGGCTTCGGCGAAGCCGGGGCCGAAGGCGAGCAAGCCCAGGCGCGTATGAAGGAGATTGCCGACGCCAGTGGCCTGCGCCTGTATGGGCCCAATTGTCCGGGCTTGGTCAACGTCAATGCGCGCTTAGGTCTGACCTTCTCGCCATCGTTTCCACACGATCTGGTCAAAGGCCCCATCGGTCTGGCGACACAAGGTGGCGGGTTAGGCCGCAACGTGATGCAGGCCATGGACCGTGGCATCGGCATCGGCATGTGGGCCTCCACCGGCAACGAGGTGGATCTGCAGGTTGCTGATTTCATCCACTACATGGCCGACGCGCCAGACATTCGCGTCATTGTCACTCTGCTCGAAGGCATTAAGGACGGGGCCAAGTTCGCGGCAGCGGTACAGCGAGCTGCCGCCAATGGCAAGCCGGTGATCGGGTTGAAGGTTGGCAAGTCAGAATACGGCGCCAAGGCGGCGCAGTCACACACGGCCTCACTCACCGGGTCGGCCGAGGTCAATAGCGCGGTATTCCGTCAATTCGGAGTGATAGAGGTGGGTGACATTGATGAATTGGTGGACACCGCCTGGCTTTTCGCGCGAGCCATGCCACCTGAGCAGGATGGCATCGGCATCTATTGTTCGTCGGGCGGTACTGCCGCGCTGGCGGCTGATGCGGTGGGCTTGGCTGGACTTACCTTGGCACCGTTCACTGCCGAGACCACGGCCGTGCTGCGCGCTAACTTGCCCGACTACGCTGCTATCGGCAACCCCGTGGACACGACCACCGTGGTGCTGAGCAATGAGAACGTGGTGGAAACGACTTTGGGCGCGGTGGCCTCTGACGCTAACCTGGCATTGACCATCGTGCCGATTGCCCTGGACTACGGCGAGACCACTACTCGCATGGCGCAGAACATCATCAATGTGCAAAAACGCAGCCGGGCGCCCATTGTGCCGATCTGGATGAGCGATCGTATGGGTGATGGCTACCAACTGCTGGTGCGGGAAGGGTTTGCTCCGCCACGCTCGGTGGGCAAGGCCATCACGGCCATTGCGCGCTGGGTGGAATACGGACGCTGGCAGCGTGCAAACCCTACTCCGCGTGTGAAGCTTCCTAAAACGGCCCCTGCAGGTAACTTCGAAACGCGCAGCTTGTCTGAATCGCAAGCCAAGCAACAGTTACGTGACGCTGGCATACCGCTGTTACCCAATGCGCTGGCCAGTTCCGAGCAGCAAGCCTGCACGCTCGCCTCGGAGATGGGCTACCCGGTGGTGGCCAAGATCGCCAGCGAGCAAATCGTCCACAAGTCCGACATCGGCGGCGTACAAATCAACTTGCAAGATGCAGCGCAGGTGGCGCAGGCCTGGAAAAGCATCATGGCGTCCGTGAAACGGCATCAGCCGGAGGCAACGATCGACGGCCTGCTCATCGAGAAAATGGCGCCACGCGGCGGCGTGGAGTTGATGGTGGGCGTCACACGCGACCCGGTGTTCGGCCACATGATGACCTTCGGGCTGGGCGGCATTTACGTGGAGATCCTGCGCGATGTGTCGCGCCGCATGCTGCCGCTGGATGCCTCTGACGCTGCAGCCATGGTGCGCGAGATTCGCAGTTTCCCTTTACTGAACGGTGCACGCGGTCGGCCAGTGGCCGACTTGGCGGCGCTGGAACAGTTACTGCTGCGCATTTCCGACTTTGTGATGGAGAGCGCACACCGAATCGAGGAGATGGATTTGAACCCGGTGTGGGTAGGGGCAGCCGGCGAAGGTGCCATGCCGCTGGACGCTGTGATCATTGAGCGCATGACCGAAAAGGAAGGGAACCCCAAATGAATGCCACGGCTATGCGTCCACCGCTGGATGGCATTACGGTCGTCGATTTCAGCGAACTGCTGCCGGGCCCCTTCTTCACGCAGAGCTTGGCCGAACTAGGTGCGCAGGTTATCAAGATCGAACGCCCACCCGGCGGCGACAATGTGCGCCACATGGGGCCAGGCATCTTCGAAGCCGTGAACCGGGGCAAAAGGAGCCTGCTGGTCGATCTCAAGGACGAGACACAACGGCGTGAGGTGCTGGCTCTCATCGCCACCGCCGACGTGGTGGTTGAGTCGTATCGGCCTGGCGTCATGAAGCGCCTGGGGCTGGATGCAGCCAGCCTGTGCGCGCAATTTCCGCGTCTGGTGTATGTGTCGCTCAGCGGCTATGGCCAGCAAGGGCCCTGGGCTCAACTGCCGGGCCATGACATCAACTACCTCGCCGCCGCCGGTGTCCTCGCTGTGTCTGGCACGCCAGAAGGCGGTCCTGCGCAGAGCTTCGGCCTACCGGTGGCAGACCTGTGTGGATCAATGTACGCGCTCTCCTCGACACTTGCAGCACTCCTACAGCGCGGGCATACCGGTGAGGGTCAGTACCTGGACGTGGCACTCGCCGACTGTGCTTTGCATTGGATGAATCCCCGGCTAGGCGCGTATAGCGAAGCCGGTGCAGTTTCGCTGGATACCCAACGGGAGGCAACACTGCTCAAAGCCGCCTATGGAGCTTTCCGCTGCCGCGACGGATCATATGTCTCCATCGCGGCTTTGGAGGACCATTTTTGGCAACGACTATGCGCAGCACTGGACCTCGGGCCCTTCGCCGCTGAAGACTATCGACCGCATAAGGCTCGCAAGCCAGTGGCGGCCGCCATCAATCAGCGCATCGCACAGCAATTGCAAGCCCTGGACTCCGCTCAAGCCTTCGCCCTGCTAGAGCAGCATGATGTGCCGGTCGCCCCGGTGGTCGAACCTGCCGCTGTATCCGAGCTGCCGCAGTTCGCGCAGCGCGGGAAGTTCGATGCCGGCGCTGCGATGACGCTGGTCCGCTACCCGGTGCCCATGGTCGGTGTGCACTCTGGCTCGCTTGGCCCCGCGCCCGAGCTCGACAATGCCAGGACCTGAGACCATGGCGCAGGTCTTTCGCACGCGCATCACTGAGCTCTTCGGGATCGAGCACCCGATCCTAGGGGGCGGACTGATGTGGCTTTCCGACGCAGACTATGTTGCCGCACTGGTCAACGCAGGCTGCATGGGCTTCATCACCCCTCGCTCCTTCGAGCGCGATGAGGATTTCGCCGCAGCGCTGATGCGCTGTGCCGAACTCACTGGCGGTCGACCCTTCGGCGTGAACCTGACCCTCTCCAGCCGGCCGGAGGCGAATCACGCTGTCACGCGCTGGCTGGAGATTGCGCTGAGCCACGGAGTGCGCTTCTTCGAGACTGCCGGCTATGCGCCTACTAACGTCATCGAAACGTTGCACGCTGCCGGCGCCGTAGTGCTCCACAAAGCGCCCAGCATACGCCATGCCCTCTCGGCAGAGCGCGCCGGAGCAGATGCCATTGCGTTGATCGGCATGGAAGAAGGCGGTCACCCTGGCACCAATGAGTTGCCTACTATGCTGATGGGGGCGCTGGCCGCCGAGCAGTTCAACGTGCCTGTTGTACTAGGCGGCGGTATAGGCCATGGACGCCAGATTGCGGCAGTCTTGGCCCAAGGGATGGAGGGCGTAATGATTGGAAGCCGCTTTCTGGTGTGTGAAGAAATTAACGCCCATCGACGCTACAAGGAGCACCTGCTGGATTGCGATGAGCACTCCACGGTGCGTCTGCTGCACACGCTGGGAAACACCTGGCGCGTGCTGAGAAACGAAACTGCCTGTCAGATCGATGAAATCGAACGAGCAGGGGCCACGGACCATGCGGCCTTCGGTGATCTCATCAGCGGTCGGCATGCCCGCGATCATTGCTATGAAAAGGGCGACTGGCAGCGCGGCATGCTGTCGCTTGGGCCGTCGATCGCCTTCGCTAGGCGTATCGAGCCGATGCGCCAGATCGTAGCTCAGCTGATGACAGAGACTCGGACAGCGCTTGGTCGGCTGCCGACCCTTTATGAGTCGAAAGCAGCGTGACGGCGGTCTTTGGATTCGCCAAATAGACAACAGCTTCTAATGGTGATCAGGTTGATAGCAGTTCAAGGAGCAATCCATATGCTGCTATCGGCCATGCTCTCCCAGGCATGCCAAGCTGAACCGGGCGTGCTTCAGGTAATCAGCGCGCGAGTCAACAAATCCACTCCTGCCAGGAAGTCGCCGATGTCCATGGCTTCATGCGGATTGTGCGAGCCATTTTCGTTGCGAATGAAGACCATGGCCGACGGTACTCCCGCATTGGCAAATACTGCCGCATCGTGACCGGCACCGCTTGCCATGCGCTCCAGTTTGATGTCTTGCCCCGCTGCTTCCAGACGGTTCAGCCAATCGGCGTCCATGGTGGCCGGTTCCGTGAACAGGCGTTCGTCGAACTCGAAACGCACGCCGCGGGCGCGCTCTATGGCCTGGCACTCTTCGCGCATCAGGGTATAGAAGCGCTCCAGTGTCTGGGTGTCCTGGCTGCGTACCTCGAAGCTGAAGGCCACTTCGCCGGGAATGACGGAAACGGCATGCGATTGCGCCGAGGTGGAGCAGATGCCCGTGGTCATCACCATGTCCATGCCCATCTGCAGCAGCACGCGCCAGTGTTCGTCCATGCGTGACAGCAGCTCGGCAACCGCCAGCAATGCATCCTTGCGCAGCCAGCGCGGCACGGCGCCCGAGTGGCCGGTTTCGCCGATGCAGCGGATCAGGTTGTGACGGACGTTGCCGCGGATGCCTGTGACCAGGGCCACCGGCCAGCCGCGATTGACCATGACCGGCCCCTGCTCGATGTGCAACTCCAGATAGGCAGATATATTCGCGAGATCCAGCAGCGGCTCGGCGCGTTGAATGGCGTCGATATCGGCGCCGCAGCGCGACATGGCTTCGCTCAACACGCCTGCGCCATCGCGGTGAGGGCGTTTCAATGTGGCGGCGGGCAGCTTGCCCAGCAGGGACAGAGAGCCGAGGTAGGCCTTTCCGTACCAGGCGCTTTCCTCGCCGCGAAGGGCCAGAACGCGCAGTGGCGGAGCCTGTTCGTGGCGGCCGCGCAGCTGAAGCAGCATTAGCATGCCGGCGACAATGCCTGCCAGTCCGTCGAAGTTGCCGCCCTGCGGCACGGAATCGGCATGAGAGCCAACGACGACGTAGGGTTCCGTCCGGTTTTCCTCTGGCAGACTCAACCACAGGTTGCCGGCTCGATCCCATTCATGGTTCAGGCCCAGATCTTCGGCCCGCTCCTCAAGTATGCGCAGCGCAGCCGTCTCGCCTTCGCCGTAGCTTGCGCGGGTGACGCCAAGGCCGTCGCGGGTGGCATCGCGAATTTCAGAGAGCAGGGCTTGCGCCAGTGCGCTGGTATCCGTCATGGTGTTGCAGGCCATCATGCTCCGCTACCTCCATGTCGGATGGACCAGTCCACAGGCGAGGCCGAGAAGTCCGCCAGCGTGGCCTTTTGCTCGGCACTGAGCTGTCCGCTCGCAAGCAGCGCTTCATGCAGCTGATTCCAGGTCGCCAGAGCATGCAGGGACAAGGCGTGATCGGCCAGGGTGCCTGCTTGGGGGGCATAGAGCGCATAGTCGAGCAGAACCAGCACGTCCTCGACCACGGGACCGGCGCGGCGCAGGGCGGTAACCGTCCCGGCCTTGGAGCGACCGTCTGTGGTGACGTCATCCACCAGCAGGACCTTGGCATCGGCAGGCAGGCGGCCTTCGAGCTGGGCTGTGATGTCCCAGCCGACAGGACGCTTGCGCAGATAGAGCATGGGCAGCTCAAGTCGCTCGGCCAGCCATGCCGCAAAGGCAATGCCCGAGCTTTCGGTTCCCACGATGGCATTGATGCCGCGAGCTGCAATCAGTGGCCGCATGCAGCGGGCTGCGATGTCCATGATTTCGCTGCGCAGAGCGACATCGGACATCAGGACCTGGGCATCCACATAGACCGGGCTGGCCCAGCCCGAGGTGTAGATGAACGGTTGATGCGAAGCAATGCGTACAGCGCCGAGGCCGACCAGGGCCCGGGCAACGCGTGGCGCGTCGGAAGTGGAAAGAAGCATGAGCGTGTATGTTGGCAAAGTGGGCATGTTAAGTAGGCAGGCTTGTGGCAAGAAGTGGCTAAAATTCCTCGAGCCGTTCCAAAACGTGATGGCTTGAGCTGCGCATCTGGGTGTTGACCGCTGCGTCCTGTTTGAAATCCCTGGCTGCGCTTCTGTGCGCCTGCTTGTCATCGCCCCATGTCCGACTTCACTTCGCCGCGCAGCTTTCTGCGCCAGATAGACCTTTCATCGCTGGATCTGTTCGTGCTGATCTGCGAGCACGGCAGTATTGCGCGGGCGGCCGAGCAGGGCGGCATGGTCGCCTCGGCGGTCAGCAAGCGTGTTGCCGAACTGGAATCCCTGGCCCGCACTCCCTTGCTGCTGCGCCATGCCCGCGGGGTGCGCCCGACTCCAGCCGGAGAGTTGCTGCTCGCGCATGCGCGCACGATTCTTCTGGGTGTCGAACACCTGCGTGACGATCTTGGCGAATATGCGCGGGGCGTACGTGGGCTGGTGCGTCTCAGTGCCAATGCCTCCGCCGTGGAGCAGTTCTTGCCCGAGGATATTGCTGTCTTCGTGAAGCATCATCCCGATATCCGCATCGATCTGCGTCAGGCAACCAGTCGCTCGGTAGCGCGTGCCGTGCGCGATCACATGGCTGATCTGGGGGTCTGCAGTCCAAGCGACGAAGTCGAGGGCCTAGAGTCCATGCCGTACCGGCATGAACGCATGGTACTGATCATGCCCAATGACCACGCTCTGGCCCATCATCAGGAACTGGCCTATGAAGAAGCACTGGACTATGCCCAGATCGGTTTGCGCGACAGCAGCATCGTTCAGGAGGTGCTCAATCAGGAAGCCCGCGCCGGCAGACGAATGCTGCGCCAGCGCATCGAGGTCGACAGCCTGAGTGCCATGTGCCGAATGATCGAATGCGGGCTGGGTGTAGGCGTCATGCCTGAAGGCGCGTACCAGAGACTGGGCGAGGCTCGTGCTCTGCATGCGGTGCCGCTGACCGATGCCTGGGCAGAGCGCAGCCTCAAGCTGTATGCCAATAGCTTTGCCGACCTGCCTGCGCCGGCCAGACATTTTGCGCAGGCACTGATGCCGAAGGAGTGAGGCAGAGCGGATGGCATGACGCGATATGGGCGCTGCTTGCCTGCCTTTGCTGGAGTTACTTCAGTCGGTCGGCCGCTGTCTGCAATTGCGTGCCTGCAAAGCAATGGGCAAGTGACGCAGACAGCCTGCACGGCCCAAGCACGTCGGTTTGTGGATGACTCCTGAGCGGATCGCCGCCAGGTCTCAGCCTTTCTTTGCAGCCCACAGATGCTGCGCCCACATGCCGGCCAGCATGGCGGCGACAAACAGCCAGACTTGCGGTGCAAGGGTCGCCAGATTCATCAGCGCCGGGCCGGGGCAAAAACCTGCCAGTCCCCAGCCTATGCCAAACAGGGCTGAGCCTGTCAGCAGCTTGCGATCAATGACGGTGCTGGTGGGCAGTTGCATGGGCTCGCCCAGCAAAGCGGTCTTGCGGCGCTTGGCCCAGGTGAAGGCAATCAAGCCTACGGCGATGGCTCCGCCCATGACGAAGCCCAGCGAAGGATCCCATCGACCGAAAAAATCCAGAAAGTTCTGCACCTTGGCGGGGTTGCCCATACCCGAAAGAATCAGACCCAGGCCAAACACCAGTCCGCAGAGCAAGGCTGCAATATTGATGATCATGATGTTCTCCTTGCTGACTCAAGCAATGACATGGCGCATCACGAACACGGTGATGGCGCCCGTGGCGATAAAGGTTGCCGTAGCGGCCAGAGAGCGCGGCGACAGGCGTGACAGACCGCACACGCCGTGGCCGCTGGTGCAGCCCGAGCTCATGCGCGTGCCGAAGCCCACCAGCAGGCCGGCGGCGATGATGATTGCCGGGCTGGAAGGCAGCTGCATGGCTGGCAGCGGGGCAAACAGCGACCAGGCCAACGGCGCGGCAACCATGCCCAGGATGAATGCCAGGCGCCAGCCCCACTGCTTGACGGAAGACCAGGTCGGCAACTGCAGCAATGCACCGGTAATGCCGCTGATGCCGGCCACGCGACCCAGCAAGGCAATGAGCAGGGCGGCGGACAGACCGATCAGCAGGCCGCCGACCAGCGATGTCCAGGGTGTGAATTCACTCCATAAGATATTCATGCTGTCTCTCCTGATTGGCAGAACAATTGATACAAGGTTTGCATCAGCTGCAGGGCGCGGGCATCGGCCAACTGATACCAGATGAATTTGCCTTCGCGGCGGGTGGTGACCAGACCCTCACGCCGCAAAATGCCCAATTGCTGGGACAAGGTAGGCTGGGACACGCCTGTCAGTTGCTCCAACTCGCCCACGGTGCGCTCCTGCAGGGAGAGCTGACACAGCAGCAGCAGCCGGTCTTCATTGCCCAGTAGCTTGAGCATGGCCACAGCTTCGCCTGCATGGGTTCGCATGGCATGCAAATCCAGCGTGGCCTGTGCTTCGTCAAAGGTTGATGAGCTCATTGTTTCACTTTTCAAAATATTTTCATATATTATATAAAAAAGTAAATTAATTGGTGTGCTTCGGTGTTTCGGGTACATCGTTTTAGGAGTCACCATGTCAGCCAATGTGATGCATATCGAGCCGTTTTTTGATGCGGCTACCGGTACCGTGAGCTATGTTCTGGCCGATACGATCAGTGGTCAGGCGGCAGTGATTGACCCGGTGCTGGATTTCGAGCCCAAATCCGGCACCCTGAGCAGCCGCTCCGCGGACAAGCTGATCGACTATGTGCGAGCCAATGGCTGGCAGCTGCAGTGGATTCTGGAAACTCACGCTCATGCGGATCATCTTTCCGCGGCCCAGCATATTCGTCACCATCTGGGCGGCAAGGTGGCGATCGGTGCCCATATCCGCGATGTGCAGGCCGTGTTTCGCAAGATCTATCACTTCGAGCGCAGCTTCTTGCCTGACGGCAGCCAGTTCGACCATCTGGTGCAGGATGGCGAACGTCTGCCGCTGGGTCAGCTGGAGTTGCTGGCCATGCATGTGCCCGGCCATACTCCGGCCGATATGGCCTACCGTGTGGAGGATGCCGTGTTTGTGGGCGATACCTTGTTCATGCCCGATGTGGGCACGGCACGTGCCGACTTTCCCGGCGGCGATGCGGCGACGCTCTATCGTTCGATTCGGCGCATTCTGGAACTACCTGGACAGACCCGCATTTGGGTCTGCCACGACTACCCGCCGGCTGGGCGCAAGCCGCAATGGCAGACCACGGTACAGGCCCAGCGCGACAGCAACATCCATGTGCATGATGGCGTCAGCGAGGCGGAGTTTGTGCAGATGCGCACTGCACGCGACGCCACGCTGGATATGCCCACGCTGATTCTGCCTTCGGTGCAGGTCAATGTGCGTGCCGGCAAGCTGCCGCCTGCACAGGACGATGGCCGTACCTATATTCAGCTGCCCATCAATGCCTTTGCCAAGAATGGGCAGCTTCCGCAGGGTCTGCAGCAGTGATTATTGCGCTGTGCTGCTCTGACTGGCGCTGGCCGCGCGCGTGCTGTTCAGCTCATTGAGCTTGAGCTGCAGGCGCACCATGTGCTCGGCATAAACCAGCACTTCCTGCGTGGGCAGAGGCTTGGCAACACGCGCGGAATAGACTTTCAGTGCGCCTTGAGCCACCTCGGGGTCATCGCTGTCCGCATACCAGGCCCAGTCGGCGAGATGGGAGGCCAGCTCCGGATTGCTGTCTGCCAGCGCCACTGCACGCTGAATCACCGGCCTGGCACCGCCGGCTAGCTGCACGATTTCTTTGGCCTCATTGGCCAGGGGCGCCGGGCGCCAGTGCGATGGAATATCGTCCCACCAGCCGCTGTACTCGCTGACCACCATGCGGCCTATGTCCTTGGCCGAGACATAGAGCTCGCGCGCATCGCTGCGCTTGGCAAGCTCCGGCGGTAGCGCCACTTTTTCAATGACCTGATCGCGGCGTACTCCGCTGTTGAGGCCAGCCACCACTTGCTTGGAGATGCTATCCAGCATCTGGGCCTGGGCGGGCAGTCGGTCCTGAATTTCCTCGGGTTTGGTGATGGCCGGGCCATGGGCAGGCAGCAGCAGCTCGGGCTTGAGGGCTGCCATATCGCGCAGAGCCTGGGCCCATTCCTCGGGGTAGCGCTGGCGGCGCTTGCCGTTGCCGGCATTGGGCAAGAAGTCCTGAAAGTAGTCTGCACTGGCCACAATCTTGCGGCCCGGCACGGCAACCCAGATCTGGTCTTCGGTCTCACCGCGCGCATGGGTCAGCACAAAGTCCTCACCACCGATCCTGAGTGTGGTCTTGCTGTGGAAGGTCTGCGTGGGCCTAACTGCATCTGCCCAGGTGCGGGGCACATCGGCCGCGCCTTGCTGATTGTTGCGCGCAATCAGCCCGTTGCTGCGCATGTCCAGCTCCATCTGCGTGATGAAGCGCTGCTCGGTGACCACACGTGGCTTCTGGTCCATCAAGGCCCAGGCGCCAAAGGCATGGTCGGCATGGAAATGCGTGAGGATGACGGTGTGCAGCGGCTTGTTGCTGAGCTTCTTCAGCGTTTCTGCCAGCGCGGGACCGGCGGGTGCATAGCCGCTATCGACCAGTACCAGACCTTCATCGGTCTCAAACACCACCACATTGACGATGGGAAAGCGCAGCAGCCAGGTGCGCGGGGCCAGCTCTTGTACCTTGAGCTTGGCGCGTGCGTCGGCAATCGCGTTCTGGTTGGTGCGACTGCACATATTGTTGGCCACTGCGATGGACAGCTCGGCGCCAAAGCCTCCGCCTTCCTTGATGGATTGGACCATCTGGGGATTGGCTTTGTAGACCTGGGCCCGTGCTGCCATATAGGCCGGATTCTGGATGCCCGAGACAGCGCGATCATCCGGCTCGTGGGCTTGTGCAGTGCCCATGCCCAGCTGGCTCAGTGCCAGCGCCATGCTCAGAATGCTCAAACAATGTTGTGAGTGTTTTTTCATGAAGAGACCTCTTGCGACTATTCGGGCTTGATGGGTTGAACGGGCTCCAGAATCCAGGAGGGATCGAGCACCTCGGGCCAAGGCTGGTAGGCACGGGCCATCAGGTAAAACAGGTTTTCCTTGGGTGTCGGCAGCCAGTTGGCACGCTTTTCGGGGCCGGGGTCCGCGGGTTGCAGCCAGATGTCCAGACTGCCGTCGGCATTGAACTTCATGCCCTTGGTACGGTCGCCAATGGAGTAGCGGTTGATGGGGTTGTCCACCATGTACTGACCACCAGTCACGAATTCATAGAGAGAGATGGACCAGAAGGCATCGGCGGGCAGGCGACCTTGGGGCAGATGCAGGCGGTATGCCTGTCCCTTGCCGAGAGCCTGATTGTTACCGTCCACACTGGCAGCGAAATAAGTGGCTTCTGCGGCCTCCAGGCCCAGGATGCCGCCCGACATGGCTGCCGACTGGGCACGCATGGCGTAGTTGCTGCCAAACCCGTCAGGCAGGCGATAAGGCGTCCAGCCGTTTCTGCGTCTAGGGTCTGCCGTCTTGCGGTCGGCATTCAGGCGATTCTTGAGCTCGTTTTTCTCGATCTCGGGGGCCAGTGCCAGCCAGCGCTGCTGCACGGGCTCTGGCAGCTTGTCCCAGCTGCAGGCCGCGCCACAGATGCCGACGCGGGCAAAGCGCTCAAGCAGCTCTTGTTCCGTGCCGGGAGGAGGGTTGCGCACCAGAGCCTCGTTGGCCACATCGACAAAGCGGCCCCAGTCCTGCGCTCGGGGCTTGAGACGCGGGCCGTCCTCGGTCGTTGGGAACACCGGCGCTATGCGAAAGCCGTCCTGAACAGCATGGGCGGCCTTGAGGTCGTCTTCGCCGGTGACAAGCACCCGCAGATTCAGGTAGACATCGCGTGTGGGTGCTCTGACGATCTGATCCACCTGCGGAATCTTGCCGCTCCAGCGCGGGCCGACCAGGGCGACCTTGCGTGACTTTGTGCCCCCAATGCGCCTGCCCACGTAGGAGAAGGTGTTGAGGTCGGCCCCGATCATGGCAATCACGTAATAGCGGCCATGGGTTTCGGGCAGGGACAGCACCAGTGGAGATCTCTCCAGATCCAGCCAGGAGGTGGAGTAGAAGGTGTCTCGAATCGGGCCGTTGGCCCAGCGGTCCTTGGGCGTGGCCAGGTGGCGCGAGTGGCGGAAGTGGTTGAGCGTGGTGGCGGTGGGTGAGTCTTTGACCTCCAGGGCTTCATGCCGCATTTTCATGAATTCCTGATAGGGGTAGGCGTAGAGCATGGCCTCGCGGATCAGGCTGTCCAGAGCCTGGTCTTCGGTGGCTGCGGAGGTCTGGGCATGGGCATGGGCCATGCCCAGGCAAAGGCCCAATGCAGCAGTCGCCATGGCGCGCAGCCCAGCGCGGTTCAAATTTGACATGTGATTGAGATAGTGTTTTTGCAGTGATGTCCGGGGCCTGCGCTTTCTTCATCGAGGCCCGGACTTGTCTCCCGCGAGCAGTTGGTGACGCATGCTCAGGCGATGGTCTTGGTGCCGGGCGTGCTCAGGTGCCGGCGTTGCGCGTGGCTTCAGGGGTGAACATGGATGGGTTCATGTCTCCCTTGTTGAGCACGGGGCCCTTGGGGCGCTCCTGGAACATGTTGTAGGCCACGTAGCCGCCACCAATCAGGTCGTGGTAGAAGGCCGTGCCTGCATGCCAGGCGTTGGAGTCGAACGCGTAGTAGTAATTGATGAGGCCTTGCTGCCACAGATTGCCGCGTGCATCGTAGAAGTCGCTCATCACGGCGTGGCCGGTGTCTTCGTCAAGGAAAAGCACGCGCTTGCCATAGAGATGGCGATAGCCTTCCTTGAGCGTGGCTTCCAGCACCCAGACGCGGCGCAGTTCATAGCGCATGTAGTCGGGGTTGGCATGGCCGGGCTTGAGCAGATCGGCGTACTTCACGGTATTGGCGTGAATCTTGTACGCATTGGCGGGAATGTAGATTTCCTTCTTGCCCAGATTCTTCCAGTTGTAGCGCTCGGGCGAGCCATTGAAGAGACGGTCGGAGTCAATCGTCATCTTGGCGCCCACGCCGCCGCCCATGGGCTGGTCAAAGCCGTACTCGGGAATCTGGCGCACCCGGCGTGTACCCGGGTCATAGCTCCAGCCCAGGCGCTTGTCCTTGCTGAAGTTGACCGGCTCTCTGCTGACGCTGACCCCACCTTTCTCACGCTCGGGCAGCTTGACCGCATTCATGCCCTGGGCCATGGTGCCTTCCAGCGGCTTGCCGGCCTGCTCGGGGGAGTTCAGCAAGCTCATGCTGCGGTTGTCGGCGCGGCCGAAGACGGTGGAGCCATCCTGCATCACGTAGGCGTTGTCACGCAGTGTGTGTTCGGTGAACGAGCGCAGCGGAAACAGGTTGTTGAAGGCCAGTTCCATGCCAGTCTTGGGGAAGGGGAACGGTATGGCTCCCTTGACCGCGTTGTCAGCCCCCATTCCGTCAGCGCTGATCACGGCGTTCTGCGCATTGGCTTTGGCCGAGGCGCAAGCAAAGTCCGGATAGCGGAAGTCACGATGGCCCGGATACACGGGAATGCTGAAGGTCTTGGGATAGCGCGCGAACATGGCCTTCTGGCCTTCGGTCAGATTGGCGGCGTACTTGGCGACATTCTCGGCCGTGATGGAGAACAGGGGCTTTTCACTGGCATAAGGGTCCACAGGGTGCTGACCCGCATGCGGCGTGTACTGAATTCCAGGTGGTGTTCCCAGCCATTTGCCCGTGTATTCGGGCACGCCGCTGGCGGTGCCGGCCTTTTCGGCGCCGATACAGGTCAAGGACTTGCCCAGCTTTTCAATTTCTTCGGGGCTGCCTTTGGCGGCGGCTGCACCAGCCATGACGCTGGTCACGGTCAGCGCGATCAGGGCGCGGTAGCTCAGGTTGCTTTCCATCACGAATCCTCAAAGATGTATGTGTGCAGCATTTGCACTATCGATCTGCCCGCGAATCGGGCCAAGGTCTAGTCCAGGTCAGCTAGTCGCTGACTTGACGCCTGTCGATGAATTCAATGTTCAAGCGAGCTTTGCGGCTCACCATCGCTCGTTTGGACTAGCCCGTAAGGTCTATCGAAGTCACCTCAGAGACAGACTGCTGCTCCAGCTCTGCGCCGACTCGGGCAAGCAAGGGAAAACCTGTGGTGATTGACCTAGGGAAAACCAAGA
Source organism: Comamonas sp. F1-6 (assembly GCF_039581415.1). Lineage (NCBI taxonomy): Bacteria > Pseudomonadati > Pseudomonadota > Betaproteobacteria > Burkholderiales > Comamonadaceae > Comamonas > Comamonas sp. F1-6. The sequence continues at coordinate 14,664 of NZ_JBCPWN010000003.1, forward strand.
TGAAAATGCGCTTGAGGAATATCAAGCGTGATGCTTTTGAAAGCGAAAGGCCACCATGGGCCGGGCGGCGTAGGCCGTAAGGACTACCGGTGTCCCAAGGCTCAAGTGACGAAGTGCCTGCTTTGCTGCCGGGCGTTGCCCTTGCTTGGCTCAGTTGCCGGCCATGCCAAACAGGTCATGAGCATCCAGCAGGGCCCAGGCAATCTCGGGCTTGCGCTCCAGTCCCTTGCGGATCGCGGCGGGAATGCTCTGGCGCGTTTTGCGGCATAGGCCCGGCAGGTCGCCAAGATCGATCTGGATGCCGCGCATGGTGCGAACCTCGTTGTTGCCTGGGGTGATGCGTATCTCCAGGCCCAGCAGCGCGTGAATGCGCTGCTGCATATGCTCGAGATCAACCAGGCTGCTGATGCTCTCCAGGCGCTGCAGCAGCTTTTTCTCCTCTTCGCGCGTGAGCTGCAGAATGCGCAGATCCGCATCTGGCGTGCTCAGCAACTGCTCCCGTCGGCAGTCGCAGGCGCCGGGTGGGCATTCAACACGGATGGGCAGGTGGAGCGGCTGCATAGGGTGGCAGAGAAAACCAGAGGCAGATGCAAGCATGCTAAGGCCTGCAGTGCCGTGCCGCCAGTGGGGACAGGCCCGGGCAAGGCCTGCGTTTGATGGCTTGCTGGGGGTGCCATAAGTGAATTCACTTGTCCCAGTTGCTCTCAGGTTTGCCTAGACTCAGGCATTATTGAGGGTTACTACTAAAAGTAGGCTGGCTTGATCTGCCGGCATCTACCAGAACGAAGGCCTGCATTGCCCGCTGCCCGGCAGCGCTGCAGCTGGGATGGGATCAATCACTTTTTATAGCGTCAATCGCATTGTTCATGCGTGATTCGCGATATTTTTCATGATAGAAATTCGGGATTTATCCCTGACATACCAAGGCCCCAAGGGCCCGGTGCACGCCTTGCGTGGCATCAATCTGGAAATCGCTTCGGGCGAAGTATTCGGCATCATCGGCCGCTCCGGCGCGGGCAAAAGCTCGCTGGTGCGCTGCCTGAATCTGCTCAACCGCCCCACGGAAGGCAAGGTCATCGTCAACGGACGCGACCTCATGCAGCTGTCCGACGGCGAGCTGCGCGCTGCGCGCCGCGACATCGGCATGGTGTTCCAGCACTTCAATCTGCTGTCCTCGCGCACTGTGTATGACAACGTGGCACTGCCGCTGGAGCTGGCCGGTATTTCCAAGGACGAGATTTACCAGCGCGTGACGCCGCTGCTGGAGCTCGTGGGCCTGGATCATCTGGCCGATCGCTATCCGGCCCAGATTTCCGGCGGGCAGAAACAGCGCGTGGGCATTGCCCGGGCGCTGGCCAGCAACCCCAAGGTTCTGCTGAGCGACGAAGCCACGTCGGCACTGGACCCCGAAACCACGCGCTCCATTCTGGACCTGCTGCGCAAGGTCAATCGTGAGCTGGGCGTTACCGTGGTGCTGATCACCCACCAGATGCTGGTGATCAAGCAGATTGCCGACCGCGTGGCCGTGATCGACGGCGGCGAGATCGCCGAGCTGGGGCCTGTGATCGATGTCTTCACCCGGCCTCAGAAGGCGATCACCAAGAGCCTGATCGACGAAATCGTGCCGCAGCAACTGCCCGAGTCGGTGATGACGCGTGTGAACCAGCTGGCAGCACAGTTGCAGCCCGGCCAGCAAGGCCAGCTGTTGCGTCTTTCCTATGCGGGTGAGAGCGCCTATCAGCCCATTTTGTCGCACCTGATTCGCGAACTGGGTCTGGATCTATCGATTCTGCACGGCCAGATCGACGAGATCCAGGAGCAGACCTTTGGTTCGCTGGCGGTGTATGCCAGCGGCGAGGCCGCCAAGATTGACGCGGCCGTGGAGCACCTGCGTGCCAGCGGTGTGCAAGTGCAGATCGTGTCCAGCAAGGATTGAGAGCGATGTTTGAGAATTTTTCGGAAATGATGCTCCAGCTGCTGCTGGATTCCTTCTGGGAGACGCTGATCATGGTTGGCGTCTCGGGCCTGATCGGCGGTTTGATCGGTATTCCGCTGGGCGTTTTCCTGCGCCTGACCGACCATGGGGGCATCTTGCAGAACGGCCCGGCCAACAAGGTTGTCGGCTGGATCGTGAATGCGCTGCGCTCCACCCCCTTCATCATCTTGCTGGTGGCCATCATTCCGCTGACGCGTCTGATCACCGGCTCCTCCATCGGCACCTGGGCGGCCGTGGTGCCGTTGACGATTGCGGCGGCGCCTTTTGTGGCCCGTCTGGTGGAGACTGCCTTGCGTGAAGTCGATGGAGGCCTGATCGAAGCGGCCCAGTCCATGGGTGCGACCACCGGCCAGATCGTCTGGAAGGTGCTGCTGCCCGAGGCGCTGCCTGGCATCGTCGCGGGTCTGACCATCAGTTTCGTCAGCCTGACCGGCTACTCGGCCATGGCGGGTGCCATCGGCGGTGGTGGCCTGGGCGACCTGGGTATTCGCTACGGCTACCAGCGTTTCTTGCCCGACGTGATGCTGGTCGTGGTGATCATCCTGATCTTCTTTGTTCAAGCCATTCAAAGCCTGGGCGACTGGGCCGTGCGCCGTCTGAGCCATCGCTGAGCACTGGCGTACATTACAAAAAATTAAGAAAAGGGCTGCTACCTGGAAACAGGCGCCGCCCTAAAATGCAGGTTCGAGATTTTTTGAAAGGCCGCTCTTGCTCAAGGGCGGCCATGATTTTTTCTGGGTAGATAACAGCAAATGATGGATGGTTTGATTACCGGCCGACTGACCGGCGTCCCCGAGAGTCGCGTAGACCGCAACCGCCGCCCCTATATGGTGGCCCGCATGCGAGCCAATGCCGGCGACGGCTCCTCGATTCCCGTGAATATCGTCGCTTTCGACAACGCACCCTGCGCCGTGCTGCGCAGTCTCTCCGAAGGAGATGCGATTGCCTTGCGTGGCAGCTTCACGCCCAAGGTCTGGATCGACAGGCAGGACGAGTCCCATGCTGTGCTCGACGTGGTGGCCCAGCAGGTGCTGGCAGCACCCACGATGTCCGATCTTTGACAGCCTGCGCATGCAGACAAGCCCGCCACCGTGAAGGAGCGGGCTTTTTTTGTGGGCGCTTGGGTTGCCGCATGCAAGCCGTTGCGGCTTGTATTGCCATTCTGTAGTTTGCATCTGAGCAATCTGTCTAAGAAACAGCGCTCCGGCACATGAAACTGACGCTACAGTCTTAGCCACTCTCAATCTTTGGCACAAGGAATCTGCATGTTGAACAAGCGCTCGCTTTTGCGCACCACATTGGCTGTGGCTGCGGCGGCCACCCTGGGTTTTGCCGCCCAGGCCCAGGACAAGACCATCAAGATCGGCGTGACCGCCGGCCCTCACGCGCAGATCATGGAGGTGGTCAAAAAGGTTGCTGCCAAGAACGGTCTGAACCTCAAGGTCATCGAGTTCGGCGACTATGTCCAGCCCAATGCGGCGCTGGCAGCCGGCGACCTGGATGCCAACAGCTACCAGCACCGCCCCTATCTGGATGCTCAGCTCAAGGATCGTGGCTACAAGATCAGCTGGGTGGCCGACACGGTGAATTTCCCTATCGGCATCTACTCCAAGAAGATCAAGGCTTTGTCCGAGCTCCCCACCGGCGCCAAGTTCGGCCTCCCCAACGACCCCACCAATGGCGGCCGCGCGCTGCTGCTGCTGCAGACCCAGGGTCTGATCAAGCTCAAGGAGGGTGCTGGCCTGAAGGCGACGCCCCTGGATGTGGTGTCCAACCCCAAGAAGCTCAAGTTCGTCGAGCTGGATGCGGCCCAGTTGCCACGTTCGCTGGACGATCTGGATGCCTCCACCGTCAACACCAACTTCGCGATCTCGGCTGGTCTGAACCCCAAGAAGGATGCGATTGCGCTGGAGTCGGCCAAGAACCCCTATGTGAACATCATGGTGGTGCGCGATGCCGACAAGAATCAGCCATGGGTCGCCCAGCTGATCAAGTCCTATCACTCCGATGAGGTGCGCCAGTTCATCGACAAGGAATTCAAGGGATCGGTCTTCCCGGCGTTCTGATGACTACCCCCTGAGGCGCTTCGCGCCTTGCCCTGGCCGCGCGCCCCAAGGGAGACGATAGCCTCGCTGCGGGGCGGCGCCTGTTTGACGGGCATCGAACTAAGCGCTGCACTTGCAGCGCTTTTTTACTGCTCTCCAATGGATAGCTGCTAGCGCTCGCTGGTATTTTGTTTTAGGTAGAAAATACCTTCAGATCTATTGATGGATTGTGCTGATAGCTATCGTTTTTTTAGTTATTCCATTGCCTGAAACCACTCGCCCAGCGGCGCACGCGTGGTCTGGGTCTGGTTGACGGGGGCGGACTCGTCGGCCCAGCCCAGGGCCAGGCCGCAGACGATGTGCTTGTTTTCGGCCAGGCCCAGCACGCGGCGCACGGTGGCCGGGTACGAGGCCAGGGCGCCGATGGCGCAACTGCCCAGGCCCATGGCGGCGGCGGCCAGTTGCAGGCCGTAGAGCGTCATGCCCAGATCCAGATAGCCGCCGGGGCCGTAATGGGCGTCGATGGTGACGACCAGCGCCACGGGTGCATCGAAGAAGCGGTAGTTGCGCGCAAACTGCGCTTCGCGCCCGGCGCGGTCGTCGCGCGCCACGCCAAGGGCGCCGTAAAGCGCTTGTGCCGAAGCCACCTGGCGCTTGCGCAGCTGCATGGGCATGGGGCGCGGAAAGTAGGCGTAGTCCTCGCATTCGGGCACCTGGCTTTCAACGTCCTGCAGCAGGGCGGCAGTCAGTTGCTCGCGCAGCTTGCCGCGTACCGCGATCAGCTGGCCTGGTTGCAGATTGCCGCCGCTGGGCGCCTGGCGCGCCGTCAACAGCAGTTGCTCCAGCAGCGCGTCAGGCACGGCATCGGGCAGAAAAGCACGTGTGGAGCGGCGCTGCTGCATCAGCGCCATGCCTGCCGGCAAGTCGAAGCCTTCAGATGTTTTTACGACTGAACCGTTGCTGGACATGGGGTAATAGCTATCAAAAATGAATTCAGGGAGCGGCTTGCAGCCATTGCACCAGGGTTGCCGCTCCGATGCCGCCGGCTCCGGCGATGGTCGCCAGGCCGAGTCCGGCCTTGGGTGTCGATGACCGGGCCTGATACTCAAGCTGAGCCAGGCAGCGCACCAGCGCAATCGCGCCTGAAGCGCCTATCGGGTGACCGCGCGCCAGGCCGCCGCCTGCGCTGTTGATCTGCTCGGGCGCAAGGCCCATGGCGGTGCAAAAGGCCAGGCCTTGCACGGCAAAGGCGTCATGCAGTTCGATGGCCGAAAGATCCCGGGCCAGCAACGGTGAGTTGTGCGGCCTGGCCAGCGCATGGCTGCCACGGGCCAGCGCCATCTGCGCCGCCGCAATGGCCGCCAGCAGCGGTGTTTCTGGCGCAGCGCCCACGCTGGCGCTGGCCAGCCATTGCGCGCGGGGCTGTAGATTCCAGCGGGCGCAGGCCTCGGGCGTGGCCAGCAGGATCAGGGCCGCACCATCGGCCTTGGCCGAGACGGTCAGGGGGCTGAGTGCGTGGGCCGCGATATCGTCGGCACTCGCGCCCTCACAGCTGCCCCGGGCCAGGGTCGGCATGCGCGCGGCACGTGCAGGCTGCAGCGCGCGCGGATAGGCATCGGCCTCAAGTCCTGCCATGGGCACGATTTCCGGGGCGAGTTGCGCCTGGGCGGCCAGGGCCCGGCTGTGGCTCAGCAGCGCGTACTGCTCCTGCCGGCTGCGGCTGAATCCATGCGCGAGCGCATAGTCGGCCGCCGATTGCAACATATCGGGATCGCGCTCGGGATCGGGCGCAAATGGCGGGCGCTCGTAGCTTTGGGGTTGCTCGCCTGGGAGCTGCGGGCGGGTCTGGCGAATGGGGGCGCGGCTCCAGGCCTCGATGCCGCCGGCAATCACCACCTCGGCCTGACCCGATTGCAGCAGACCCACGGCCATGGCCACCGCATCCAGGCCCGAGCAGCACTGGGTATCGATGGTGTGCGCGGCGCAGCCATCGGGCAGGCCTGAGGCCAGTGCCAGCATGCGCGCCGGGTTGCCGCCAGCTCCCAGGGCGTTGCCGACGACGACCGCATCCGCGGCATGGGCCGGCAATCCGCTTTGCTGCAGCAGTGACAGCAGCAGCGGCCGGCCCAGTTCATGAGGGCTGAGCTGGGCCAGGGCCGAGCCTAGCGGAGCCACCGGGCTGCGTGCCCAGGCAATGATGGGGGTCTTGCTTGGCATGGGCCTCAACTCTGCCACGGCCGCAATGAGGGGAGCAGGGCAGGGGATATGGCAGCTCCCGCAGGCCCGGCCATGCTGGCGCGCAGGGCCTGGGCCAGTTGGCCGTGGTCGGTCTTGCCGCTGGCTGTCTGCGGCCAGTGTTCGCAAACCCACCACTGGCGCGGCACCTTGAAGGCTTCGGTGCGCTCGCGCAGCCACTGGTTCAGCTCCAGGGCCGAAGGCGCCTCGGTCTGCGGCCTCCATTGCAGCACAGCGTGTACCTGCAGGCCTCGCAGCGCATCGGCCTGGCCGTGCAGCGAGACCTGGACAATCGCCGGGTGGCTGGCCAGCAGGTTCTCCACTTCCTCGGGAAACAGGTTCTTGCCCTGGGTGACGATCATGCGGCTTTGGCGGCCTGCCAGGCACAGCATGCCACGTTCGTCGATATGACCCATGTCGCGCACGGACAGCCAGTCGCCATCGCGCAGCACGGCCGTGGCGTCATGGGCGTCGCCCACATAGTCCATGAACAGCATGGGACTGCGGATATAGATCAGGCCGTCGCTGGCATGGCTGGTGTCATGCTCGGCCAGCGCATTCTCTGCGGCATCGCTGCCGGTGGGGCGAATGGATAGCTCCACATTGCTGAATGGCCTGCCCACTGCCTGCGGGCCGCTGGCTTCGTCGGCATCCATCCAGGCGACAAAACTGGCTTCGGAGGCGCCATAGAACTCGATGATGCGGGCCTTGGGGAACAGAGCGCGCAGCGCCGGCGTGTGGGCGCGCATCCAGCGCGCGCCGCTGATGGTGATCAGCTCGACCTCGGGAATCGGTGCGAGCTGCCGATGCTCGGCCCATTGCAGCATCAGCAGCAACTGGCTGGGCACGGCGACCAGACAGGGGGTATCGCCGCGCGCCAGGGTTGCGAGACAGCGCGAGGCCGAGAACTTCTCCTGCATGACGGCGCCGCAGCCATACCAGATGCCTTGCATGGCGCCGAACAGAAACAGCGAATGCGAGATGCGCCCCGGTGCCAGCGTGCGCTGGGCGACGACGGGGCCGAAATCCTGCAGGCCGACGCGAAAGCTCTCCGTCCACGACAGATGGTGGCGCTTGAAGCCCTTGGGCAGGCCAGTGCTGCCCGAGGTAAAGCCGGTATAAAAGGCTGCCGTCGGTGCTGCCGATTCCAGCTCGCAGGGCTGCGCGGGCAGCCAGCTTTCAATGCGCTGGCGCACGGCAGGTTGCCAGTCGGGGTCGGCAACCGCCGCGCAGCGGCCGCTGTGGATCACGGCCAGAAAGTCCACCAGCCGCTCCAGCGTTGAGCGGCTGGCATCCAGCAGCAGCATTTGCGGTGCGCGTTGCGCCACCAGGCGTGCCGAGCGCTGCTCGACCTCGGCATGCAGATCGCCAAAGGTCCAGGAGCCGGCCTCGCTCTGCAAGGCCACAACATCGGGCCGGTGTTGCGCCCAATAGGCCAGCGGGCCATGAACCAGCTGCCAGAAACCCTGCAGCGGTGCCGCCGCGGACAGCGCGTTCACCGGCGACCGCCAAAACGCCAGTCAGGCATTCCGCGTGCCACGGTGTGGACGATGATGGCGCAGAGAACACATTTGATGAAGTCGCCGGGGACAAAGGCCAGCGTCACGGCAAAGGCCTGACTCAGGCTCATCTTGGCGATCAGCATCAGGCCCAGCACGCCAAAGGCATGCAGGCACAGCAGGCCGCCGATCAAGGAGGCGATGAAGGCGCTCAGCGCCGTGCGACGCGGCGTGCTCTGCGGCAGGGCAGCCATGATGGCGCCAGTGATGCCTGCGGCCAGCATGTAGCCGATCAGATAGCCGGCAGACGGTGCCATGAAGACTCCGATGCCGCCGCGACCGCCCGACAACAGTGGCAGACCTACGGCCACGGCCGCGAGAAACAGTGCCATGGACTGCAGGCCGCGCCAGGGCCCGAGCATGACGCCTGCCAGCATCACGCCCAGCGACTGGATGGTGATGGGCACGCCGAACGGCAGGTCGATCTTGGGAATCAGGCCCATCACGGCCATCAGGGCGGCGAACAGCGATACCTGAGCCATGGAGCGTGCGCCGCCGCGCGATACGGTGTGAGAGGGTGTGGTAGTCATCAATGCTCTCCTAGAAACCCAGTCTTGCCCAGAGGGCGTCGGCCACACGGCGCGTGGCCTGCAGCATATGAATCGTCAGCGGTGCAATCAGGCGCAGGCCGCCGCTTTTGCCGGTGCGCAGGCGGTATGCCTCGTCCAGCTTTGTCCATTGCACAAAGAAATGTTCGGTAAAGCGCAGCATGAGTGCAAGCTGCATGGCCACGCGCTCGGTGGGGATGCCCAAGCGGGCCAGCGGGGCGAGCAGCCATTCCAGTACCTCGACCAGATCGCTGGGGCGGGTGGTGATGGTCAGCGCAATGCCCAGGGTCGAGGCGCAGATCAGCCGCAGACTGCTGACGGCTGCCAGCAAAGGGTTGCCCATGAAGGCATGAAAGCCCGCCACCAGCAGCGCCGCGACGATAACCGAGCGCATCAGCCGGCGCGCCACCTGTGTGGCCTCGCCCAGCGATATCCAGAGAACCAGGCAAGCCACGCCGCAGCACGCCAACGCCCAGGGGTTGGCTATCAGAAACAACAGCGTACCGAAAACCGCCAGCAGCAAGAGCTTGAGGCCGGCCGACCAGCGATGCAGCCAGGTCGCAACTTCGCTGTAGAGGCTACCCATGCAGGTCTCCGTGCGGGCTTTTCTTCAGCAACTGCTCCTGTACGGAGGTCTCGTAGGCGCTGCAGATGTCGCGGCCAGGGCCGTCGCCACGCAGCCGGCCTTGCTCCAGCCAGATCACGCGCTCAAAGTCGCGCACATGGTCAAGCACATGGGTGGAGACCAGCACCTGTTGCGGTGCGGTGGCAATATCCTGGGCCAAGCGGGCCTGACCGGGCAGGTCCAGGCTGGCAAAGGGCTCGTCCAGCAGCAGCAGTTGCGGCGCCGCAATCAGCAGCGAGAGCCAGCACACCTGCTGGCGCTGGCCCTGGCTCAGACTGCTGACGGCCCGCTCGGCCCAGTGGGCCAGGCCGCGTGCGGCCAGCAACTCGCGCGCCCTGGCTCTGGCTTGCTGCTTGCTCAGGCCCTGGGGGCGAAGGCCCAGGGCCAGTTCTTCCTCCACGGTAGGGAAGATGATCTGATCGTCCGGATTCTGGAACATCAGGCCGATCAGGCCGGGCTTGTGCTCGCGCGCCTGCAGCAAGGGCATGCCATCCACCAGTACTTGTCCGGCCTGGGGCAGCTCGAGCCCGCAAAGCAGGCGGAACAGGCTGGACTTGCCCGCGCCGTTGTTGCCGATCACGCCAATGCGCGTTTCAGTCAGGCTAAGGCTCAGGCCGTCAAACACCTGGGTCTGGCCGCGCTGCAGCCGTATATCGACCAACTGCACACCCTGTTGGGCGGGGCTTTGCAATCCATCACTCATACATCAGCTCCAACTGCGGGAATGGCAGGGCTGCAAGGCGCCGGGCTGGAATTTGGATGGCAAGAAACGAAAAGGGCTGACATACGGAGAAATCTGAAACCGTGCCCCGGCTTCAAACATACGAGGCAGCGCTGGTGGCGGATTCTAGCGCTGTGAATTTGCTTTCAAAAGCCCGCCATCTGAGCTCTTTTTATGTGAATTTTCTATAAGAATTGATTTCTTTACCTGGAGCGGATGTCTGTTGTCATTTGGCCCGCATTTCGTGGCAGTTGTACCCCTGATGACTGCGTGTTGCAGAGTGAAGAATTTCTGTGTGCCGTTCTTGCCTGCTTCAGGGGCTAACTTCGCTCAAACTGCATACGCACCGGCATGGAAATTGATGTGATTGACTGTGTTTTGACGTGGCTTGCAGGGCTGATGAGCGCAAGCTTGTTGCCGGCGCCTGTCGTCTGGCAGGCAAACCGGGGCGGGATTGGCGGCTTTCGGGCTCAAGCAGGCAATGTACAAGCACCAGAATTTTTCTGAAAAAATCGCTTTTGATCTATCCGGATGTGAAAAAAGCGGGCTCTGGACCCGCTTTCTGCTGTCCGGCAAAGCCGGATGACATGTTTAGAACTGGTAGCTGAGGCTGGTGCCGGCCATCCATTGACGTCCCGGAGCGGGCTCGTAGTAACGTCCGTTGCCTTCGTTGACGATGACCGAGCCCACATAGTTCTTGTCCGCCAGATTGTCGATGCGGGCAAAAGTGCTGAGCTTCCAGGCGCCCAGGCGTTTGGTGTAGCCAACGCTCAGGCTGGCCACGTTGTAGCTGGGGGCATAGACCTGGTTCTTGTCGTCGGCGGCAATACGGCCCACATGACGCCAGTCCAGGCCCACACGCCAGTCGGTGGCGGGAAGCCATTCCAGTCCCAGGTAGCCCAAATGCCTGGCCGTGCCGGCAATACGGTTGCCGGCGGGAGTGCAGTCCTGGCCCTTGCTGTCGCAATAGCCGCTGCGCAGGCTGGCATCAAGCAAGGTCAGCGCGCCGCTCAGGCGCAACTGGGGCATCAGCCAGGTGCTGGTGCTCAGCTCCATGCCGCGGCGGCGGGTCTTGCCGGCATTCTGATAAGAGGTGCGGCCGTTGTCGTTGCTGGCCACCACAATTTCATCGTCGGTCTGGGTCTGGAACAGTGCGGCAGACCAGTCGCCGCGCAGTCCGGCCACATTGAAGCGTTGCTTGATGCCCAGCTCGGCACTGGTCGATACCGCAGGTTTGAGGCCGAAGTTCAGACCGCCCGCCAGATCGGGGCGGTACGAGATCTCGTTGAAGGTCGGTGTTTCCATGCCGCGACCCAGCGAGGCATAGATATTGGTGTCCTGATTGAGCTCGTGCTGGAGCGAAACAACCGGCAGCAGCTTATGGAATCCGGCATTGCCGCTGTCGTTCTTGTCTGCCAGGAAATGGTCGCGCGATTGGAACTGCACATTGCTCCAGCGCAGGCCGGCATCGAGCTTCCAGCGCGGTGCAAAGGCCCAGGAGGCTTGCAGATAGGGGTCTATGCTGGTGAGGGTGTTGCGCTCGTCGCGCACCAGCTCGCCGACCACGCCCAGCTGGTTGCCCGCAAAGTTCTTGTAGCCCTGACGGTCTTCCCTGACAGTGTTGGCGGCCAGGCCGGCAATCAGGCTCAGGCTGCCGCTGCCCAGCTCGTATTTGCCGCTCCAGCGCGCATCGATGCCGCCATAGTCGCGCTTGAGACCGATCACTCCGCCTCTGTAGCCGGTCTGCGATGCCTTGGGTGTGGACTGGAACTGCATCATTTCGCGCTGACCGGCATAGGCCATGAGGCGCAGTGCCTGGCCGCCGTCCAGCTGGCGCTCATAGGTCAGGCCGGCCTGGGTCTGCTTCACGCTTTTGCGCGAATCGTAGAGCAAGGGGTTGGACGCCACAGCCTTCGGATCTGCCGCCCAGTCCTTGGGCGTGATGCCGCCGGGGTCCTTGGCATCGATGTCCACATGGTTGGCGACCAGGGTTAGCTGGCTGTATTCGTCGGGCTTGACATCGATGCGGGCGTTGAACAGGTTTTTGTCCGCCGCGCTCTGGGCCCGGTAGCCGTCGGTGAGAAAACGGCTGGCGCTGAGCACATAGCCAATCCCGTTGGTTTCGCCCTTGGCCTTGAGGCCCAGGCGCTTCTGGCCGTCGCTGCCCAGTGCAAAGCTGCTTTGCATCGAGGGCGCGCCTTCACCACGTTCGGTATAGGCATTGATCACGCCGCCAGAGGCGTTGCCGTAGAGGGCGGAGTAAGGACCGCGCAGCACTTCCACGCGCTCCAGCGAGGCGATATCGATATTGTTGGTCTGACCCTGGCCATCGGGCATGGTGGAGGGGATGCCGTCCACATAGATCTGTATGCCGCGCACGCCGAAGGTGGATCGTGCGCCAAAGCCGCGAATCGACAGCTGCAGGTCTTGCGCGTAGTTCTGACGGTTCTGCAGCTGCAGACCCGGAGCTGCACTCAGGGACTCCGAGAGATTGACCTGCAGATTGCGCTCGCGCATGCGCTCGCCGTCGAGCACGGTCACGGAGGCCGGGGTTTGCTCAAGTGCAGACTCCTGCAAGGTGCTGCGCACGGTGACTTCGGACAACTGGGGCAGTTCCGGCTGGGCGGCGGCTTGCTGGGCTGTTGCGGACTGTGCCGTCAGCAGCAGTCCGGCGGCGGCCACAGGCCAGCCTGCCAGATGACAAAGGCGCGAAAAATGCATGTGAATATCTCTGGGGCTTGGGGCGGGCGTTCAGTGCCCTGGATGGCTTGCAAGCTCTGCTGACGCAGTCCAGCGACGCGACATGCCGCGCTTTCAGGCATGGCGTACCTGCGTGATTGTCGGCGCCGTGGCAGGTTACGTCTCAGGCAGCTTGCGGTGCTGGGTCGATTGTATTTGGGCAGCAGTATTTTGATGTTTTTGCCCTGTATGTCCTTCTTGCCCGTGCTGGAGCATTACCCCAGGTTACAAGTGACGCGACTTTCATGCGGCGGTGCAGCCCCCTTGCAGTGATGCCGTTGGGGTAAGATGGCGCCGCGCTCCGGGGTGCACGCCAGTGCTGAGATCTACACCCGCGAACTTGACCCGGTTCATACCGGCGGAAGAAGAGCTTGCAAGCTGACCTCAGGGCAGTGCGTTCTCGCATGGTCAGCAAGCCTTCGGAGCATGATGTCCCCGCTCTCGAAGGAATTTCATGGACAAGGCCGCTTCGCTGGTCGCAGATCTGCTTGCTTTCATCGCAATGGATGACTGCACCGACGACCAGTTCAATCAACTCGCCCTGCGCCTTTTCGCCTACCAGTACGAATGCAATGCGCCGTTTCGCAGCTTTTGCCAGCGACGCGGTGCTACGCTGCGCAATGTCAGGAGCTGGCGCGATGTTCCGGCTGTGCCCATCGATGCCTTCAAGGCCATGGAGCTGCGCAGCGAGCCGCCGTCGTCCGCCGAGCGCGTATTCATGACCAGCGGCACCACGGGACGCGCTGCGCGCGGACGTCATTTCCATCCGCAGCTCGATGTCTACGACCTGTCCATGAAGCGCTATTTCGCCAGACGTTTCATGCAGGGGCTGGAGCGCATGCCCATGGGCATTCTGTTTCCCGATGAGCAGGCCATGCCCAATTCCTCGCTGGCCCACTATCTGGCCCTGGCCTGTTCCGAATTCGGCTCGGCAGGCAGCCGCTACTATCTGAACTCGGAAGGGCTGGACATGCCGGCCCTGTGTGCCGCGCTGGAAGAGTCCGAGCGCAGTGGCCAGCCGTTTGCGTTGCTGGGCGCGAGCTTCAGCCTGGTCCATGTGATGGATGCCCTGCGTGCGCAGGGCCGCAGCTTTCGCCTGCCTGCAGGCAGCCGCGTACTGGATACGGGCGGCTACAAGGGGCAGTCGCGCGAGCTGCCGCTCGAGGAGTTCTATGCCGAGCTTTCGCAGCTGCTGGGCGTGCCGCGCAGTCTGTGCATCAATATGTATGGCATGACGGAGCTGAGTACCCAGTTCTATGACGATGGCAATGCGATTCTGCCCTCGGTCAAGTCCGGTCCGCACTGGATTCGTTCGCGTCTGGTGGAGCCGATCACCGGCAGGGACGTGGCAGCTGGTGAGCGCGGCATTCTGGTGCATTGCGATCTGGCCAACTACAACGCGGTGACCACCATACTGACCGAGGATGTGGGCCTGTGGGCCGGCTCGCAGGAAAAAGACGGCTTTTTGCTGCTAGGGCGCGCCGAGGGCGCCGCCGCCAAGGGTTGCTCGCTGGCGGTTGAAGAGTTTGTGAAAGCTGCCGGCGCATGAGCAAGCAGCGCAAGGTGCAGCGTATCAAGGCAGGCTACCTGCCGGGCCTGGGCGACGACGAAGTGCAGTGGCAGACGCTGGACTTCGAGTCCCGCGACGGCCAGAGGCTGGAAGTCAGCGTGCCCGTGCTGACGGCGCCGCAGATGCAGGCACTGGCCTGCCGTGTGCGCAAGGCCGCGGCCGCCCATCTGCGCCCCATGCCGGTGGCCGAGATCATCGATGCCGTCGATCGTGCGATGGCCCGCCTGCTTGACCGTAACGACATCTACCGCCAGCAGGCCGAAGCCTGGCTGCCCGTGGTCAGCGGCTATGACGCCGATATGGTGCGGCTGGGGCTGACAGGATTTTTCAAGACCTTTCGTGCAGCGCAGCTCAAGCGCTTTGTGGCCGAGGATTTTGCCAATCCGGCGGTACTCGATGGTTTTCAACCGGCAGCCAAGGGCGGGGCCGTACGTGCTTTCGGCCCGGATCTGCTGGTGCATAGCTGGGCCGGCAACGTACCTGCGCTGTCGCTGTGGAGCCTGGTCTGCGGCTTGCTGGTCAAGGCCCCTGCGATTGGTAAGCTGGCCAGTGCCGAGCCTTTGTTTGCGGGATGGTTTGCACGCCTGCTGGCAGAGGTCCACCCGCCGCTGGCCGATTGCCTGGCCGTGGTGTGGTGGCGCGGTGCAGGTGGCGAGGAGGCCGACGCGCTCTATGCCCAGGCCGATACGGTGCTGGCCTATGGCGGCAACCAGACGCTGGATGCGTTGCGTCGTCGCCTGCCCGTGACGACGCGCTTTTTGCCCCATGGCCACAAGCTGGGCTTTGGCCTGATCGACGCGCAGGCGCTGGATACGCTCAAGGCTCCGGCCATGGCAAGGCAGGCGGCCTGGGACGTGATGCGCTATGACCAGCAGGGCTGCTACTCGCCCCATGTGTTCTATGTGCAGCGTGGGGCGCCGGTCTCTGCGCGTGCTTTTGCCGACTATCTGGCAGCCGAGCTTGCCAATCTGCAGCGACGATTTGCACGCCGCGAACTGGATCTGGAAGAAGGGGCGGCGCTGGCACGCTGGCAGCAGAACATGGAGTGGGGCGGTGAAGCACACCAGTTGCTGGGGCCTGTGGATGCGCCTTGGAGCGTGGCCTACAGCGAGAGTCTTCAGCCCTTGGCACCGACCGCGTTGTACCGCACGATTGCCGTGGTGGCCGTGGACCGGCTCGATGCCGTGCTGCCCGTGGTGGCCGCTCAGCGCGACTATCTGCAGACCGCCGGCATTGCTGCCGGCCCCGAAGAGCTGTACCGCCTGGCGGGGCTGCTGGGTGCGGCTGGCGTTACGCGTATCAGCGCCATCGGCTCCATGAGCATGCCCGAGGCGGGATGGCACCATGACGGGCGCTTCAACCTGCTGGATCTGGTGCGCATGACGGAGATCGAGCAGTCGGCAGAACTTGCGGCCCAGCCGCTGGCTGATTATGCGGATTGAGGGGGCGCGTACAGCCGTGGCATTCATGGAATTCAAGCAGGCCCGATTCAGCTACCCGGGACGAGTGCCCGTGGTGGATGGCGTGGACTGGCAGGTCGGGGCTGGAGAGTTTCACTGCCTGCTGGGGCGCAGCGGCTGCGGCAAGACCACGCTGCTCAAGCTGGCGGCTGGCCTGCTCAGGCCCCAGTCGGGGCATGTCTTGCTGCGCGGCACCGAACTGGCAGCGCCGGGGCCGCAACTGGGCTTTATGTTCCAGGCGCCGACGCTGCTGGACTGGCATACGGTGATCGACAACGTGCTGCTGCCTGTATCGCTGCAGCGCAAACTCACGCAGCAGGACCGACATGCAGCCATGCAGTTGCTGGAGCAACTGGGCCTTGCCGCCCACGCCCGGCTTTACCCTGGGCAGCTCTCGGGCGGACAGCAAAGTCGCGCGGCGCTGGCGCGAGCCCTGATTCTGGAGCCGCCGCTGCTGCTGCTCGACGAGCCTTTTGCGGCGCTGGATGCCATTACGCGTGCCGAACTGCAGGACGATTTGCTGCGCACCTGCCAGCGCCATGGCACGACGGTGCTCTTTGTTACCCACGACATTAACGAGGCTGTCTATCTGGGTGACCGCATTGCACTCATGCATGGCGGCCGCATCGTGGACGACTGGTCCGTCGAGCTGCCACAGCCGCGCCAGCAGAGCCTGCGCCATGGCGCGGCGTTCAACGACTATTGCGCGCGCATTCGCGCATCCATGGACCGGGGTGGCGCATGAACGGCC
Organism: Comamonas sp. F1-6; assembly: GCF_039581415.1. Taxonomy (NCBI): domain Bacteria; kingdom Pseudomonadati; phylum Pseudomonadota; class Betaproteobacteria; order Burkholderiales; family Comamonadaceae; genus Comamonas; species Comamonas sp. F1-6. Next base: position 30,913 of record NZ_JBCPWN010000003.1, read on the forward strand.
TGCTGAACAGAACACACTGGCTGTCTGCCTCGCTTTTGATAGCTGTCATCGCAATATGGGAACTGGCTGCGAGGCAATTTGGCTTGTCGGCGCTGGTGTTGCCCGGGCCCTCGGCGGTGGCGCTGTCGCTGTGGTCGGGTCTCGCGTCCGGCTATTTCTGGCCGCATCTCTGGGCTACCTTGCAGGCCTTGCTGCTGGGGCTGCTCATAGGCAGTGCCGTGGGCTTGCTGGCTGGCATGGCTCTGGCCGAGTCCGAGTTGCTGGAGCGCGTGCTCAAGCCCTATGTAGTGGTCAGCCAGGTCGTGCCCAAGCTGGCCCTGGCGCCATTGTTTGTGCTGTGGTTCGGCTTTGGCATGTTGCCGACGGTGCTGATCACGGCGCTGATCTGCTTTTTCCCATTGATGGAAAACACATTGACGGGCCTGCGGCAGGTGGATGGCCAGCGCCTGCAGTTGTTTCGCATGCTGGGCGCAACCAGGCTGCAGACCTTGCTGCGCCTGAAACTGCCGACCGGGCTGCCCGCGATTCTGGCCGGGCTGCGCGTGGCCGTCGTGCTGGCGCTGGTCGGTGCCGTGGTGGCCGAGTTCATGGGTGCAAGCCAGGGCCTGGGCGCCGTGGTCATTGCTGCCCAGGGAATGATGGACACCACGCTGATGTTTGCGGCACTGGTGCTGATCGCCGCCATGGGCCTGCTGCTGTATCAGGCCTGCCTTGTTCTGGAGCGCTATTTGCTGCGCTCTCATCACTTTTCAACCTCGCAGTCGGGCGACCGGGCCTGACTGCATCTTCAAACCATTTGTCATGCACTCCAGCAACCAGACTTCGTTCATCTCTCGCCGCAGCCTGCTCGGCGCCTGTGCAGGCCTGAGCGGCCTTGCCATGACCGGCACCAGCATGGCGGTTCCTCTGCAGGGCAAGATTCGCCTGGCCGGCTGGAGCAAGCCCATCAGCGAGATCACCAATATTCTGGTCGAGCCCGAAAAGGGTTTCTTCAAGGCGAACGGCGTGGAGCTGGCCTATCTGCCCGGAGCAGGCGGCGGCGATGCGATTCGCAACATCCTTAGCGGCCAGGCCGACGTGGCGTTTACCGATCCCGGCTCCTTCTTCATGGCTCTGGACAAGGGCGAGAAGCTGGTTGCGATCTACGACATCTATCCGCAGAACGTGTTCAATGTGGTTTCGCTCAAGTCCTCGGGCATTCGCAAGCCCGCAGACCTCAAGGGCAAGAAGATCGGTGTCTACAGCCTTGCCAGCGGCACGCGCCAGAACCTGTTGGTGATGCTGCATCAGGCCGGCCTCAAGGAGTCGGATGTGAGCATTGTCGTGACCGGCCTGTTGAACTTTGCGCCCCTGATGCAAGGGCAGGTTGACGCCACGGCCGCCACGGATACCGGTCTGGCCGTGGGCCTGCGCAAGGGCATAGGCGATGTCAATGTGATGCAGGTCAGCGACCACCTCAATATGTCCAGCGACATGTTTGTGGTGCGCGAGGAGGTGTTCCAGCAGAAGAAGGATTTGCTCAAGGCCTTCGTCAAGGGCTACCGCGAAAGCGCTGCCTGGATGATGGCGAACCCCGAGGAGGCTTCGGTGCTGGCCAGCAAATATGCCATCGACGGCACGCGTCGCGACATCAATCTGTATGTGATCCGCCTGCGTAACGCCTCTTCCATGCCGGCAGTCCAGGGCCAGCCGCTGGGCAGCTTCGATATGGCTGCGCTGCAAAAAGGCGCCGATGCCTATCGTGCGCTGGGCATGGTGCAGCGTCAGATCAAGGTGGCGGATGTGGTTGTGCCGCTGTAAATCTCCCCCCTGAGGCGCACCGTTTGGGCGGCGCCGAGCTTTGGGGAGGGGTACGACAGCATCAGTGCATGGCGCCGAGCCGCCAAGGCACTTGCTTGCTGTCTCCTGCCTGGGGCCTGTCAGTGTTTGAGCGGAAATCGTGAATATGAGTCAGTCTTCTTCAATGGGCTTGCGCGGCAAGGTGGTGCTGGTGACGGGAGCCAGCCGCGGCATTGGCGCGGCGATTGCCCTGGCGTTTGCGCGCGAGGGTGCGACCGTGGCCGTCAACTACCTGTCCAATGACGAGGCTGCAGCCAGCACCGTGGATGCCTGCCTGGCCGCGGGCAAGGACTCGGGCGGTGATGCCTGGGCGGTCAAGGCCGATGTGGGCTCGCCCGATGCGGTGCAGAGCATGGTAGACGGCATCGTGCGTGAAGCGGGGGGCATTGATATCGTGGTCAACAATGCCTTCAGGCCCTATGCATTCGATCCGGAACGCCGCAGCCGTTTTGACGATCTGCAATGGGCGGACTATCAGGCCCAGTTCGACGGGGCCGTCGGTGCAAGCTTCAATGTCTGCCGTGCGGTGCTGCCGTTGATGCGCCAGCGCGCGCGCGGCAGCATTGTCAACATTGTCAGCAATCTGGTGGAGCAGCCTGTCGTTGCCTATCACGACTACACGACATCCAAGGGGGCTTTGCTGGCCTTCAGCCGCAATCTGGCCAGCGAGCTTGGGCCAGTAGGCATCCGCGTCAACTGTGTGGCGCCCGGTCTGGTCTATCCCACGCAGGGTACGCAGGACAGCAAGGAGTCTTTTCGTGAATCGCTGATGGCGGCCACGCCGCTGCGGCGGCTGGCACGGCCCGAAGATGTGGCAGGGCCGGTGCTGTTTCTGGCGTCGGAACTCAGCGGTTTCATGACCGGGCAACTGCTGCTTGTCGACGGCGGTCTGGTGATGCGCTGAGCTGCCGGGCAGCAAGGCAAAGCCTGCCTGCCTTCTTGACCTTACTGCTTGGCGGTTGCCTGGGCGTGATCTATCGCATCGATGATGGCCACGCCGGTCTGCTGCACGCCGGGAGCGTTGAAGCCGGGGCCTGGCGTGACGGCAGGGTGGCTGAGCAGCTTCTCGGCCATGCTGGGTGGCGCGGCAGGCGCGGCGCTGGCCTGTGCTGGGGCGGGCTGCTTGGCGGCCGGCTCGGGAGCGGCTTGCTCGGTGGACTTTAGATAGTCGTTGTAGCGCTTGTAGGCCTGACGGTCGGTACGGGTCTGCTCTTGCTGCTGCGAATGCTTGAGATATTGATAGGCGACCGTGCCCAGAATCAGTGCTGCCACCAGAAACGCGGCAATAGCGGTGACGACGAGGTTTTCGTCGGAGCGCTGAGGCGATTGACGGACGGCGGTGGGCATGGGGCGGGAAGCTGGCATCTGGGAAAGCATGTCCGAGCAACCGAGACTCGGACCTGATCGGTATCTAACTGTTTTCAGCGTATCAAAAATAGCGGGTTCAGGCCTTCAGATCGGCAGCTTTTTCCAGAACTTCAGTCGGAAATGTCCAAAACCTTGGTCGTGAGCAAGTTTGTTGCGCAAAAAAGCCGGTACGCCCTGGGCGGTACCGGCTTTTGCAGCTTTGCCTGCTATCAGGCAGCGACGGCTTGTGCTTGCTCGATCTGAGCCTTGGCTGCTTCCATGGCGGCAGCCTTGGCGTCGGGGCCCATGGCCACGCCTTCGGCTCGAACGATGGTCACGTCGGTCACGCCCATGAAGCCGAAGATCACCTTCAGGTAGCTTTCCTGGTGCTCCATGGCCTGGCCCGCTTCGCTGGTGGAGTATGCGCCGCCGCGAGCGGAAGCGACGATGACCTTCTTGTCGCCGGCCAGACCCACGGGACCGGTGGCGGTGTACTTGAACGTACGGCCAGCCTGGGCGATGCGGTCCAGCCAGGCCTTCAGCTGCGAGGGGATGGTGAAGTTGTAGAAGGGGGCACCCACCACGATCACGTCAGCAGCCAGGAATTGACTGACCAGCGCTTCGGAGACGGCGTTTTCCTGGCGTTCGACTTCGGTGGCAGCGGCCTGGCCGGTGCGAAAGCCCAGAGATTGCGCGCTCAGGTGGCTGGGGGCGCTCACGGCCAGGTCCAGGTAGTCCACCTTGGCTTCGGGGTTGGCCTGCTTGAGGTTGGCAACGATATCGGCTGTCAGGGAGCGGGTAACGGAACTGGAGCCAGTGATGGAAGAGTCGATGTGCAGGATTTGCATATTGGTACCTATATCTCTAAAAATGAGTAAAAGAGCACTTCTTGCCCAGCTCAGATGCTGCGTTGCGGCAAAACAGTGATTCGTTTTGAATTGCAATGGGATAGATTGTAGATTTGTTTAGATTCGGCAATAAGTCTGCAAAAATGCGATAGATCGTTCCAAATATCAATTCAATCGAGTCCAAGGATATATGCATGGTGGATCTCAACGACATGCTGTACTTCGTCGAAGTGGTCGAGCGCGGCGGCTTTGCCGCTGCGGGGCGGGCACTGGGTATTCCCAAGTCGCGCCTCTCGCGCCGTGTTGCCGAACTTGAGGCCCACCTTGGGGTGCGCTTGCTGCAACGCACCACCCGCAAGCTGTCTCTGACACAAGTGGGGGAAACCTTTCTGCGCCATGGCCAGGCCATGCGCGATGCCGCCCTGGCAGCGTCGGATGCCGTGGCCGAAGTCCAGACCGAGCCGCGCGGCACCATTCGTGTGACCTGCCCGGTGACGCTGGCGCAGACCGTCCTGGGCGAGCTGATGCCCGAATTCCTCAAGCGCTGCCCGCTGGTGCAGGTGGAGATGCAGGTCACCAACCGCCCAGTCAATCTGGTCGAGGAGGGGGTTGATGTCGCATTGCGCGTGCGTGCCACGCTGGAGGACAGCGGCTCCATGGTCGTCAAGCGACTCGACAGCTCGCGCCAGATTCTGGTGGCCAGCCCCGATCTGCTGCAGCGCCAGGGCACGCCCAGGTCCCTGGAGGACTTGCAGTTGCTGGACAGCATGGCGATGACGGCAGTCGACGGCCATTCCAGCCTGCTGCTCGTCGGGCCCGAAGGCAAGGAGCACCGGCTGCAGCTACAGCCGCGCTATGTGGTCGATGACTTGCTGACGCTGAAATTTGCGGCCCTGGCCGGCAGCGGCATGTGCTGGCTGCCTGACTATATGTGTCAGGACGAATTGACCCGGGGCACTCTGGTGCAGTTGCTGCCGCAATGGGCACCTCCGCGCGGCATCGTGCATGCGGTGTTCCCCTCGCGGCGTGGGTTGGCACCGGCGGTGCGGCATTTCCTGGACTTCCTTGGGGAGCGCATGCCGGGCAGCAGCATCTCTGCCGTGCAAAAGGCAGCATCGGCCTCGGCGCAGCATTAGCTTCTGCCCATAAGATAACAACAAAACATTCGTTGGGATTTGGGCAGGCCTTGCCCACAATGACTGCCTTGTTATCAGATCAGGAGCACGCCGGGCTTTTTCCTCTGGCCCGGCTGGCGCTCCGAGATTACAGGAGGCAGCATGACATCCCCATTTCGCATCGTGATCGTGCCTGGCTGGCGCAACTCCGGTCCCGGCCATTGGCAAAGCCTGTGGGCTGAGCAGCTGGAAGGCGCCGTGCGTGTGCAGCAGCAGGACTGGCTGGTGCCGCACCGCGATGCCTGGGTGGCGGAGCTGGAAAGAGTCTTGCTCTCCGATGAACGTCCTGCCGTCATCGTGGCTCACAGCCTGGGCTGCATCACGACCGCGCATCTGGGCGAGGCTGCCGCGGCGCGCGTTCATGGCGCCTTGCTGGTGGCTCCTGCCGACCCCGAGCGCCGCGCCCAGCTTGCCGACTTCGCCCCCGTGCCCTATGCGCCGCTGCCCTATCGCAGCGTGCTGGTGGCCAGCAGCAATGATCCGTTCTGCCCCATTCGCCGTGCGGGCGCTTATGCCAGGGCCTGGGGCAGCGAGCTGGTGCGTTTGCAGAACGCCGGACATATCAATATCGAGTCGGGCTTCGGAGCCTGGCCGCTGGGGCTGGCATTGCTGCAGTCGCTGACCGAGCAGGGCGGCTGGAATGCTCAGGCCTCGGCCCGGCCCTTACAGGCAGCTGCACTTGCGGCCTGAAATCCCGGGGTTGTTTCTCTTTGATGCTTCTTTTTTTGATAGCTGCATGCACTTGCTGGTAGAGCGCTTACGGCTATTTTTTACCTTGAACTCGCGTGCTGTTTTATTCTTTATATTGAATTTCAGAAAAACAAAGAAAAATATATTCTTTTGAGTTTTAAGGAGTCGTTCGCACAATGTGTACATCTATACACATTGCTCAAGAAAAGGCAGCGAACCATGCATTCCGTGAAGCTCAAGACATTGTTGGCATCCATCGCACTGGCAGCAGCAGGCGCTGTCTCGGCACAGACTCAACTGCTCAATGTCTCCTATGACGTGGCCCGCGAGTTCTACAAGGATTACAACGCTGCCTTCATCGCTCATTACAAGAAGACCAAGGGCGTGGACATCAAGGTGGATCAGTCCCATGGCGGCTCTAGTGCCCAGGCCCGCGCCGTCAATGACGGCCTGGCTGCCGATGTGGTGACTTTCAACACGACCACCGATGTGGATTTCCTGGCCCAGAACGGCGTGGTCGCCAAGGACTGGAACAAGAAGTTCCCGCATGACGCATCGCCCACTACATCGACCATGCTGTTCCTGGTGCGCAACGGCAATCCCAAGAACATCAAGGACTGGTCCGACCTGGTGCGCCCAGATGTGAAGGTCGTGGTGGTCAACCCAAAGACCGGCGGCAATGGTCGCTACGCCTATCTGGCAGCCTGGGGTTCGGTGCGTGAAAAGGGCGGCACCGATGCGCAAGCGGCCGAATTCGTGCAGAAGCTCTACAAGAACGTGCCTGTGCTGGGCAAGGGCGGCCGCGATGCGACCAGCATCTTCTTGCAGCGCAATATCGGCGATGTGCTGATCACCTTCGAATCCGAAGTCGTGTCCGTGGACCGTGAATTCGGCCAGGGCAAGGTCGACGCGGTCTACCCATCGGTGAGCATCGTGGCCGAGAACCCTGTGGCTGTGGTCGAGCGCACCGTCGCCAAGAAGGGCACGACCCAGCTGGCCATCGACTATCTGCAATGGCTGTACTCTGACGAGGCCCAGGAAATCGCCGCCAAGCATGCGATCCGTCCTCGCTCCGAAGCGGTGCTCAAGAAGCACGCCGACCAGTTCAAGCCCATCAAGCAGTTCACCGTGGCCAAGTACTTCGGCTCCCTGACCGAAGCGCAGAAGGTGCACTTCAACGATGGCGGTCAGTTCGACAAGCTCTACACCCCCGGTAAATAAAGATCCCCCCTGAGCGGCCATGCCGCTTTCCCCTCTCTCGCTGCGCGGGAGGGGGCGACGCCCCAAGCGTAAGGGGCGGCCCTTGCTCGGCGTCCCTGTGGGGCGCCTGCCTGTTCATAGGCCCGGCATGTTGGCTGCAATCACTTTTTCTACATTGCCTTTTGAATATGTCCTCTGCTGCTCTAGCCCCACGCAAGGCGCGTAGTGCCAAGCGAGTGTTGCCCGGTTTCGGGTTGACGCTGGGCTACACCATTTTCTATCTGAGCATCATCGTGCTTATCCCGCTGGTAGCCCTGCTGTTCAAAAGCTTCTCATTGACCTGGGAGCAGTTCTGGACTGCGGTATCGGCGCCGGCCGTGGTCGCTTCCTACGAGCTGTCCTTCACCATGTCCTTTATTGCGGCCTGCGTGAACGTGGTGTTCGGCATGCTGATCGCCTGGGTGCTGGTGCGCTACCAGTTCCCCGGCAAGAAGGTGGTGGATGCGCTGGTCGATCTGCCGTTTGCGCTGCCTACGGCCGTGGCCGGTATCTCGCTGTCGGCGCTGTATGCGGGCAATGGCTGGATCGGACAGTACTTCGAGTCGCTGGGCATTCAGATGGCCTACAACCCCAAGGGCATCGCCATTGCACTGATTTTCATCGGTCTGCCTTTTGTGGTGCGTACCGTTCAGCCGGTGCTTGAAGACTTCGAGAAGGAGCTGGAAGAGGCGGCAACCAGTCTGGGCGCATCGCGCTGGCAGATTTTCTACAAGGTCATACTGCCGCATATCGGTCCGGCGCTGCTGACCGGTTTTGCCATGGCTTTTGCGCGCGCCGTGGGTGAATATGGCTCGGTGATCTTCATTGCCGGCAACATTCCCATGGTCTCGGAAATCACTCCGTTGATCATCATGGCCAAGCTGGATCAACACGATGTAGCCGGTGCTACGGCTGTGGCCGTGGTGATGCTGCTGATCTCTTTTGTATTGCTGCTGCTGATTAACGCACTGCAGGCATGGCAGCGCAAGGCGCAGGGAGGCCGCTGATGTCTTCGATTCACGCAGCGATTCAGGCGCTGTTTCCCAATCTGCTGCCCATCTGGGCGCATCTTTTCACCATCGTCGCCATTGCTCTGCTGGTCCTGGTCGCGCTCTACAAGATCACGGCCCCGCCCAAGAGCGCCAAGCTGGAGAAGATGACCACGACCGAGCCGCGCTGGGTGCGCTGGGTTCTGACCACAGTGGCCCTGCTGTTCATGCTGATCTTCCTGATCCTGCCGCTGCTGTCCGTCTTTGGCGAGGCGCTGCGCAAGGGCTGGGATGTCTATGTCACGTCGCTGGGCGAGCCTGATGCGATCTCGTCCATCAAGCTCACATTGATCACGGCGCTGATTGCCGTGCCCCTGAATCTGGTCTTCGGTGTGGCCGCCGCCTGGTGCATCGCCAAGTACGAGTTCAAGGGCAAGGCCTTTTTGACCACCTTGATCGATCTGCCATTCTCCATCTCGCCCGTGGTTGCCGGTCTGATGTACGTGCTGGTGTTTGGCGCCAACGGCTGGCTGGGCCCCTGGCTGGCCAAGCATGAGATCCAGATCATCTTTGCCGTGCCCGGCATCGTGCTGGCCACCGTGTTCGTGACCTTTCCCTTCATCGCCCGTGAACTGATCCCGCTGATGCAGGCCCAGGGCAGCGACGAAGAGCAGGCCGCCATTGTGCTTGGTGCCTCGGGCTGGCAGACTTTCTGGAATGTCACCCTGCCCAATATCAAATGGGGTCTGGTCTATGGCGTGATTCTGTGCAACGCCCGTGCCATGGGCGAGTTCGGTGCTGTGTCTGTGGTCTCCGGCCATATCCGGGGCCAGACCAACACCATGCCGCTGCATGTGGAAGTGCTGTATGCCGACTATCAGGCAGCAGCCGCCTTTGCCGTGGCATCGCTGCTGGCGCTGCTGGCGCTGGTGACACTGGTGATCAAGTCCCTCGCCGAATGGCGTGCCGAGCAGCAGGCCAGGGCCGCTGCCGAAGCACCGCCCGAGCGCCCAGGCCAGATCAGCCTCGCAACGAACAAAACCGCCAAGGCAGCCTGAGCTGCCCGGATCAGAACAAGAGATTCATCATGAGTATCGAAATTCGTAATGTCAGCAAGCAGTTCGGCGATTTTCAGGCCCTGCGCGATGTGAGTCTGGATATCAAATCGGGCGAGCTGATCGCCTTGCTCGGCCCATCGGGCTGCGGTAAGACCACGCTGCTGCGCATCATCGCGGGTCTGGAGACCGCCGATGTGGGCAGCATCCACTTCAGCGGTGAAGACACCACCGATGTGCATGTGCGAGACCGCAACGTAGGCTTTGTGTTCCAGCACTACGCGCTGTTCCGTCATATGACGGTGTTCGAGAACGTGGCTTTTGGCCTGCGTGTCAAGCCGCGCAAAGAGCGCCCCAGCGAGGCAGTGATCAAGGAAAAGGTCATGAAGCTGCTCAAGCTGGTGCAGCTGGACTGGATTGCCGAGCGCTATCCATCCCAACTCTCGGGCGGCCAGCGTCAGCGTATCGCACTGGCCCGTGCACTGGCTGTCGAGCCCAAGGTGCTGCTGCTTGACGAGCCCTTTGGTGCGCTGGATGCCAAGGTACGCAAGGAGCTGCGACGCTGGTTGCGCCAGTTGCACGACGAGCTGCATGTGACCTCCATCTTCGTGACCCACGACCAGGAGGAGGCCCTGGAAGTGGCGGATCGCGTGGTGGTCATCAACCAGGGCAAGATCGAACAGGAAGGCACGCCCCAGCAAGTCTGGGACAACCCCGCCACACCGTTTGTCTATGGCTTCCTGGGCGATGTGAATCTGTTCAAGGGTCGTGCCAGCGATGGCCGGGTCTATCTGGATGAGGGCATGCAACTGGACAGCAGCGATGCGCGCGGTGCCCAGGACAGCCAGGCTTTTGCCTATGTGCGACCCCATGATCTGGAAGTGGAGCGCTATTCCCCGGGCCAGAACCTCGACGCCCAGGGGCGCCCCACAGGCATCGTGGCTCAGCTTTCGCGTGCCATTGTGGTCGGCCCCATTGCAAGGCTGGAACTTATTCCCTCCGAGACCACACCAAATGCCAGCCATGCCGGGGAAGACGGGTTGATTGAAGCCCAGATTCCCGCACAGCAGTTCAAGGACATGGGTCTGCGCGAAGGTGAAACCCTGGTGGTGACGCCGCGCCGGGCCAAGGTGTTCCTGGATGAGGCGGCTGGGATTTGATACCCCCTGAGGCGCTATGCGCCTTACCCCTGCCTCTCAGGCGGGAGTCTCAGAGTCGCCGAGAGGCGGCTCTGGCTTGCAGTCTCCTGCGAGGGAGTCGTGCAGGCATCAGAGGGCGTTATCCTTGGTGCTGGCATGATTCAGAAATTTCGCAGAAAGAATATTGATGCTTCAATGGTTTGAAACCGCGCCGCGGCGCATCCTGGCGCTGATCAGCGTCGCCTGTGTGGCCATGCTGGCGTTTGGCCTTTACCTGCAGCATGTGGTGGGCCTGGAGCCTTGCCCCATGTGCATCGTGCAGCGTTATGCACTGATTTTGGTAGCTATCTTCACAGGGCTGGCAAGCTTTAGAGGCCAAAAAGGCTGGTGGATGAGCTTTGGCGTTCTGGCCCTGTTGGCCAGCGGTTTCGGTGCGTTTGTGGCGGCACGCCAAAGCTGGCTGCAGTGGTATCCACCCGAGTTTGCGACCTGCGGCCGTGACTTCTACGGAATGATCGAGCACTACTCCTTCAGCCGCTCCATTCCGATGATCTTCCAGGGCTCGGGCGACTGTGCGGCCATTGACTGGACTTTGCTGGGCGGCTCCATTGCCAACTGGTCGTTTGTCTGCTTCGTGGCGTTTTTCGTGATTCTGGCCATGCTGTTGCTCAAGGGCGTAAAGCGCTGAATCCCGGCGACATCCAAACTATGAAGCCCCGGCAAGCGTAAGCTGCCGGGGCTTTTTCATGGCTCTGAAACACTGGCCGTAGCTGTCACTCCAGCAGCTGCAGCCATGGTTTCACCATTAGAGGCTTTCCACGCTCTCGCCAACAAATGTCGGCCCCTTGCTGCCGGGCACCCAGCCCGGATAGGTTTCCATGACTTCGGCAAACAGGGCCGAGTCAATCCAGCGCTGCAGCCAATGCTGCAGATGAGGCCAGGGCTGCTCGTTCCACTGCGCCTCGTCAATGCGCGCGTACTGGCGCACAAAGGGGCGCAGTGCCATATCGGCCAGACTGGGGTTGAGGCCGAACAGATAGCCGGTTTCCTCGAGCTGATCGTTCAGTGCCGACAGCCAGGTCAGCGCGTCGGCTTGGGCCTGGTTCACGGCCTCGGCATCGTGGCGCTCGGGGTATTTGCAGCGATCAAGAGCCTGTTTGAAGAAGCCGTCGTTGCGCTCGATCAGAGCCAGCATGTCCTCCAGGCTGCCATGCGTGGGTTGCAGCCAGCCATCGGGGTCGTTGCCGCGCAGCGCATGCAGCATCACCTCCAGGCTCTGATCAATGACTTTTCCATCCTGCAGCACCAGCACTGGCACCGTGCCCTTGGGCGATGCGTCGAGCAGTGCCTGTGGCTTGTTGCGCAGATTGATTTCACGCAGTTCGCACGCCAGGCCCGCATGGGCCAGCGCCAGACGGGCGCGAATGGCATAGGGGCAGCGACGGAAGGAGTACAGGACGGGCAGGGTGGCGGCGGCAGTCAAGGCAGGTATCTGATGAGATGAATGAAACCAAAGCGCCATGGCGCTTGCTGGGCGTGTACTGTACCTCTTGCCCTGAAGCCATGCAGACCTGTGCGGCTTAGATGTTTTGGAGCACTCACGGATTGATAGCTTGAAACGATTGGAGTGAAACGGTTTTAGACATTAAAGAGCGCTGGTTTCAGTCGGTTTGCAACTGGGTCATCAGCCATTGTCTGAAGGTTTGCAGGGCGGCACTGGCCTGACGCGATTTGAGATAGGTCAGCCAGTAGGCGCCGGTGTCGACCTCATGGGCAAAAGGGCGCACCAGCCGGCCTTGTTGCAGCATGTGCTCGAACATGCGTGCGGGCAGCAGGGCAATGCCTGCGCCCTGAGCGGCGGCCTCGGCCAGCGTCAGCGAAGAGTCGAACATGGCTCCACGCGCCAGCGGGGCAGCCTGGTCAAGGCCGGCAAACCAGCCTTCCCATTCCTGCGTGCGGTAGGAGCGCAGCAAGGTTTGCCGAGCCAGGTCGGCGGGCTCGCGCAGCTGTTGTGCCAGCATGGGGGTGCACATGGGCGAGAGCGGCGCGCGCAGCAGCATCTGCGCGTGCGTGCCATGCCAGGCACCGTCGCCAAAGCGCACGGCGGCGTCCAGTCCTTCGCCAGCCAGATCCACGCGATTGTTATTGGTCAGCAGCCGAAGATCTATGTAGGGGTGCAACTGCTGGAACTGGCTCAGCCTGGGGATCAGCCAGCCTATGGCAAAAGTGCCGACCACGCCCACGGTCAGAATTTCGCGTGGTCGTGGCTCTGCCACCTGCTGCAGCGATTGCTCTATGCGCTCAAAGCTCTGTGCCACCACGGGCCACAAGGCCTGGCCTTCGTCGGTCAGGGCCAGGCCGCGCGGCAGGCGGCGAAACAAAGGCTTGCCCAGGCGCTCTTCGAGATTGCGGATGTGCTGGCTGACGGCGGCCTGCGTCACGTGCAGCTCCTGCGCGGCGCGAGTCAGGCTCTGGTGACGGGCGGCCGCGTCAAACATGCGCAAGGCGTTCAGTGGTAGCTGCATATCTCAAACAAGATAAAAGTTTTTCTAATGGATGGTGTCAATTATTACTGCTGGTTCATACGAATCTACCGATTTATGCTTCAAACCATGACAGTTAACCAAAAGAGGATCTTATGCAGCGACGCAGCATGCTGACAACAGGACTGGCCTTGGGGCTGGGGGCCTGGGGACTGAGCGGCTGTGCTTTTATCTCCAAGCAGCAAGCAGCAGCAGCGAGAACATTGAGTGACGAGTTGGCGGCGCTGGAGATTCAGGCCCAGGGCCGATTCGGCCTGTATGTGCTGGATACCGTCAGCGGCGCCGAGGCGGGTTGGCGCGGCGATGAGCGCTTTCCCATGTGCAGCACCTTCAAGACCTTGTTGGCCGCACGCATGCTGTATCTGGCACAGCGAGATGAAATTCGACTGTGGCGCAAGCTCTATTACTCTCCTTCCGAAGTCGTGGCTTGGTCGCCGATATCCGAAAAACGCGCGGGTGCCAATGGCGGCATGACGGTGCAGGAACTGTGTGAAGCGATGGTGCTTGTCAGCGACAACACGGCGGCCAATGTGCTGCTGGAAGCCAGCGGCGGGCCGGCGGCGCTGACGCAATGGCTGCGCGAGCTGGGGGACGGTACCACCCGGCTGGACCGCAACGAGCCTTCGCTGAACACTGCGCTGCCCGGCGATGAACGCGACACAACGACGCCGCAAGCCATGGTGCAAAGTCTGCAGAAGCTGCTGCTGGGCGATGTGCTGGAGGGCTATGCCCGCGCCCTGTTGCAGCAATGGCTGGTGGACAGCCGTACCGGTGACAAGCGCGTGCGCGCCGGCATGCCCGGCGACTGGAAAGTGGGCGGCAAGACAGGCAGCGGCGAGAGGGGCACGGCTTGCGACACTCTCATCGTCTGGCCTACCGCACAATCTGCGCCGCTGCTGGTGACGGCGTATCTAACCGGCAGCCCGCTCGATGGGGCGGGGCGCGAAGCCGTGTTGGCCAGGGCTGGCGAAGCGATCAAACGCTGGTATTACACGATCTGAAGCAGCGGCGGTCATTTCGATCGTGGGCAAGGATCTTGCATGCCTGCAGACTTTGGGGTCGCGCTGTTACAGAAGCCTAACCGTCCACTCGATTGCAGTCCGCAGGACGTTCTGTGGGCTTGCCTTTCAGGCTTGAGGTTTGCTGCCAGGCAGGGCAGGGGGCTGGCCAATCACAAGTCCTGTCCGAGCCTTGCGCTTGAACTTGGGTGGGCCCGGCTGCAGTTGTTGCGCCTGAATGGCTGATTGCAGGAGATGACCCGGGGCGGAACTCACCCAGTCGCGCCAGCGATGCAGACGCAAGCTCAAAGTTTGTCGCGACGCCGGCTCTGCATTGATGCGAAGAGGCGTCGAGATCTGTCATTTAATGAGATTGATTCTCATTTTCTGATAGAGTCTGCGCTTTCCCGCTCCGTAGCTGCATGTTTTGCGGCCGATTCCAGAGCCTGGGCGGCATGCCTCGCAAGAGGTCGAGGTGTACCCGTGGTTGCGCACTATTACGCAGAACTCGTCAGTTTCTTTGCTCGCTCGCTCAATAGCCGGGATGCGGCTGCGGATGTCGTGCAGGAAAGCTATGCCCGCGTCTTTGCCATGCAGTCGCGAGAGCTTGCGGTACGGGATTTGCGAGCACTGCTGTTTCGTACCGGCAAGAACATTGTGATCGACGATGCGCGCCGCAGCGCTGCAGAAGCACGCATGCTGGAAACCCTGGCGGTGGTGGGGGCCGACGAGGTGCCCTCGGCCGAGCGTCAGGTGCAAGGGCGACAGCAACTGGTCTTGCTGTCACGGCGCCTGGAAGCCATGCCGCGCAAGCGTCGCGAGGTGTTTGTGCTGGTGCGCATCTATGGCTTCAGCCATGCCGAGGCAGCAGCGCATATGAGTATCAGCGAAGCCGCCATCGAAAAACATGTGGTGCGTGCCGTCTGCGATTGCATGGGGCTCAAGTCATGAAGGCCGAGATGCCCGAGCGCAAACGGCTGGAATACGCCTTGTTGCTGATTGCTCGCCAGCATGGCGCAAGTACCGAAGCAGCGCAGGTAGCGGCAGAGGCGCTGGAACGCTGGCGTGCCAGTGAGCCCGCGAATGAACTGGCGGCCCAGGCTGCCATGGCGGGCTGGGCGCAGACCGATGGCAGTGCTTTGCAAGGCGATATGCCCATGCCCGCCACCCAGTCGGCGCGTGCGCAGCAGACGCGCCGTCGCGCGCTGTCCGTGCTGGGGGTGGCTGGTGTGGCAGGCCTTGCCGGCATGCTCGGCCGCTGGCATTGGCTGCAACCACTGGAGCAAATCGCGCTGCATACAGGCCATGGACAGCAATTGAGCCGCCATCTGGCCGATGGCAGCCAGCTCGATCTGGCGCCTGGCACCGATGCCTCGGTGATGCTCTACCGTCAGCGCCGCGAGATCCATCTGCGCCAGGGCGAAATTCGGCTCGACGTGGCCCATGATGCACAGAGGCCGTTGGAGGTCCACACGGCCCTGGGCCGGGTGCGTGTGCTGGGTACGGTTTTCTCTGTGGCCCTTCGGCCTACCGGCCTGCAGGTCAGCGTCGCCCAGGGCCGTGTGGCCGTGTGGCAGCAAGCCCGCATGGCGGATCAGTACCCCGATGCCATGCTGGGCGCCGGCCAAGGCCTGCGCATCTATGCAGGCGGCGAGCTCGCGCACTACTCGCTCAATGCTTCGGATGTGGGGGCCTGGCGCGAAGGCTGGCTGGTGTTCGACCGCACGCCGCTGACCGAAGTCGTGGCGCGTTCGAATGACTACCTGGCTCAGTCAATGGTGTTGGACGATGGGGCTTCTTTGCAATCCCTGCGATTGACGGGCAGCTTCAAGCTGCGCGAGCCTGCCATCTTCATTGCCAGCCTGTCGCGCTCCCTGCCGGTGCGCGTGGAGCAACTGGCCGATGGCCGCACCGTCATCCGTCGGCGCTGACGGCCGGCAAGGCCGGATGAAAATTTTTGTCCGGTACAAGCTATTTCATGCGTCTTCACTGTGAAAGCACTTAGACAAGCACTTCACAGGATGCATTTGATGAAAAGAAATCACTCTCATTTTTCTTCTGTTCAAGAGGAGGGGATGGCTGCGGGTTCGCATTGCGGAGGTCTGCGCGCAGTGGCTTTGGCCAGTGCCATGGCCTGTCTGGCTTGGTCAGCTCTGGCGGTATTACCGACGGCTCATGCCCAGGTCGCCAGCAGCCAGACCATGTCCACCTCGCGCAGCCTGAGCCTGCCTGCGCAGCCGCTGGGACAAGCATTGAATGCACTGGCCCGCATCTGGGGGTGTCGGTCTCGGTTGACGCTGCATTGGTGGAAGGCCGCACGGCGCCGGCGTTGCAGGGCGTGCAGACCTTGAACGAGGCGCTGGCCAAGGCGCTTGCGGGGAGCGGACTGGAGGCCTTTCCTGTCGGGGCGGCCATCACCGTGCGTCGCCACAGCAGCCAGACCGGCATGCTGGGCGAGGTGACGGTGACGGCCCTGGCCCAGCGTGAAGCCACGGAAGGCAGCGGCTCGTATGCCGCCTCGCATGTGTCCCTGGGCAAAGGGCAGGACATCCGCGAGACACCGCAGTCGATCTCGGTGGTGACGCGCCAGCGCATTGAAGATCAGGCCATGAGCAATGTGGGGGAGGTGATGCAGCAGACCACCGGCGTGGCGGTGGACTATGGCGGTGCGGGAGGGTTGGGCGGTGCGGCCACCAAGTTTCTGTCGCGGGGCTTCGAGATCAGCAATGTGCAGATCGACGGAGCCAGCGTGGACGCTTTCAGCCAGCAACTGTTCGACCCCAATCTGGCCATGTATGACAGCGTGCAGGTGGTGCGCGGCGCCAACGGCCTGTTCAGCGGCAATGGGGAGCCTGGCGGTGCCATCAATCTGGTGCGCAAGCGTCCCACGGCGCAAAAGCAGATTCTGGGCTCGGTGGGCGTCGGCAGCTGGAGTCGCAAACAGGCCGAGCTGGATGTTGCGGGTCCATTGAATGAAGCAGGGAGCCTGCGTGGTCGTGCTGTGCTCGCGCATTCTGACAAGGACTTCTTCTATCGCGGAGCGGAATCGCGCAACAGCTTGCTCTACGGTATTCTGGAGGCCGATGTGACAAGCTCCACCCGTGTGAGTCTGGGAGCCAGCTACGACAAGCTCAGGGCCACTCCCTGGCGCGAAGGCCTGCCGCGTGCCGCCAATGGCGACGATCTGAAGCTGTCTCGCAAAACTGCGCTGATGGCGGGCTGGAGCCACTATGACAAGAGCGCCAAGGAGGTCTTTGCGCAGCTCGACCAGCAGCTGGCGGGAGACTGGAAGCTAAAGGCCCAGCTCAATTATCAGAAGGTGGACAGCGATGCGCGGCTGGCCAGCCTCAGCGGAGCCGTTGACCCTGCAACAGGTCTTGGCGCCAACTGGACCGGCTTTTCCAACGACTTTCGTTCGGAGAAAAAAAGCCTGGATGTGCATGCCAGCGGCCCGTTCTCGCTGTTCGGTCGCAAACACCGCTTGCTGCTCGGCGCGGACTGGAGCAAGGTCCGTGACGATCAGGACACCTATTACTCCGAGATGAATACGCCGCTGTCTCTGACCAATGTCTATGAGTTCGATCCCGGCAGAATTCCCCCTGCGGTACGCGAACGCATGACGCGCAGCTATCCCGGCTACGGCGCTACTCAAAAAGGCTTTTATGGTCGTGCCAACCTGAGCCTGACGGATCAGCTCACTGCCATTGTCGGAGGACGTTATGCCAGCTACTCCTACGACACGCCATACATCAACTACAACGCCGATGGCAGTGTTCGGGCCAGCGGTCGCGAGTACTACAGCGAAAGCGGCATCTTCACCCCCTATGCGGGCCTGGTGTATGACCTGGGCAACCAGTGGACGGCCTATGGCAGCGTGACCGAGATCCACAAGTCGCAGGCCAATATGCTGGCCGGGCCGGCACCGGGGGCCGCGCTGGACCCGATCAAAGGCCGCAGCTTCGAGCTGGGCATGAAGGGGGAACTCGCCGATGGCAAGCTCAATACAGCGCTGGCCCTTTACCGTATCGAGCGCAAGGGGCAGGCGGTGCGTGATCCGCGTTATCCGGAAACGGATGTGGGGAATCTGGGCCTGAGCTGCTGCTATGTCGCGCAGGGCAAGATCATCAGCCAGGGGCTGGACATGGAAGTGACCGGTCAGCTGGCGCAGGGCTGGCAGTTGTTTGCCGGCTATACCTACAACCACAATCGCAACAAGACCGACCCGTCGCAACTGGTCTATAGCTCCATCACACCCAAGCACCTGTTCAAGCTGTGGAGCACGTATCAGTTGCAGGGTCAGCTCTCGCCATGGACGGTGGGCGGTGGCGTGACGCTGCAAAGCGCCACCTATGTCAGCGGCACGGCCAACAGCTACAACCCGGCATCGGGCCAATACGATGGCAATGCCGTTCCCTTCCGCTTCACCCAGGCCGGCTACGCCGTCTGGGGCGCCAGCGTGCAATACCGCATCAATCGCAACTGGTCGGCTGCGCTCAATGTGCACAATCTGTTCGACAAGACTTACTACAAGACGGTTGGGACCTCGGGCAGCGGCAACTGGTATGGCGAGCCGCGTAGCGTGCTGTTGACCTTGCGTGGCGCGTTCTGAGCGGGCTGACATGAGCGGCAAGCCAGCATCCGGGCCCGGACTTCGCCAGACCATGTCATGGCTGCACACCTGGTGCGGCCTGGTGTGCGGCTGGCTGCTCTGCGCCATTTTTCTCACGGGCTCGATCAGCGTGTTCCGTGAGTCCATCACGCTATGGATGCAGGGGCTGCCACTGGAAGGCAGCGGCCAGCAGGCGCTTTCTCCGCAAGAGCGTCTGCAGGCCTTGCTGCTGGCCGAGCAGCATCTGAGCAAGACGGCGCCGGATGCCAGTATCTGGCGCATCGGTCTGCCGCTGCACACAGGCGATGGGGTCAAGGTATTCGCGCGTGCCCAGGACGGCGATCTGCAGGCCAGCCTAGATGTCCAGACGGGCGAAGTCCTGCCAGAGCCTGCCATGCGTCAGACCGAAGGCGGTCGGCATTTCATGTCCTTTCACTATTCCTTGCAGGGCGGTATCGCTGGCTTCTGGGTGGTGGGACTGGTGTCCATGTGCATGCTGGTGGCGCTGGTTTCGGGCGTGATTGTGCACCGGCGCATCTTTCAGGGCTTCTTTACCTTCCGGCCCGGCAAGGGCCAGCGTTCCTGGCTGGATGCACACAATGCGTCGGCCGTGCTCACGCTGCCGTTTCTGTTCATGATCGTCTACACGGGACTCGCGCATTTCTACACCAGCTATATGCCCTGGCCGCTGCAATCGCTGTATGGGCAGGACCGTTCGGCCTACAGCCGCTACGAGTCCGAGTTGAACGCCAGATCCGAGGCGAATACACCCTCGAATGCACCAGCCATTGCAGTTGTGGACCTTGTCAGCCTTGCGCAGCAGGCCCAGTCCCTGCTGACGGAGCCTGTCGTGGGCGTGGTGGTGCAACGACCTGAGGGTGCGCCGGCCACGATACGCTTCACGGAAGGCAAGCCGGATACGGCAGTGACGCGCCGAATGGTCAACAGCGCCAATTCAGTGACATTCGATGCCGTCGACGGCGAGCTGCTGCAGCTATCCGCCAGTTCGCCGTCCAGTAGTTTTGCAAGCGATACCTATCCCGTCATCAGCGCGCTGCATCTGGTCACCTTTGGTGGCTGGGCGATGAAGTGGCTGTACTTTGTCCTGGGCCTGGTCGGCACGGCAATGATTGCCAGCGGATCGATCTTGTTTGTGGTCAAGCGCCGTGCAAGAAGCGGTTATGAATGGGGCGCGGCGACGCCCTCCATGTACCGCTGCATTGATGCGCTCAATGTGGCGGCACTGGCAGGCTCGGCGCTGGCGTCCATTGCCTATCTGTATGGCAATCGTCTGCTGCCTCTGGTGCTGGAGGCGCGTTCCAGCTGGGAAATCCGTGTGTTCTTTGCGGTCTGGGTCCTGAGCCTGCTGCATGCGCTGCTGCGCACGGCGCGCCAGGCCTGGTGCGAACAGCTATGGATGCTGGCCTTGCTGTGTCTGGGCTTGCCGCTGCTCAATGTCATGACTACAGGCCAGCACCTGCTGCTGTACCTGGCGCAGGGCGATGGTCAGCGGGCAGGGCTGGAGCTGACCTGCATGGCGCTGGGCCTGCTGGTCGCCTGGGGCGCATGGCGGCATGAAAAGTCGCAGCGTAGCAAGAACATGGCGCAGTTGCGTGCGGGCCGTGGCGTTGTCTCAGGAGGTCTCACATGAAAGCGGCGGCAATGACCAAGGCTCAGACCAGGCGCCATCGCTGGGCCGTGTTGCTGCGCGTGCTGATGGCCACGCTGGGCGGCTATGCGCTCACGGCGCTGGCCTGCGCCGTGATGGCCCAGGTGCTTGTGGCCTTGGGCGCTATGCAGCGTGCACCTGCCGTGCTGCTTTCCACCTTGCTCAGCTTTGTGCTCTACACCGCAGTGACGCTCTGGGCCTTCCATGTGCGCAGCCTGCTGCGCGTGATGGCATGGATGGCGGGCTCGGCAGCCCTGCTGACAGCTGCGCTGCAGGCGCTGAAAGGTGTAGCATGAGTCTGTGGCAGATGATGGCCTGCGCCCTGGCGCTGTGCTTGGCAGGCATGCTGGTGCTGAGCCAGGCCATGGACAGGCATTGCGATCAGCTTGTATCGCGTGGCGAGCCCGGGCCGGCGCTGCGGGTCGTGCTGCGCCTGGCGGGGGCGGCGCTGATGCTGCTCGCACTGTGGCTGTGCATGGGCTTGTGGGGTGCTGCGGTGGGAACCATCGTCTGGCTGGGCTGCCTCAGTGTGGCCGCGCTGGCACTCACATGGCTGCTCGCCTATGTGCCTGGGCCCGGTGCAGTGCTGGTGGCCATGGGAGGTCTGATCGCCTTGGCCGGGACGCTTTGGGTGGCATTCACGGGATGAGTTTACGGCATGAGGGCTGCCGGGTTGGAGCCAGCAGGCCCGGACACAGAGGCCTGTCACTGCCACGGCGGAGACGGGCCTGCGCGGCATGACCGCATGGGCATTCCCTCGGGCTTTAGCCGGGTGATTCGCAATAGATGTGCGACTCGGGCAATCGTTGTGGCTATTGCCGATCTGGCAAGCCCTTGGGCGGGCGCAGAATGTGGGTCTTCGCCCATTTTTGCAGCCGCCCCGAAACGATTCCCCGCCCATGCAGCAAGAGCCAGATTTCTTCCACAACCTCAATGAAGAGATGCGCGATGGAAAGCGCTGGCTGGAGCGGACGGTGGTGCTGGCCTATGCCGCGGCAGCGGGCCTGAGCGTGGTGGCTTTCACGCTGCTGGCCGAAGCGGCTTTCGGCTTTTTCGAGAGCATCTACCACGGCGTCCATGGCTGGCTGGTGCTGATCTGGATGCCGGCCATCACGGCGGCAGCGGTCTGGGCCACGCGCAAATGGGCTCCGGGTGCCAGCGGCTCGGGCATCCCGCAGGTGATTGCCACGCTGGAGCCATCGGTCGATGCCAGTCTGCGCAAGCGCTTTGTGTCGCTGTGGCTGTCGTTTGCCAAGATCGTGCTGTCCAGCGCGGGCTTTCTTGCGGGGCTGTCGATAGGGCGCGAAGGACCGTCGGTGCAGGTGGCTGCCGGTGTCATGCATTCGGCGCGGCGCTGGCTGGGCCCCAAGTCCGTCATCAATACCCATGCCTTGCTGGTGGCTGGCGGCGCGGCAGGTATTGCAGCAGCTTTCAACGCCCCGTTGGCGGGCGTGGTGTTTGCCATCGAGGAGCTCTCGCGCAAGCTGGAGTCGCGCTCCAGCGGTCTCATCATCGCAGCCATTGTGCTGGCCGGTCTGATGGGGGTCTCGGTCTTCGGCAACCTGAGCTACTTTGGCCGCATCCGCGTGGCCGAACTCGGCTGGCGTGACCTGCTGCCTTGTCTTGCCGTGGCGCTGACCTGCGGCGTGCTGGGCGGCCTGTTCGCCAAGCTCATGACCCACTCGCTGACCTCGTCCACCGAGCGCCTTAACAAGCTCAGGTCACGCTTTCCGATCCGCTTTGCCGCAGTGCTGGCCCTGCTGATTGCCGTCATCGGCGTGGTCACCGGTGGCGCCACCTTTGGTGCGGGCTCCGAAGCCGTCAAGCATATGTTGCAGGGCGAGGCCGATGTGCCCGAGTTCTATGTCACGCTCAAATTCATCGCCACCTGGCTATCGGCCTGGGTGGGCGTACCCGGCGGTATCTTTGCGCCCTCGCTGTCGATTGGTGCAGGCGTGGGGAATAACGTTGCATCGATTGTTGGAACTACGGATATAGCTCCTGCATTGATAGCGATGGGCATGGCTGCCTTTCTGGCGGCGGTCACCCAGGCGCCACTGACGGCTTTCATCATCGTCATGGAGATGGTGGACGGCCATGCACTGGTGCTGAGCCTCATGGCATCGGCCATGATCGCCAGCATGATCTCGCGCATGATTGCGCGGCCTCTGTATGAATCGCTTGCCCTGCACATGCTCCAAGTGGCAAGGGCCTCTTTGCCCAAGGAGCCGGAGCCAGAAGCCGCTGCGGCTCCGGCGGAGTCCACGCAGCCAGTGGCGCTGGATGAGTCATCCGAGCCTGACTCACTGCAAAAATCGCGTCAAGTCTAGGCTGTCAGTTGAATCCATGGGCAGCGTCTACGAGGAATTGAACTAGCTTGGGCCAGCGGTGGTGATGCTTGGGTGAAGTCAGGAGTTCAGTTGATCCTGAGCGCGCGGCGCAACCGGTGAGCCGTGCCTGCAGGCTCGTTGAGAGAGTCGCAGCGCATGGCGTTTCAAGCCCTAGCCTGAGCGAAGAGTCGCACGCAGTCTATTGACGCTGGATGCCGGACGGCAGTAGGAGTATTTCCGCCAACCCCTATATAAAGGCGTGAGGCGACCCATAGTGCTTCTCAGAGTGGCAAGTGTTATCGGGCAAGGTCTGGGGTTGATGCCATCCACTTTACCTACGTGGGGGTCGAAGCACAAACATGCGCCAAGTCGCTCTTTTTATCGCCATGGCCTGGACTGGCTGTGCTCACGCAATACAGCCTGTCGAGGCGGGAATCCAGCCTTTGCTCGACCGCCAGAAGGGCATGCTGCACGAGCAACCACAACTCAATAAGTTGCTTCAAAGCACGACCACCGAGCCGAAAGTCCGAGTGGATGCTTACCGTGAGTACCTGATGGTCGAGCTTGAGAGGCAAGAACTGGAATGTGATATTCAAAGAGCGAGAAGTTGGGCGAGCTCGCCATTGGTGATGTATGCGAGGCCTACGACTGAGACCACTTGCGGCGCTGGCCTGGCCTATCGTTCCGGCAAATCACCTCTTTCGACCTCCGAAGCTAAGCGTTAAGCAAGCGTTCTGGATACGACTGTCGCTAGCCGTCCCGGTTGGAACATGAGCGTCACAAGTGTCAGGACCATGGGCTTGGACAGTCCGGACAGTCAGGAGTACGCCTGCGGTATCAAGTGCGACCCGGTTTTCAGGTGTTACGCTTGTTTGCGCACCATCACATGCATGGCTCGTTCGCCCTGTCTCACTTCGGCGACCTCATAGCCAAGAGCCCGCATGTCCAAGCCTTGCCAGAGGTTTTCGCCGGCCCCCATCAACAGAGGACGTACAGCGAGGTGAATCTCATCGACCAGTCGCGCCTGCAGGAACTGTCGCACGGTGGCTACGCCGCCGCCTATGCGAATATCGCGATCACCTGCGGCTGCCTTGGCTTGCGCCAGCGCCGACGCAATGCCATCCGTGACGAAGTGAAAATCGGTGCCTCCCTGCATGCGCAGCGCGGGCCGCGCATGGTGGGTCAGGACAAATGCGGGCACGTGATAGGGTGGCTCATCGCCCCACCAGCCCTTCCAGCTTTCGTCGGGCCAAGGGCCGCGTATCGGGCCGAACATATTGCGCCCCAGAATCCACGCACCGATGTTCTCGAAGGAGCGTTCGGCCATCTGATTGTCGACACCTGTTTCGCCGATCTGAGACCTTCCATGCATACGCTGAAAGACTTGGGTGGGGAAGAACCACTCAAGGATCTCAGGCCCACCGATGCCGAGCGGGTTCTGCAAATCCTGGTTGGGTCCGGCGGAGTAACCGTCCAGCGAGATGCCGAAGCAGAGGACTTTGACTTTCATGACGGAACACCTTTCAGGTTGGAGAGCGATGATCGATGGCCTCGATATCAACGTCTGTACTTAGCGTTTCCACATGCCTCGGTCACCCGTCGCATTGTTGAGCTCAGGGTGCTGGGTCCGAAGCCGCGCCTGACCGCTGCTTTGGGCTGCCATCTGAATGGACGCTGCTGCAGCGGACTCAGTCATCCATCGCACTGCTCAGCTTGATCGCGACTCAAGCTATCCATTTTTCAACCGCATGACCCCACAAAGCCGCAGGCAGTACAGAACTGACAGCCATCTTTTTTGATCATGGCATGTGCTCCGCAGTCGGGACACTTTTGACCGCTGACGGAGGCATTGTTCTCGGGCGGAGATGCCGGCGTGGCCGCCGTGCTGGGCGCCGGCTGGGGCAGGCCGCGATTGGCGATGATGCTTTGAATCGCATAGGCCAGCAGCGCCACTTCGCTGTCATGCCAGAGCGGGATGCGGCTGCCGTCGTCACGCGTCCTGCTGCCGTAGCGCACCGGGCCGCGATCCCAGGCCACTTTGCGCAGATCGGCCAGGGCCTTGTCGAGAAAGCCGCCACGCGCGGCCAGGCTCAGGCTGCGCATGGTGGCCGTGATCCATTGCTGGCTCTCCCCGGTCTGGCCCACGGGCATGAAGAATTCGATGGGACGCTCCAAACCGTCGACCACCATGAAGCTGACGACCAGATAGAGACGCCGTATGCCGTCATGCGTGAAATACTCGATCTTGTCCACCACGGCATTGAGCGGACCCTCGGGGCGGCGCTCGATCACAGCCGTCATGCCGCTGCTGCTAACCGAGTTGATAGCAGCCTGCGATTTACCAGTAGGCGCTTGAGAGGGGGTGGGGGCTGAATCGGTAGACAGAACCGCGCCCAGCGTGTCGTTGGGACGGTAGGTAGCACAGCCTTTGAGGCCGACCTCCCAGCACTCCATATAGAGGTGCTTGAAGTCCTCGAAGGGATAGTCGGCCGGGATGTTGACGGTCTTTGAAATCGATGTGTCGATAAAGGGCTGCACGCAGCGCATCATGGCCACATGCTCGCTGGCGCTCAGCTCCAGCGCACTGACAAAGCAGTCGGGCAGCGGTGCCTCGTCGCCGTGCATGGCTTTGTACAGGCGGTAGGCATGGTCCTGTACGGTGTAGAACTGCTCGCCGCCATCGGTCGTGCGCTTTTTGCGCGTATAGGTCCAGGAAAAAGCGGGCTCGATGCCGTTGGACGCATTGTCGGCAAAGGCCAGTGATACCGTGCCCGTGGGGGCGATGGACAGCAGATGGCTGTTACGCAGCCCATGTTTTTTGATGGCAGCGCGCAACTCCTTGGGCAAGCGTTTGGCAAAGCCGCTTTTCAGATACTGCTTGGCGTTGAACAGCGGGAAGACACCTTTTTCCCGTGCCAGCTCCACCGACGCGGCATAAGCCGCATCGCGCATGGCGCGAGCTATTGATGCGGCCTGCTGCAGGCCTGCATCGCTGGCGTAATGCAGGCCCAGCAGAATCAAGGCGTCGCCCAGCCCAGTGAAGCCCACGCCGATGCGGCGCTTTTGCTGTGCCTCGCGCTGCTGCTCGGGCAAGGGCCAGACGGTGGCGTCCAGCACATTGTCCAGCATGCGCACCTGAACCGCGACGGCGGCGCGAAAGGCCTCCATATCGAAGAAAGCCTGAGGTGTGAACGCCTCGCGCACAAAGCGCGTGAGTATGACCGGGCCCAGATCGCAGCAGCCATAGGGCGGCAGGGGCTGCTCGCCGCAGGGATTGGTGGCGGCAATCTGCTCGGCATACCAGAGGTTGTTGTCGGCGTTGATGTTGTCGAGAAAAAGAATGCCGGGCTCGGCGAAGTCGTAGGCCGAGCGCATGATGGCATCCCACAGCGCGCGCGCGGGCTGGCTTTTATAGACCCAGAGGCCATCGTCGCGGCGATGGGCGCCGGCCTGTATCTGTGCCTCGCTGGGACTGGCGACATGCACCAGCTCCCATTGGGCATCGTCCCTGACCGCCTGCATGAATGCGCTGCTCACTCCCACAGACACATTGAAATTGTTCCAGCGGCCTTTTTGTCGCTTAGCGGTGATGAATTCCAGTACATCGGGGTGGTCAATGCGCAGCACACCCATCTGGGCTCCGCGGCGCGCACCGGCCGACTCCACCGTGGTACAGGATGCATCGAAGACATCGATGAAGGAGCAGGGGCCCGACGCAAAGGAGTTGGTGCCGCGCACCAGCGCACCGCGTGGTCGCAGATTGGAGAAGTCATAACCCACGCCGCCACCGCGGCGCATGGTCTCGGCTGCCTGAGAAAGCGCTGTGTAGATGCCGGGGTTTCCCTGGGTGTCGAAACCATTGGTGGCGTCGGCGACGGGCTGCACAAAGCAGTTGATCAACGTGGCCTTGGTGTCCAGCCCCGCCGCTGCCATGATGCGGCCAGCACCGATGGCACCGCGCTGCAGATTGACCAGAAATTGCTGCTCCCAATGCGTCTGAAGCTCAGGCTGTTCAACAGCTGCCAGGGCTCGTGCCACGCGGGCAAACAGCTCTTGCTCGGATTGCTCGCCGTCGGCCAGATATTTCTCGGCCAGCACATCCTGGCTGATGGCCTGAGGAGGGAGTGTATTCATGGCATGCCTCATGCTAATCGGATGTCGACTTTGTAGCGCAGACTGCTTGGTGGTGCTGTGACGCAGCGCAACATCGACGATGCACCAAGTGCCCAGAAGCCTCCATCGGCACAACGGGCCTGCCCCCAAAATTGTGACAGACCCGCTGAAAATAGACGGAAAAGACCGAGTCGGCGTATGAGGGAGGGCACCGCGCAGGCCGAGCTTCAAACGGTATCGGCCGACAAGAGGGAGACGCGACGATCTATCGAAGGCTATGCGCGGGTCTGAATCATGTCCCCCTCAAAGCGCGCAGCGGCATTCACGACCGCCATCACCGATGCGGTGACGATGTTCGCGTGCATGCCTACGCCAAACCGTGAGCCGGGCACGCCAGGCCATGCGGCTTCGATGATGGCAACGGCACAGGCGTCGGCGCCGTTGCCCAGGCTGCGCTCTTCGTAGCTGTCGATGCGCAGCGGCAACTCCAGTGCAGCGACGGTGGCTGCAATAGGGCCGTTGCCGATGCCTTTGTGCAGCCTGGGTTGCCCGTCGGCATCGTGCCAGTGCAGTTCGATACCCTGGCCTTGCGGGCTGTCGAACAGGCGGTGGCTTTCATAACGCAGTGACCGGGACCCGGCTTGGGCATGCAGGTAGGTGGCTTCGAACAGCTCCCAGATCTGTGCGCTGCTAAGCTCGGTTTCGCTGCTGTCGGCCCAGGCCTGGACGATGGCGCTGAACTCGATCTGCATGCGCCGCGGCATGATGATGCCCCTGTCCTTCTGCAGCAGGAAGGCAATACCGCCCTTTCCGGACTGGCTGTTGACGCGCACGATGCTGTCATAGGTACGTCCCAGGTCCTGCGGGTCTATGGGTAAATAGGGTACGCGCCATGGGGCGTCGGGTTGTTGCGCCGCAAAGCCCTTGGCAATCGCATCCTGGTGCGAGCCCGAAAAAGCCGTGAACACCAGATCGCCCACATAGGGGTGGCGCGGATGTATGGGCAGGGCTGTAGAGGCTTCGGCGATGCGAGCCACGGCAGCGATGTCGGAGAAATCCAGGCCCGGAACAATGCCCTGGGTGTATAGGTTCAGAGCCAGCGTCACCAGATCCACATTGCCGCTGCGCTCGCCGTTGCCGAACAAACAGCCTTCCACACGCTGGGCGCCGGCCAGCAGGGCCTGCTCGGCACAGGCCACGCCGGTGCCTCTGTCGTTGTGGGGGTGTACCGAAAGCGTGATGTGCTCGCGCCGTGCCAGACGCCGGTCCATCCATTCGATCTGGTCGGCAAACACATTGGCGGTGGAAACCTCCACCGTGGTCGGCAGGTTGATGATCATGGGGCGCTTAGGACCGGCATCCCAGGCTGCAATGGCGACATTGCACACGGCCAGGGAAACGTCCAGCTCGGCCATGCAAAAGGTTTCCGGGGAGTACTGCAGCACCCATTCGGTTTCGGGGTGCTGCCCGGTCAGTTGCCTGAGGTAGCGTACATGGTGCTCCACCATGGCAATGATCTGCGGCACTTCCATGCCAAAGACGATTTCGCGGAAGGCTGGTGCCACGGCGTTGTACAGATGCACGATCACGCGGCGTGCGCCGGCCACGCTGCGCACCGTGGTGGCAATCAGGTCCTCACGCAGTTGGGTGATGACCATGGGTGTGACGTCGTGCGGAATCAGTTGCGCTTCGATGAGGTGGCGCACGATGTCGAAGTCGGTCTGGGAAGCGGAGGGGAAGCCGATTTCAATTTCCTTGAAACCGATGGCGACCAGTTCCTCGAACAGTCGCAGCTTGCGCTCGCGGTTCATGGGTTCGAACAGCGCCTGGTTGCCGTCGCGCAAATCGGTCGAAAGCCATACGGGCGCTTGCGTCAACGTACGGGCAGGCCATTGGCGGGTGGGCAAGTCCACAACGGGAAATGCGCGGTATTTGTTAGAGGGATCAGCCAGCATAGAGACCTTGGAATGGGTTGCAACAATCACCTGGTCTCCCTGCCCGGATGGAGCTGGCTAAGGCCGGGGTCTGGGAAGACCAGGATGGGACCATGCGCGAACGCGTGCATGCAGACCCCGACCAGATGTCAGAGCCAGTAGGCGTAGCGAAAGCGGGTGGCAGTGTTTCACGGCAAAAGTGCGGGTTGATGCAGACAGTGGGGCTACTTTATGTCGTCAACGGTATAGACTTCTATCGATAGATATTCATTTGTTGTAGAGATTTGGACATCTCATGGGTTTTGCCTCCCCCGAACATGGCGCGCATGCGCTGGATTTGCAGCATGCCCAGGCCTCTCCACTGCCTGTCACGGGCGTGGAACAGCGCTATCCGCCCGGTCATGTGGTGCCGCAGCACAGCCACGCGCGCGGCCATCTCATTTATGCCTCGGAAGGCGTGTTGCTGGTCGAGTCCCCCTGCGGGCAATGGCTGGTTCCACCCACCACGGCGGTGTGGCTGCGCCCGGGCATGCTGCACAGAATCACGGCGACCACGGCGGTGCGAGCCTTTGGCCTGTTCATTGAGGAGGCATGGTCGGCACGCCTGCCGGCCCGGGACTGCGTGCTCCATGTCTCGCCGCTGGTCAGGGAGCTGATGGCGGCGCTTGTCGACTTGCCCCATCAGGGACCGCATCGCCCGCGCGATGCGCTGCTGGGTGATCTGCTGCTGGAGGAGTTGCAGGCTCTGGCGCCGCTGCCGTATTACCTGCCCTGGCCTGAAGATGCGCTGATGCGACGCATCTGCGAGAGCATGCTGGATGCACCGGCGCAGCGCACCACGGTGGAAGCCCTGGCCCAGCAGCACGCGCTGACGCCCAAGACGCTGCACCGTCGATTTCTGAAAAGCACCGGGATGAACTGGGGCCGGTGGTATCAGCAGATGCGGCTGATGGCTTCCATCCCCCAGTTGCTGCAGGGCATGCCCATCACCACCGTGGCGCTGGAAAGCGGCTATGAAAGCCATAGTGCATACACGGCTGCTTTCCGCAAACAGTTCGGCCGCCCGCCGTCGGAATTTGCGGCTGCGGCAGACAGAGCGGTGCCACGTTAGCCGGCCTTGCTGCACCCAGAGCCGCGGCTTGCTCCGCCTGTGCCTGCTGCACGCATCTTTTGCTCCACCCAAAAAAATAGCTTCCAACGCTTGTTCATCAAGCGCTGAAAGCCATTTTTAATGATGAAGGCGAATTAGAGCTTCTTCACCAGTACCTGGCTCTTGCGGCCCCAGTTGTATTTGGCCTTGCGGGCCTCCGGCAGCCATTCGGGCTCCACGGGCTGAAAGCCGCGCTTGATGAACCAGTGCATGGTTCGCGTGGTCAGCACAAACATGGTTTCGCAGCCCAGGGCGCGTGCGCGCTGTTCGATGCGTTTGAGCAGCTTCTCGCCATCGCCCGTGCCCTGGCTCTTGGGCGAGACGGTGACGGCGGCCATTTCGGCGGTCTTGGCTTCGAGATAGGGGTGCAGGGCAGCACAGCCGAAGATCACGCCATCGTGTTCGATGACGGTGTAACTGGCGATGTCGCGTTCGATCTCGGTGCGGTCGCGCTTGACCAGCGTGCCGTCGCGCTCGAAGGGTTCGATAAGCTGAATGATGCCGCCCACGTCGTCGATCGTGGCCTCGCGCAGTTCTTCGAGCTTTTCGTCAATGACCATGGTGCCGATGCCGTCGTGCACATAGATCTCCAGCAGCAGCGCTCCGTCGGTCGAAAAGGGCAGAATATGGCTGCGCTCCACGCCATGCTCGCAGGCGCGTACGCAGTGCTGCAGATAAAAGCCCACATCGGTAGGTTGCTGTGCAGGCGGGAGCTGGGCCAGCAGGCGGCGCGCGGCGTCCAGCGGCAGCTCGGTATCGATGGGGTTGTTCTCGTCGGCCGGGCCGTTGGGGTCCATGCGAACGCCAGGCACTTCGGTCAGGAACAGCAGCTTGTCGGCCTTGAGCTCGATGGCTACGCGGGTGGCCACTTCTTCCATGCTGAGATTGAAGGCCTCGCCCGTGGGCGAGAAACCGAAGGGCGAGACCAGCACCATGGCTTCTGAGTCGAGGGCGCTGCGAATGCCTTCCACGTCGACCTTGCGCACCAGACCGGAGTGCATGAAATCCACACCGTCGACGATGCCCACGGGGCGGGCCGTGAGGAAGTTGCCCGAAATCACGCGCACGCGCGCGCCGGCCATGGGCGTGTTGGGAAGACCCTGGCTGAAGGCGGCTTCGATCTCGTAGCGCAGCTGGCCGGCCGCTTCCTGGGCACAGTCCAGCGCGATGGAGTCGGTGACTCGCATGCCGTTGTAATAGCGCGGCTCCTGGCCCTTGAGGCGCAACTGCTCGTTGACCTGGGGGCGGAAGCCGTGCACCAGCACGATCTTGACGCCCATGGCCTGGATCATGGCCAGATCCTGGACGATGGAGCTGAGCTTGCCCGCATCAATGGCTTCACCGGTCAGGCCCACCACAAAGGTCTGGTGTCGGAACTTGTGGATATAGGGGGCCACAGACCGGAACCAGGGAACAAAGGTGAAATTGAAGACGGTGGACATGGCAGTGCGCGAAAACCTCGAAAAGCGGGAAAAAAGGCCTGCGTCGGGTATTACGCAGGCCTGAGGCGCAAAGTGTAGCGGTTACTCGCTTGCCTTAGCTGGTTGTTGCAGGGTTTTGTGCGCGCTGATCGCGCAGTTTGTGGCTTTTGTGGCGTGAAGTTTTCAAAAAAAGACGGCTTGTATTTGAGCAGAGCTCCTGGTGGCAGTCAGCGTCGAACCCATGTGAGGCAAAGCTGGACACTCGGTCAATCGTCCGGTTGCCGTTTGCGCAGATCTTTCCGTACGGCTCATTTCATGGCGCATCTCTCGACCACGTCGAGAAGGGGCCAGCTCAAGATTGTCAATCTAAGCATCATGGGGAGGGCACATGCCCTCTGCAGGTCATTGCCGTCCCCGTGGATTAGATCAAAGATGTCGAGACTACTTTCAGGATATCTCGCCGGAGAGGCGAATCCGAACCCCTGTTGAAGCCCTCACATGCTGCCGCCCATCATGGGCAGGATCATGCGCACGATTCGAATGATGGCCGGACCCAGAACCACCATGATGATGGCCGGGAAGATGCAGGTCACCAGCGGCAGCAGCATCTTGGTGGGGATCTTGGCAGCGAGCTCTTCGGCGCGCATCTGCCGTTTGTGGCGTAGATCATCCGAGAAAACCCGGAGCGATTCGCCTATGCTGGTACCAAATCGGTCTGCCTGCGTCAGCATGGCCGTAAAAGTGTGAATCTCATCTACACCGGTGCGGGCCGCCAGATTTCGCAAGGATTTTTCGCGAGTGCTGCCAGCTCGCATTTCCAGGTTGGTCCAGTGGAGCTCCTCTGCGAGGGCTTCACTTTTGATGCGAATTTCATCGGTTACCTTGCCCAGAGCGGCATCCAGGCCCATGCCCGCTTCTACGCAGACCAGCATCAAATCAGCGGCATCGGGAAAGTTTTCAAAGATCTCGCGCTTGCGGCGCGAGGCCATCCAGCGCAGAACCAGATTCGGCAGGTAGCAGGCCACAAGAGCGGTCACCAAGGGGAAGAACAATAGCTGGGTGCTATCTGCCTTGCTGGTTGCCCGCATGAGCGAGTACACCGCCAGCCCCAAAGCAATAGGCAGCAGCGTTTTGACTCCAAAGTACAGCAGTGGTGCACTCTCGTGGCGGATGCCGGCATTCAGAAAGCGCAGCCGCAATGGCGTTGCATCACTGTCTTTGGTGGGTGACGACAGGTGTGCAAATGGGCCGACCAGCTTGACGACTGTTTCTGTCCACCCCTTGTCTTGAGAGGTGGGGGTAAGTGACTGTAAGCGTCGCTCGGCGACTGTTGGTGTTGCCCAGAAGAACAAGGCTCCAGCAGCCAGCATGACGGCGGTGAAAGTGAGCAGGGCGACGATCAACATGGAGGACTCCTTGCGTTTCAGATGGACTCATACCCTGATACGGGCGATGCGGCGCAGCAGCAACAGGCCTATGACCATCAGTGCGGCCAACCATTTCAAAATGGTGATGCCAATAGGGTCAGTCCAGAGCGGATGCATGAATTCCGGATTCATTAGATTGAGCAGAGCGGCCAGTCCAAATGGCATCAAACCCAGGAACCAGGCCGACATTCGCCCGTCTGCGGAGAGCACGCGGACCTTGGCATGGAGCTTGAGCCGCTCGCGGATCAGGCGACTCAGGTTGCTGAGCATCTCGGTGAGGTTGCCGCCAGATTCGCGCTGTATGAGTACGGCGACGATGAAGTAGCGCAGATCTGTGATCGGTACCCGCTCACCCAGATTGGTCAAGGCCTGCTGTAGCGATGTGCCATAGTTGATCTCGTCATGCACCAGGCGGAACTCGTCGGCGATAGGTTCGGTCAGTTCCTCTCCAGCCATTTGCAGGCTTGCGGAAAATGCATGGCCTGCGCGCAATGCGCGCGCTATAAGGTCCAGCGCTTCTGGGAGTTGGTGCTCCATACGTTTCAGGCGCTGCAGTCTTTTGCGTTGCAGAAACAGCCATGGAAGGGAACCCAGCACCAAACTCGAAAGCACGCCCAGCTCCATAGACTGGCGAAGCATCATGGTCGTCAGCATACCTAGCGCAAACAGCATCGCACTGCCTAGCATCAAGCCCGAAACCGTCCAGTCCAGGCCTGATTGAACAATGAAGCGGTCTAGCTGATGTGCGCGCGGCATGGTTTGCAGCACACGCTGCATTCTGGGCATATCGCTAAGTACGCGCTCCTTGACCAGCTTGGTCGGATTGCTGTTGTCATCGGCTGCTGACAAGGCTCTGAGCCGGCGCTCAAGCCGCTTTGCCTCAGGACTCTTGTACTTCTTCCAGATCGTGTGCAGTGCTTCCAGTAGCAGGAGTACTGCTACAAACACCAGACCGATGATTACCAGGATCGAGTGGGAAGAAAAAAAGGACGGCATGGCGGCACCTTTTTGCGGAGTTCATTGATAGTGGCGTTCTGGAGCGAAGATGCTGTCGGGCAACGCAATGCCGAAGCCTTTTAGCCGATCGGCGAATTTGGGTCTGACACCCGTGGCGTGGAAGTACCCCTGGACTTCGCCGTTGGCGCCGACCCCGGTCTGGGTGAAGGCAAAGATCTCCTGCATGGTCACCACATCCCCCTCCATGCCCGTGATCTCCTGGATGCTGGTGATCTTGCGTTTGCCATCCGTGAGCCGGAGTGCCTGCACGACTACCGTTATGGCCGATGCAATCTGTTGACGTGCGGCCTGGTGCGGCAGATTGAGGCCTGCCATGCCGACCATGTTCTCGAGCCGTGCCAAGGAGTCGCGTGGCGTATTGGCATGGATGGTCGTCAATGATCCTTCGTGGCCGGTGTTCATGGCCTGCAGCATGTCTACCGCTTCGGCGCCCCGGACTTCGCCGATGATGATGCGGTCAGGGCGCATGCGCAGTGCGTTACGGACAAGGGATCGCTGCGTGATTTCGCCACGGCCCTCTATATTGGGCGGGCGCGTTTCCATGCGCACCACATGAGGCTGCTGCAGTTGCAGCTCGGCCGCATCCTCGATGGTGACCACGCGTTCCGCTGCTGGAATATAGCTAGAGAGAATGTTGAGCAGCGTTGTCTTGCCGGCCCCGGTGCCGCCAGAGATGATCATGTTCACCTTGGCCTTGGCCAGAGCCTCAAGAACCAGGGCCATGCCAGGTGTCAGGCTTTTGAGATCGTTGATCAGATTTTCCATGCGCAAAGGGATGCGTGCAAAGCGCCGGATCGACATCATGGGTCCATCAAGGGCCACGGGCGGGATGACCGCATTCACGCGCGAACCATCTGGCAGGCGGGCATCGACCATGGGGCTGGATTCGTCGATGCGCCGGCCTATGCGTGAAACGATCTTGTCAATGATGCGCAGCAAATGCTTTTCATCGGTAAAGACAACGGGCGTCAACTCCAGTCGGCCCTGGCGCTCCACATAGATCTGATCGTAGCGATTGACGAGGATGTCCGATACCGAAGGGTCGGCCATCAGCAGCTCGAGTGGACCGAAACCCAGCATCTCGTGCTGGATATCTCGGATCAGCATTTTTCTTTCAAGATCGTTGATGGCCGCGGAGTCCTCGGTCAGTAGGCGCTCGGTCATGGTCGCAATTTCTTGCTGCAGTGTCTGCACGGATACTGCATCCAGGGCAGCAAGATCAAACCGCTCCAGCAGCTTGGCATGAATGCGGCTTCTGAGTGCCAGATAGGCCGCAGAGTGACCATAGATGGGGGTGGATGGCGGAGGAGGCTCTGCTGCGGGCATGGCCGACATATCTGTGGACTCAGACACGACCTGAAGCAGAGGCTTGGGCGTGCGTGTCGATGGCGCGGTCAAGAAATCTCGTAGTGACATGACAGTCTCCTTCTGCAATACGGATGCCTACGCCCGGCGAAAGAGCCGGTTCAAAAAATTACCGTTTTCTTCATGAGTTCGAGGTGACAGTGCATCGGCCCAGGCCGTCAGCTCGCGCACCACGCTGCTACTGCGAGCGGATTCGGCCAGCGGTGCTCCAGCGTTGATGGCTGCTTGTACTTCCTGGGCAGAGTCGGGAATGCTGCGCCATTGCTGCTCCAGGCCCAGGGTCTTGCGCACTTCAGACAGACCGATTTCGCTGCGCCTGTCCACCCTGTTCAGCACCGGATGCAGGCGGCTTTCCGGGTAGCCCAGATCGTGGAACATGCGCAGCAGCTTTTGCGCATTGCGCACGGCGGGTACGTTGGGCAGCAGCACAGGAACAATGCACTGCGCTTTGTCGAGCACGCGCAGAGCCAATGGGTCCAGCACGCGCCCCATGTCCAGCAGCACGAAGTCGTAGTGCGTGGCAGCCAGTTGCACGATGGCCTCAATATGCCCGGGCTCCACTTCCATGGCATGCATGACATCTTCGGGGGCCGCCAGCACATGCAGACGCGGTGTGATCTTTACCGTGCTGGCCGTGAGAAAAGAGGCGTCAAGGCGGTGAAGGTCACGTGCCACATCCGCCAATGTCGAGCTTGGCTTGCCTTCATGCAGATAGGGAAGCGCATCGCCAAACTGCAGATTCAGGTCGATCAACAGCACGGAGTGCTTTTGCGCCAGCGCCCAGCCCAGATTGGTGGCCAGGAAAGTGGCGCCGGCACCGCCCTTGCAGGGCAGAAAGGCCATGACTTGCCCTTGTGCACGGTTGGGGGGGCTGTCCTGCAGTTTGCCGGCAAGGCGCTGAACGGCATCGGCCAGCGCCTGCGGCGGCGGTGGCGATGGCAGAACCTCGCGCACGCCCGCCCGCATGGATTGCAGCAGAAACTCTGGTGTCTGCTGGGCGCACAGCAGCACCACGGCCATGCGTGGGTGATGGGTGGTTACCTGTTCCACCGGGGCCAGGTCTGCGGGGTCGCAGCACATACCATCGACGATCATCAGATCCGGCAGCTCCTGCTCGGCGATTGTGGGCATGCGGGTCTTGCCACCCTCGAAGGTCTGCACCTGATGGGATTGCTCTTGCAGCACATGGGCCATCTCGCGGAGATGGGCCGTGCTGGGGGAGATGATGGCGATTTTCATACGAATTCTCCCTGGTCAAGGGGTGCAGTCCGAGCGGACGTTTGGATCCTGATACATGATTTCACGCGGCAGGGTGGTGCTAAATCCCGGCATGCCGATGACGGTCTGCGCTGCCGAACCCACGATGGGCGCGATCCATTGGAACTTCAGACCGTCTTGAGGGATGCTTACCGTGACGCTCTGGCAGGTGGCAGTCGTGCAGCTGTCGGGTTTCCATTTCACGTCCACAGCGGTGATCTGCGGCAGCCGATTTTTCATATATTGCAGCACGCTAGTTTTCTGATTCAGGTCATCGCACACCACCGCATAGCGAGCACCGGCACGTGTGGCCTCGTTGGCCGCAGTCCAGGTGTAGAGCAGGCGACTGAAATCCACCACGCCCAGCAGGAACATCAGAAAGATCAGCAGCCCCAGTGCAAATTCAATGAGCGTGGAGCCGCGTTGAGTGAGGTGTTTCATGTCAGCGTCCTCATCGTGGCGGTGATATTGCCGAAGTTGATGCCGCCGTTGGTGAACAGCTGCAGGCCGAACACGCTGGATATCGGCGACGTGAAGTGATACCCGGTAACCGTGACGGTGACGGTATTGATCAGCGGGAGCGCGCCCGTGGTCTGCCAGCTGCAGCTCACGGCGCTGGTCTTGAGTCCGGGGGCGAGGGGTTGGCTGCCCGCTGTCGTTGTGCCGTAGACCACCAGATTCTGGGCGTCAGGGCATAAGGTGTTAGGCGTCTTTGCCGAGAGATAGCGCACGGCATCGCGTACCGACTTGGTCACCGTGTTGTATTCGTAAAGGGCACGGCCGAACTCGATGACGATCATGCTCAGCATGATCATGAAAGGAATGCTTAGCGCCAGCTCAATCAGCGCTGCCCCTTGTTGTCGATGCTGATATTTACGCATGATGTTCACCTTACAAGGACGGGTACCAATGGGCCGTATGTACCGCCTGCCAGACCGGTGGTGGTGCAGGGACTGTCGAGGTCGGTGGCATTGCCCCGGTATTCAAGATAAATGTCATCTTTGATCGGGCTGGGAAGCGGCTGGAGCATCAACATGCAGGCGAAATTGACGACATAGCCACCGGTATTCACTACAGGGACGAGTACCAGGCGGCGGTCGGCACCAAAAAGTTTGATCTCGGCGGTCCCTATCACGGTTTCATTGCCTTTGGCGGGGCAACTGGGCCCACAAGGGGTAAACGATTGGCGCTGCGTTATGAAGTTGGAGGTGCCACCTTGAGCAGGACCGTCGTAGGCATTGAACTTGCTCGGCCAGTTGGTGTCGGTGTAGATATAGCCGGTGAAGTCGGGGCGGCTCGCACTGGGGTTTTGAGCCGGAGTGTCTGCCGCATTTTTGTAAATACCGAAACGATGATTCCAGTATTCGAAAGCCGAGGTTTTCAAGCCGTTGGTATCAATGGGGAGTTGGGGGAACTCGGTGCTGCAGTATTTCCCTTCCAGCTCAGACCAAGTTTCAGTGGCACTGGTGGATCCATCCAGATTGGACCAGCCGAAGTCGCTGCCGCCACCCGATTTGGTCATGGCGACGATCCAGGTGCCTTTGCCTTTATTGGGCAAACCGTTCAGTGCATCGAACTTTGCCTTTTTCAGTTGCACGGGAATTGGGCAAGCACTCTGTGAAGGCGCGCGAGTTGCTACAGCCCTCGCACCTACGGTGCCTGTATTGGGCCAGGTGGTGCTATCGCCGGTAAAGGCTCCCATGGCTTGCAGCAGCCAGAGCTTGATGCTGTTCATGGTGTATTTGCATTCGACGTACCGTGCATCTTTGGCGAGGGTAGTCTGTGCATATGTCTTGTCGCGAAAGATCCCTATATCGCTGGCGGTGATCTTGCCAACGCCGTTCCAGCTTGCGGATTGCAGATTGGCGTTGTTGCTGTTACCTGCCGCCATGCCTGCGCTCTGGGCACGTGTGATGGCGTCAGATTGACCATTGAGTTCTCGTGCCGCTGCCAGCGCGCAGCTGTCCACGGCCGTCTGCAGTTCGGTCTTGACGATAAACAGCCGGCCAAAATCCAATGCAATGCCCATAAAGCCCAGCAGGAACAGCATGAACAGGGCAAAGGTAATCAGAAAGGCACCATGCTGCCGCCGCTGTGCGGCAGAACCACGCATGGGCCGGGCTTTGGACCTGAGTTGTGGGTGGTTTCTCATGATGTGTTTTGAATGGAGTGGTTGGCTGGAGAGCCATGACGGACGAGATGACCGCCATGGCTTGTCTGTGGATAGAGTTAGGTGCAGGTAGCCGCGTTGGTCAGGCAATCTTTGACTTTGGTGAGCCAATCATTGAAAAGGGTGTTGCTGATTGAAGACTTCATCAGAACAATCAGTCCAATGGAAACTACGGCTACGACGAGCGCGTATTCGATGATTTGCGCGCCTTCTTCATCCTGGATAAAGGCTTGCAGGGAATGGCCAAATTGCTGAGCGATGCTGTTCATGGTGATACCTCAAAGTTGGGTCAACGACTCCATGCTGGCGCTGTAGCGCGGCGCCAGAACCACGCATGTGCCGGGTGGTGGTCCAGTAGTGCGGGTTGTTGTGCATGGTGCAATGCGTCTTGATCGGTTCTTTGCTAATGACCATGACAGCCAATGTGGCCGTCATGGCTTACCCATAGATAAAGTCAGGTGCAGGTAGCCGCGTTGATCAGGCAGTCCTTGACCTTGGTGAGCCAAGCAGAGAAGAGGGTGTTGCTGATTGAAGACTTCATCAGAACAATCAGTCCGATGGAAACCACGGCTACGACGAGCGCGTATTCGATGATCTGCGCGCCTTCTTCATCCTGGACAAAGGCTTGCAGGGAATGGCCAAATTGCTGAGTGATGCTGTTCATGGTGATACCTCAAAGTTGAGTCAACGGCTCCATGCTGGCGCTATAGCGCGGCGCCAGAACCACGCATGTGCCGGGTGGTGGTCCAGTAGTGCGGGTTGTTGTGCATGGTGCAATGCGTCTTGATCGGTTCTTTGCTAATGGCCATGACAGCCAATTTGGCCGTCATGGCTTACCCATAGATAAAGTCAGGTGCAGGTAGCCGCGTTGATCAGGCAGTCCTTGACCTTGGTGAGCCAAGCAGAGAAGAGGGTGTTGCTGATCGAAGACTTCATCAGAACAATCAGTCCGATGGAAACTACGGCTACGACGAGCGCGTATTCGATGATCTGCGCACCTTCTTCATCCTGGACAAAGGCTTGCAGGGAATGGCCAAATTGCTGAGCGATGCTGTTCATGGTGATACCTCTAAAGTGAGTAACGGATCGAAAACATCTACACGGGTTGGAGGCCGGTTTGCAGGGCCGGCGGCAAGTGGCGTGCAAGGCCGCGATGCGATCTGCTCTCCTTTCAAATTCAATGGTGTGGAACTGATGAACTGATGAACTGAGATCTGGAGATTCCAGGGACTAGGGCGTACCGCCGCTGCCTCCTCCTGCGCCGCCGCTTTGGTTGCCGGTCAGCGAGCCGCCAATATTGATGACATTGACTGCCTGCGGTGGCGTTTTGAAGCTGCGCTCGTAGCGCTCCATGGTGTGCGCTGCGGCTCGACCGTCCATGCCGGTGGCTCCATCAACACCGACGCCAGGAGTCTTGCCGGCTTCAGGGTTGAGGGTCATCTGCATGCGGGCGGTGCGCACAGCCTCGCCAAAACGAGCGTCGTAGTGAGGGGTTGTGCTGCCGCAGCCCGCCAGCAGGGCGGCGAGGGCCACGGGAAATAGGATGCTGCGTTCGATCATGGCTTGCCTCCGGTTCAGGTGGGCGGGTTCAGGGGGGCGGGACGGTCAACCGAGGGCTCGGCCGGTGCTTGCGGTTGCAGCTCCTGAGGTGCTGCTACCGGGGCAGGTGCCGGAGCTGGGGTTGCAGTGCCGGACGGCATGGCTGCGGCGGGCGCAGTCTTCGCGGCTGACGCGGGCTTGGAGCTCTCCAGCGCACCGTTGAGATAGACTTCGGCGCGTGAGGGCGGGACATGGTTGTCGGTGGGCACTCTGGGTGCTTCTGCGAGTGCCTGCACCAGGCGCGGAGTGATGATGAACATCAACTCGGTCTGATCGGTCTGGAACTCGGTGCTGCGGGCCAGTGCGCCGAGAACCGGTATTTCCCCCAGTCCCGGAAAGCGTTTGACGGCCTCGGTGATGTTGTTTTTGATGAGACCGGCAATGACCAGACTTTGCCCGTCATTGAGTTGCACCGTGGTGTCTGCGCGTCGCACCGAAAGCGAGGGAATGACGGAGGTGACGCCGTTGATGGCGGTGAAGGGTGAGCCTGTCTGAGACAGGTCGGACACTTCTGAGACCAGCTTGAGGTTCACGCGCGAGCCACCCAGCACGGTGGGTGTGAACTTGACGCCGATGCCGAACTCTTTTTCCTCCAGCGTCATCACTGGCACGCCAGTGGTATTGCTCTGTGCCACGGGAATAAAGATCTTGCCGCCCGAGAGAAAGCTGGCCTGCTGGCCGCTGATGGCCATGATGTTGGGCTCGGCCAGAATACGCACCAGGCCGTCGTCTTTTTGGCCGTCAATGCTGATCGAGCCTTTGCCTATGCGCATGGCGCTCAGCAGCCCGCCGCCGCCACTCAGGAAGTTGGAGGCGATGGAGAATGTATTCATGCCATTGCTGGTGATGCGCTGGCCCGCAAGACTGGCACCGAGCTTGTCGAGCAATGTCTTGCTGACCTCGGCAATCTTGACCTCCAGCATCACCTGGTGAGGCGAAGTGGTGCGCAGCAGGTTGACGATTTTCTTGCTGTCGCTGTAGGCGCCGGCGAGCGTCACCACATCGTCCAGGCGCAGCGGATTGCTGATCTCTCCGCTCAGGACCAGGGCATTGTCGGCGCCCTGGACGCGGATGCTGCGTTCCTCGGGCATGAGCTCGCTGAGCTTGGCCTGCAGCGGCCCCGGGTCCATGGTGACGATCACGTCCTTGATGAAGCAGGCACCCTGGGCGTTTTGCAGGATGACGTTCATGGAGCCCGACTTGCGGCCGCGAAAGAACAGGTCTCGCGGGCTGAGCAATTGGACCTCGATATCACCCATGCCGTTCTGCATTTGCGGCTGAGCATTAGCGGCCATGGGGGCTGCTGCCTGGCCCGCTCCGGGCGTCTGGCCGCTGACCAGGATGCGCGCCATGGGCGAGCTCAGCGGAATGACCACGGATTTTCCCAGAGTGACCGTGGTCGGATCCTCCGTGCGGATGGCCGTGCAATTCCTGGCGGGCAGGGTGGTGCGAGGAGCTGCGGGAGCCGCCGCAGCCACAGGGCCGGGCTGAGCAGGCGTGCCCGCAGATTGGGCCAGCACAGGCGCTGAGCTGGCGAGTAGCATGCTAGCTGCTATGTATAGGTGATGGTGTTGCACGGCCGACCTCTCTGAGTTGTTGCGAGTAGAAGATCAGAAGCAGTTGAGAGTTCGAGCGCCGCCCTGGATCACTTCGACACAGGTGGCTGTCGACGCCTGGGGTGCGGGCCTGGCTCGCTGCATCACGGGTTTGGCAGGAGCTGCGACCTTGACCGGTGCAGGGGCTGCCTCTGGTGTTCCAAACAGCTGGTGCTTGGTGATGCCTGCAGTGCTGGTGGGATCTTTGTCAATCTGGTTGCGCAGCACCAGTGAAAGATTGCCCACGCTGCGTGCAAGATCGAGTTTCTCGGCATCTTCCGGGCTCAGCTCGAGGGTGACGGCGCTCACCACCTTGGGTTTGGTCTCGTCACGATCGGCTTCCTGGGCCACGGCCAGAACCAGCACGTTCTCCAACACGGTTTTGCTGATCTGGCGCGACTCTTCTGTCTTGCCGTTCTGCTCCTGCTGGGCATTGACCACCACATCCACGTAGTTGCCGGGCAGGGCGAAGCCCGCAACACCGACCACATCGTTGACGCGTACCGTCATGGCCCGCTTGCCCGGAGCGATGACGGCAGCCAGTCCGCCTTTGGTGCCTACGGGGGCCAGCTTGCCTTCGAGCACGGCTTCGCCGCGCAGCACTCCGACCTTGACGACGCGATCCTGCAGCTGTTGCATGTCATGGAATGCGCCATCGGGTATGGAGCCCCGCGGCCAGTCCACCGTGTTCAGCATGTTCGGCAAAATCTTGCCGCCCAGTGGAATGTCGGTGGCAGCGACAACCACCTTGTCGGCGTCCAGGCTGCCGCGTTGGGCCACCCAGTTGGCGGCGTAGACAGCCGCTGCCAGACTGGCCAGCGCTGCGAGGATAAACAGACCCAAAGCTTTGAGGTTTTTCATGGGAGGCTCCCGCTATGCCGTGATGTAAGTGACTAGACCCAGGTGAACTGCCGAGCGACCAGGAACGCCAGGGTTCCCAGGGCGATGCTGACGCCGTAAGGCAAGGTGCCTACCGAATGCGCCGAGTTGGAGCGGGCATCGGGACGGATCCCCGCAGCGACATTGACGTAGAGCAACTGCACTGCCTCGGCCGAGTTGCGCAGCAGCTTGCCGGCCATGCGATGCCAGAGTGCGTAGCTGATGGCTGCCAAGCCGCCGGTGATAAAGACAAAGATCACAACCTGGCAGGTGGCGGCGGGACCTAGAAAGCTGCCGACCATGGCCATCAGCTTCACGTCGCCGGCTCCCATGGCATGCAGCAGATAGAGAGGCAGCATCAATGCCAGGCCT
The DNA here is from genome assembly GCF_039581415.1 of Comamonas sp. F1-6. NCBI lineage: Bacteria > Pseudomonadati > Pseudomonadota > Betaproteobacteria > Burkholderiales > Comamonadaceae > Comamonas > Comamonas sp. F1-6. The sequence continues at coordinate 73,682 of NZ_JBCPWN010000003.1, forward strand.
ACTGCCATGCCGCCCAGCGCCGAGAAAAAGCCGCCGCCATGGGGGTGGTGGGCCAGCAGACCATAGAGCAGGGCCAGGGTGATGCCACCGAAGGTCAAGCGATTGGGGATGCGCCGTGTGCGCAGGTCACTGATGCTGGCTGCCAGCAAAAGCAGCAACAGGATCAGCGAACGCGGCTCGGTGAAAACGGCGGCCACGAGTTCGGATGCTGCGCTTAGTTCGGAAGATGTCATGGTCAATCTCCAGTCCTGTGTTCAGCGAATCCTGTTCGGGCCTCAGAGTTGACGCTGGCGGTCTGCTGCGTTCAGCTCATCTGACTGATGTCGAGAGGATTCGGGCGATATGTGACTAAATACAATTTTTCTATCAACTTCATTCTTTTGTTTAATTTTGTGGAAATACTATTCCTATAGAAATCGCTTATCAATATCTCGGTTCGTAAGGATTTTTCTAATCCGCATGAGATGCAAATGTGACGCCGTTGTAGGTTGCGTAAGCATTGGTCTCATGCGCTGGCTGACGCAGATCGGTTCACGCCGCATGGTGGGTCTTGGGTTGTGAGCGAGAGACCTGTAAGGCGTGGGCTCGGGGCTCGGAGCCTGAGTGTCTGGGCTCTTTGATAGCTTCTGAGCAAGTCGCGCAGGCCTGCGAAGGCCTGCTTCCTGCCTGGCCGCTGCTCTCGGCGCAGGCTTGGGGGCGCGCTGAACTGTGCCCCGAGCGTTACCCATTTTTAGAAGCTTGCAGTGCCTATCGGTGTCTGGCCTGGCTGCTTCGGTATGTTGGGTCCGTGACTTTGGACAGGGTCGGAGCCAGGGTTGAGTAGCCGCTTTGAGGGATGGGGCTGAGGTAATCCTCGACAGCCCGCAGTCATGTGCCGAGGCAGTTTGTTCGCCAGGCGCCAAGGCGGCAGTCTGGCTGCCTGTCTGCTGTGGGGGCAGGCTCAATCCATCCGATGCCGGATGAGCGCATTCGCATCGGATACGGGTTTATCAAAAAAATAGCTCCTTGCGACTGATATGCAATGACTTCGATGCGGAAAGACCCGGATACGCTCATCCAGCAATCGCCAGTAGCTCTGATGTTGATAGCAATCGTCTTGCCGGCTTCAGGCGTTTGCCCTGCGCTGGCTGTGCAGGCCCAGCAGCACCAGCACGACGGCTACCAGGGGCAGCATGCCGATATTGATGCCGTTCCAGCCAGCGCTGTGCAGCAACTGCCCTGATCCGAACGAGGCCACGGCCACCGTGCCGAAGACCAGGAAATCGTTGAGTGCCTGCACCTTGGCGCGTTCCGAGGGGCGGTAGCACTCGGTCAGCAGCGCCGTGGCACCGATGAAGCCGAAGTTCCAGCCCACGCCCAGCAAAATCAGCGAGCCCCAGAAGTGGAAGATATCCAGCCCCATCAAGGCCAGCACGCCGGCCGCGCCTATCATCAGCAGGCCCAGAGCGGTCACGGGCCGCTTGCCATAACGTGCAATCAGCTTGCCGGTAAAGAAGCTGGGCACGAACATGGCCAGCACATGCCATTGAATGCCCATGGCGGCTTCGCCCACGCTATGGCCACAGCCCACCATGGCCATGGGGGCGGCAGTCATCAGGAACGCCATCAGTCCGTAGCTGACCACACCGGCAGCGCAGGCCACGACGAACTGGGGCGTGCGGGCAATTTCGCCCAGAGGCCTTGCGTCGCCAGCCACGGCGGTTTTGGTCTGAGGCGGCTGTAGGCGCAGGCCCATGAGCAAGGGCAGGGCCAGCAGGGCCAGCACCGCCTGGCTGTAGAAGCTGCCGGCAAACGGTGTGGCGGGCAGGGCGTCGCGCGTCCAGATCACCACCTGCGGCCCGATGATGGCGGCAATCAGCCCCCCGATCATCACGCGCGAAATGGCCTTGGCCTGTTGCGCTGGCTCGCTCACCATATCGGTGGCGGCGAAGCGGTAGCTCTGCACGCAGGCCGCATAAAAGCCGGCCAGCGCCGTGCCGATGCAGAAGGTGACGAAGTCGCTGTGGGCAATGCCTTGCGCGGCGACCACGCCGGAGATCACGCCCAGAACGGCGCCCAGCACATAGGCCGTGCGGCGGCCCATGCGGTTCATGATCCAGGCGGCCGGCAGTGTGGATAGCGCCAGCCCGAGCTGGTAGATGCTGACCGGCAAGGTGGACGCAGCGGGGTTGGACGACAGTTGCTGCCCGACCAGACCGCCCAGTGAGATGATGATAGGCGGAGAGGCACCTCCCAGGGACTGGGCTGCGACCAGCAGGCCCATATTGCGGCTTTGTTGTGTGTTGTTGTCTGATTGCATAAATCGCTTCGGCTGTCCATGCTTGTACGCAGATTTGTCACATCTTGCAGCATTCATATTGGCCGCACATTAAAAGGTTTGCTGTGGGCATGGTGCAGTCGCGAGCCTGGAGATCGAAGTGAATAGGAGTGATATGACGCTGAAATGCCTTATTGGCCGGGCTGCAGGCCTGAGCATTGCTTTGGCGCTCATGAGCTGGGCGCCGATGGCGCATGCCGAGACGGCAGACGCCCCGCATGAAGCGGTGGTCTGGTCGGCGAGCTATCGCGGTGAGATCGCCGGCAAGGCGGTCAAGCTGGAGCTGTGGCGGCTCGACGGCGCTGTCGGAGGCAGCTATTGCTACGAGCCCTGCAATCGGCCCGGCGCAACACTTGATCTGAAAGGCTCGGCAAGCGGACAGCTGACGGAGACACCGATGGCGGGTGCAAGCGATCCCAAGCCTTCGGGCCGCTGGTCGCTAGCGGCCTTGCCGGGCATGGCGCCACCGCGTCTGCAGGGCCAGTGGCAGTCCGCGGACGGCAAAAAGCGCTGGCCGGTCAATCTGCTGCGCCAGTCCCCGGATTTCTCCCATGCAGTGCATTACGAGTTGCGTCTGCTGATGGATCAGAAGCTGCGCTCTCTGGCTGACTGCGGCGAACATACGGATCTCCTGGTTTCCGCCATTCAGGTCTATGAGCAGGGGCGTCTTAAGCAAAGCCTGCCAACCGCTGCCGTGGGCAGTTGCTGGCTGGTGCAGCCGCGCTGGGTGGATGCGAATTTTGATGGCTGGCCTGACCTGACCCAGCCGCTGGATCTACCTGCGGGGCCGAATATTCAGCACCGCACCTGGCTTTACGACCCGGGCAGGCAGAAGCTGGTGCTGGGGCCGCAGGCCCTGCAGGACATCAGCTCGCCCGCCTTCGATGGCAAGGCCAGGCGCATCTACAGCGAATGGCGTGCCAGCTGTTGCAGCCATGGTGTAAACATCTATGCCTGGAAGCCCGCAGGGCTGGAACTGGTCGAGCAGGCTGAAAGCTATATGCTGCCAGTGCGCAAGGGCGGCAAGCTCATGGCCTGCTATCAGGTGCCGGACTATGCGCAAGGCCATGTGCGCTGGCCTGCCGGCCTCTACCAGCGGGGCGGCGAGCTGAGTCTGGGACAGGAGCCCGCTGCCGACTGGTGCGATGCCGATCCTGCTGCGAGCATGGGCCAGAACCAGGTGACGGTGCTGGCCGAGCCCAGACCCGGACAGCCACCCCAGATCATCAAGGCCTATGGCGCAAGCTACCGCAAGGTCGATACGCCCAAAGGTGCCCGTTACTGCCCCGATATCGCAGTCTTCGATGCCGATGCCCACAAGGTGGTGCGTGTGCTGATGAGTGAGAACGCCGAGCAGAACTGCGAAACGGAAAATCCCGCAAGGGGGCAGCCCTGAAAGCGGTTTATCGTTATGCATGGAAATCGCTTGCTGCTATCGTTTTGAGAAGGTTTGCTTGTTATACAATTTAAATAATTGAGATTCATTCTCAACAAGCCTTAGCCACGCACTTCGTTTTAGCCATAGGAGATCGATCAAAAACGAGGTCTACATGGCAACCCCAGTTCGTGGCGGCGCAGGCAAGGCGCCGTCGGCTTCAGCGCTCGCATCCACGCAGTTCGCTCCATTCGCGCATTGGCTGTCTTCTGCTGTGTGCTGCAGCCCCCGCTCAGCCGTAGGGCTGGCTGTGTTGGTGGTTTTGAGTGCCGGCGCCCAGGCACAGACCCAGATACCGGACCAGCAGGAAAAACGCCTGAGCGAAGTCACGGTTTCCGGCAAGCAGGACGGCAACGCTCTGCCTGCGCTGGCCTCTGGTGCTCAGGTCGCCAAGGGCGCAGGCCTGGGGCTGCTGGGCAATGTGGATGTGATGGATGCCGCCTTCAACATCACGGCCTATTCCGAAGAGCTGATCCGCGACCAGAATGCGGCCACGGTGGCTGCCGTGCTGGAAAACGACTCTTCGGTGCGCTTCACCACCAATACCGGCCATGTCAACGAGAACTATGTGATTCGGGGCTTCGACGTCAACGCCAGCGAAGTGGCGTTCAATGGCCTGTATGGCCTGGCGCCTGACAGCCATGTACCGACCGAGATGATAGAGCGCGTGGAACTGCTCAAGGGCCCGGGTGCGCTGCTCGGCGGCATGGCTCCCAATGGAGCGGTGGGCGGCGTGGTGAATGTGGTCAGCAAGAAGCCGCTGGCCGATGATCTGACGCGGCTGACCACCATCTTCACCTCGGGTTCGCAGCTGCAGGAGCATGTGGATGTATCGCGGCGCTTCGGCCCCGAGCGCCGTCTGGGCATACGCTTTAACGGCGCGCTGTCCAGCGGGGAGACCGAGGTCGACGACCAGAAGCGCCGCCGCCGTCTGGGCGCCGTGGCGCTGGACTATCAGGGCGATCGCTTCACGCTGGGGCTGGATACCTATCACTACAAGGTGAACCTGGACAACGGCAGCCCGGTGATGGTGAGCTTTGGCAAGATGAAGAATCTGATCGGCGCGCCGGATGCCAGCAACAATCTGTTCCGCGGCGTCAACACCGAAGTGGAGAACAAATCGGTGGCGCTGCGCGGCAGCTTCGAGCTCAGCGACAGCTGGCAGCTCTACGGCAGCCTGGGCAAGGCCTGGCATGACTATGCTGGCCAGCCCACGGGCACACGCGTGGTGCTCAATGCCGTGGGCGACGGCTCTGCCGTGGGTCAGACCTATAACCTGCAGGGCTATACCAACAGCACGGCGCTGGATGCGGGTTTGCGAGGCCGCTTCAGAACCGGCGATGTGGGCCATCAGCTGGTGTTCTCGTTCAACGAGCTGCAGCAGCAAAGCGGACGCGCGCTGCCCATCGTGGTCAGCAGCAGCTACACCACCAATATCTACGACCCGGTGCTGCCGGTTCTGGCAGGCCCGCGCAATGCCGTGCGCCAGGAAAACGACAATGTGATTCGCAGTTTCGCCGTGGCCGATACCCTGAGCCTGCTGCAGGACAGGCTGCAGCTGACGCTGGGCGCACGCCACCAGCGCGTGAATCAGAAGATGAAGGGCTATGACGAGAGCGCCGTCACTCCCATGTTGGGGCTGGTGGCCAAGCCCTGGGGCGAGGATCTGTCCTTCTACGCCAACTACATCGAGGGGCTGAGCCCCGGTCTCGAGGTGGGCTCCACCTATGCCAATGCAGGCGAGACATTCGCTCCCTACAAATCCAAGCAGATGGAGGCGGGCGTGAAGTGGCGCCGCGCAGGCTGGACGAATACGCTGTCGCTGTTTCAGATCGAGAAGCCTTCGACCACCATCGATACGGCGGCCAATACCCTCAAGCTCAATGGAGAGCAGCGCAATCGCGGCGTGGAGTGGAATACCTTTGGTGCGCTGAGCCCCCGCTTGCGCGTGCTGGGCGGCATCACCTATCTGCAGCCCAAGCTGACCAGCACCCAGGGCGGCAACAACGACGGCCATGATGCTTTCGGCGCGGCGCGCTGGGCGGCCAATCTGGCGGCAGACTGGGATGTGCCGGGCGTGGCCGGTCTGGCGCTGAACGCACGCCTGGTGCATACGGGCAAGCAGTGGGTCAACTCTGCCAACACCTTGCGTGCACCGAGCTGGACGCGCTTTGATGTCGGCGCCCGCTACACCACGCGCGTTGCCGACAAGAAGGTGGTGTTGCGCGGTACGGTGGACAACGTCTTTGGTCGCACTTACTGGGCTGGAGCCTTTGCCGACAACTTCCTGACCGTGGGTGCACCGCGCACCGTGCGCATGAGCGCCGCCGTGGACTTCTGAGGCGAGGGACGCATCAATGCATGAAGATCTTCAAGGTTTGTGTTTGCCGGTGACGGGCCACAGGCCATCCGGAAAAGGGCTGCGCTCCTTGCTTGTTCCTGGTCTGCTTGCGGCCAGCGTCGGCGTCGCCAGCGCGGCCGGTGCGGCCCGGCCCTTGCCTGGCGGCTCTGTTCAGAGCGCGGCCAAGGCGGCCTCATTGCTTTCGGTGCGGGAGCCGTTCTCCGGCAGGCTGGCGCCGGGACAGAAGCTGAGCCTGCAGCTGGAGGCTCCGGCCGGTGCCGTGGTGCGAGGCAATCTGCAGGCGCTGGGCGTTGTGCTGGATGTGGAAACGCCTGACGGGCGCCATCTGCGTCGGCTGAGCCAGGGCGCAGGCGTCGATCACGCATTCACCTGGCAAAGCCGCGGCATGGCGAAGGAGCGTCTGGTGCTGCGCGCAGAGAAGGTTCAGCCTTATGCGTCGGCAGCAAACGGCACGTCGGCGGCGCAGGGCGGGCACAGCGATGCACCGACCCATGCTGCGCCCAGTCCTGGCGCCTACGAGCTGACGATCACCCAGGTGCTGGCGCCGTTGGCGGCCGTCCATGCGCCTGCGCCAGAGATCGAACCCGAGCCGCTGCGCAGCCCCAGGCTCAAGGCCTTGCAGGAGCGGCTGGCGCAGGGCGGCGACAGCCGCAGCTTCTGGCAGGAAATGGAACGCCAGGGCACGCCGCTGATCGAGCCCTGGGATGCCGAGCACCAGCTGGTGAGCTTTGTCTGGCGCGGCGCCGGGCAGTCCGTGCGGCTGTTCGGAAGTCCATCGGGCAACCATGAGCCTCTGCAGCGCCTCGGAAGAAGCGATGTCTGGTGGGCCAGTTTCGTCATGCCCAGGGATGCGCGGCTCAGCTATGGCTTTGCTCCCGATGTGCCTCCGGTCTCGGCCGACGCCATGATTCAGCGTCGAGCCATTCTGTCCACTTTGCAGCGCGACCCTCTCAATCGCCAGAGCTGGGGGCGGTCTGCGGATTTGCAGGCAACGCAGGATCGCTACGACGGACGCTCCGTGCTGACGCTGGCCAAGGCGCCGCCCCAGCCCTGGAGCCAGCCCCGTGCCGGCGTGGCTGCCGGCCAGTTGCAGCGTCACTGGCTGGACAGCCAGGCGCTGGGCAACGGGCGCGACATCTGGATCTACAAGCCGCAGGGCTGGCAGCAGGCCGATGCGGCTGGGCGTTCCCTGCTGGTGCTGTTCGACGCCCAGGCCTATCTGCGCCAGGTTCCCACGCCCGCCATCATCGACAACCTCATGGCCGACGGCCTGCTGCCTGCAACAGCCGTCGTGCTGGTGGCCAATGGCGCAGGCGACGCGCGCAGCCGCGAGCTGCCGCCCAACCCGGTGTTTGCCGACTTCATGGGCGAGCAGCTCATGCCCTGGCTCAAGGCTCAGGGCATAGCGGCCGGACCTGAGCGCACGGTGATCGCAGGATCGAGCTATGGCGGCCTGGCCTCAAGCTATGTGGCGCTGCGCTATCCGCAGTGGTTTGGCAATGTGCTCAGTCTTTCGGGCTCCTACTGGTGGGCCCCCAAGGGCGAGTCGCCCAATTGGCTGGCTCGCCAGTATGAGCAAGCACCGCAACTGCCCATTCGCTTTTACTTTGATGCCGGCCTATACGAAGGGGCTCGCGGTGGTCAGGCAGGCATACGCGAAACCAGCCAGGAGCTGGGTGATGTGCTGCGTGCCAAGGGCAACAAGGTCGTGCAACGTGTACACAGCACTGGTCATGACTATGTGCACTGGCAGGGTTCGCTGGCCTGCGGGCTGCTGGCGCTGGCGGGTCGCGAACCATCGACCGAGGGACTCAAGGAGCAGGTCGCACAGGCTTGCGGGCTCTGAGTCCGGGGAGCACAAAAAAAGGGGCTGCAAGCCCCTTTTTTGCTTTTGGCCTGCAGCGCTCGTTCGCAAGCGCTGCCAGCTTCTACTTGAGCTTGTTGCCGCATTCGCCGCAGAACAGGTCATTGGCGGCTACCGGGGCGCCGCAGGCGGGGCAGCTCGGCGCAGCCTGAGCCTGGCGGGCTTTCTCGGCGGCCTCTGCTTCGGCGCGGGCGCGGGCTGCTTCACGCTCGGCAGCCTGCTGCCTGGCCAGTTGCTCGGCCTGGGTGTTCAGGCGCTCTGCTTCTGCTTGCTGACGTGCTTCTTCGGCAGCCTGGGCTGCGGCGCGCTCCTCAGCGGCCTTTTGCTGTGCTGCGCGCTCTGCGGCCTGGGCTTCGGCCCGCTGGCGTGCGGCCAGTTCCTGAGCTTCGGCAGCCGCACGTTCGCGTATCGCACGTTCCCGTGCAGCTTGCTCGGCGGCCTCGGCTTCAGCCTTCAGACGGGCTGCTTCGGCCTCGGCACGCAGGCGTGCCGCCTCGGCTTCGCTACGCTGGCGGGCGGCTGCCTCTTCAGCGCTTTGATGTGCTTTTTCCGCCGCATCGGCGGCAGCACGCTCGCGCGCCTGCTGCTCGGCAAACGCCTGCTCGGTGGATGCTGCTGTGGCGGCAGTCAGGCCTGCGGCAGCCGTTGCTGCGCCAGCGCTGGCATTGCTGTCGGTGCCGGGCGGGGTGTCGGTGGCGGAGGGCTTGGCTGTGGCTTCCTGCAGGCGCTCGCTGGCAGCCTGCTTGGCACGCTCGGCCGCGGCCATGGTGCGTTCTGCGGCAGCCATGGTCTGGGCCTTGGCTTCCTCGGCTTTTTTGCGCACATCGCCAATCAGGCTGTCCAGCGCACCCTCGGCCTCGGCAGGGTCCACGCTTTCACGGGCCTGCAGATAGATCAGATTCATGCCCATGATGGCCACCTGGGCCAGCAGTGCGCCCACCACGCAATAGAGAACGCCCAGGCCGGCGATGAGGCCGGTGCTGCCGCCACCCATCATGCCCATGGGGTTGAAGCCACCACCGTAGCCACGGCCGTAGCCGCCGCCCATGAACATGCCGGCCATGGAGCCATCTCCGGTAATGCTCATGGCCATCCCGGTCAGGGAGACGGTTGCAGGCACCAGTCCTGCAAACAGCATGAAGCAGACCAGGCCCAAAATGACATAGAGCACGACTTCCATCAGCACCACTTCGACCAGGCGCTTGCGCGCGATGCTCAGCACATTGGCCAGCGCAGCCTTGACGGACAGGCCGCTCCACAGCGCAGGACCCATCAGCGGGCCGACGACCCAAATCATGGCGATCAGCAAGGCTGCGGCGACCAGCACCAGAATCGGGTGGGCCACAAAGGCCAGAATGCCGCCGAGCACGGGAATCTTGCAGATGAAGTAAATGACGGCAGCCAGCAGGTAGTAGGCCAGCGTGGCAACAAATATCGCGAGTCCGACCAGCAGGAATTTGGGCAGGCACAGCAGACCGGCCGATGCCGCAGCCGAGAAGGAGCGTACGGGCTCGTTCCTGGCCTTGTCCATGAGCATGATGCCGACGCCCGAAGAGCCAGCCAGCAGCGCGACCACGGCCGCCAGCATGAAGATCAGGTACATGAAGAAGCCGGCCTTGACCAGCATCCAGGCCGCGCCTGCTATCAGTGCACCGGTCAGCAGCAGTGTCAGAAAGCACAGCAGCAGCGGTCGCCACTGAGTCAGTCCTTCGGCGGCTCTGGCGAGGGTGGCAAAACGTATTTCTCCCAGGGGTTGCTCTCTCATTTTTCGTCCTGTCTGGTGGTTGAGGCTGGCTGGTGTGGCGCGATGAGCCGCTGGCTGGCCAGGGGTCAAAGCTTGCCGCGGATCTCGCCGGCTTCGATGGTGTAGCGCTCCACACCGGCGGGCAGACCAGTATCGATCTTCTTGATGACAGTCACGGGTTTGCCGCCTTTGGACTGGGTTGTGCCAGTGGCGGTATTCACACGCCCTGCCCTGACATCCTCGTCGGACTGATCGACAACGATGCTCGACGAGCCGCGGTTGTCGGCCAGTTCATTGGCCAGTTCCTTGAGCACATTCATGGCCTGGGTATATTCCTTGCGACCTTTGGCGGCCAGCGGCATCTCCACGGTCAGTGCTGAGAAACTGCGCATCTGGTGTGTCTGTCCCGACTGCCCATCGGCAATGCTGACGGTCCTGGTCTGTACCGGCCCTGCCACTGCGCGTTGTTTGGTCGGCAGCTTCTGCATGGCTTGCACGGCCTGGGCCTGCATGCTCTGCGCATGCTGCGTCTCCTGATCCAGAGCGGCCTGCAAACGGGCAAAGCGCTCGTTCTGCCCGCCCGAAACAGCGGTTGCGGGCGTGCCGCCGCCAGGGCCGCAGCTGGGGTCTGCGGAATTGGTGACGCGCGAGAGCATGCAGCTCAGCGATGTGGAGGCATCTTGCAAGCTGGCGCAGCCGCCGAGCAGGGTTGCGGCGCAGGCGAGCACAGTGAGTTTGAGTTTTTTCATGGCTTTCAATCCAGCAGGTCATCCAGGGATGGCGCGGCATTCTTCTTGACTGGAGGTGTTCTTGCAGGGGCCGGCACGGGCGGTTTGCCAGATGCCGGGGCTGAGGACGGCTCCGGGCTGGCCGCAGGCGCGGGTGCGTCGCTGGCAGTGTTTGCTGTCGTCGCTGCGGGGGTGACTGCAGTGGCGGGCGCGTTGTCAACGGCGCCGGCAATCGGGGCATTTTCGGCAGGTGTCGTTTGCGCTGCGGTACTGCCGCCCAGCGGGCCGACCAGGGCGTCGGCCTTGGCCTTGTCTTCGGGCGAAATACCATCCTTGCCGGCTTGGGACGAACTGGATGCGCTATTGCCCGAGCTGGTCAGGCCCTTCATATTGCTTGCCATCATCACACCACCCGCAATGGCTGCGACCAGCAGTGCCAGCGCCACCCATTTGATCCAGGCATTGCTGCCGCGCACCGGTTCCTGGGGAAAGGCCGGCGTGCGGTCATTGCGCTGCGCAAAGCTTGCGGCAGGCTCCGGCTGTGGTGGCCTTGGCGCGGGTGTATCCATGGGCTCGATCAGGGGAGGGGCCAGGCTTGCGTTGTCAATGGTCTGCGAGGCACCTGAAGGCATGTGCGGCGCAGTTGCCACTGCGGCATGGCTATCGCCGGGGCGCTCGAACACCAGGCCGCATCGTGTGCAGAAGCGGGCCTCGGGTTTGCAGACAGCCTGGCATTGGCTGCAGATTTTTTCAACAGCAGTGATTGCCGCTTCCGGTGCTTGTCTGGCGCCGCAGTTCTTGCAGAACTTGGCATTCGGAGAGAGCGGATTGCCGCATTGGGAACAATTCATGGTCTGCAATCGAGAAAAGAGTCCGCGGGAATGGCCGTTCGGCGGCATTGCTGCCTTGGCAATGCGTGGAATATGGGCCGGTTTTTGCGCATTGGCATGAACCGGTACGGACCCTGAAAAATGATTTGTATCTTAGCGGCGCATTTGCCGCAGCCTGTCGGATCGCTTTACGGGAATGTAAGCACGTTCGGTTTTGACAGCTTTTTGTCAGACATGGCGATCCATGAATGGGGTTTGGATTAATGAAGCTGCGCGGAGTTTCAAGGGACTTATGGCGTAAGTGACTGATTTGAAAAGAAGGCAGTAAATCAGGTGCTTTATGGAAGCCGGGATTGCCGGGAAAAGCTCGGATCTCGAAATCTGTTTGATTTTTGCAAATGCTTCAAATGGTTGAGAGTGTTTTGCGCTGTAAAGATTTCAACGAAATACAGGCCTTGCTGAACCCCGGGAGTCAGCAAGGCCGGTAATCACTGCTGCGCAACCAGCGTCAGCAGCTCGATTCGCGGCGCCACGCCAAGGCGTACGGCAAAACCGGCCCACAGGCCTGCTCCGCTGCTGACCAGCAGCTTCATATTGCCGACGTCATATTCGCCGCGCACAAAACCGTTGTTGACGGGAACCACCAGCCAGCGGTCCATGCCCAGGATCAGTCCGCCGTGGGTATGGCCCGATATCTGCAGGTTCACGCCCTTGTCCGCGTTGTCGCGCGCGAATTTGGGCTGGTGTGCGAGCAGGATATGAAACTGTGCGCCGGCCTTGCGGGCCTGGGCGGCAACCGCATCCACATCGGGGGGGACACCTTCTGCGACCTCGGGGTCGGCGTTGTTGGGCGAGGTCCGGCCGAACACCGGGTCGCCGATGCCGGACAGGGCCAGCTTGCTGCCCTTGATGTTCAGCAGCTGCATGCGGTTTTCCAGCAGATTCAGGCCCAGGCGGCGGAACTCGGCCATCCAGGCGTTGTAGCCGCTGTAGTACTCGTGGTTGCCCGGCGCCGCCCAGACGCCGTAGCGCGCGCTCAAGGCGGCCAGCGGCGCCACATGGGCGCGGCTGGTGGCGACATCGCCGTCCACCATGTCGCCGGGCAGCACGATCAGGTCGGGCGTGGTGGCCAGGGTGCGCTGCACGATGGTCTGCACATAGCTTGCATCATTGACCGGGCTGGCGTGGATATCGGCCAGCACGGCAATGCGCAGGCCCTGCAGGGCGGTGGGCAGGTTTCTGACCGCGATCTGCTGCTCATGCACCCTGGGCGGTTGCAGGGCGTTGAAGACACCGATGGCGCTCAGGCAGCCGGTCGCCACCACGGCGGCTGCGGTGAGTGCGGGAAGGTGCAGCAGCTGCGCCAGGCTGGTTCGCCCCATGAGTCGGGCGATCAGCCACAGCAGATCGCGCAGCAGCACGAACAGCGCCAGCATCAGCAGCATGGCCAGAATCCAGCCGCCGGGAACCTGCAGGCGCGCCACCACGGCGTAGGGCAGGGCATTCGTCTGCACGGCCTTGAGCAGCAAGGCCGGCGCAATGCCCAGCAAGGCCGTGATCAGCGCGGCCAGCAGGCGGGCAAGGCGAGAGGTACCGTTGAGGCTGGAGACAGGCCACCAGAGCCAGAGTGCCAGAAGAGGGATGACGAAAGCAGCAGTCGAAACCATGGGCAGGAGGGAAACCGAAAATTGCCGCGAGCATAGCAAGCGTTGGCGTCCCCGCGATGAACGCTGCTGCAGCCGCTATCGCTGGTACAACGCAGGGCGTTGAAAATGGCGCGGCACGGCTGCTTTTGTCATCACTGCGCAAGACCGGCCAAGGACGGGGATAATCCCAGCCCTTATGTCTTTGAAGATCAACTTTCCCGAGTCGCTCCCCGTATCCAGCCGTCGCCAGGAAATCATGGAGGCCATGGATCGCCATCAGGTCATCATCGTCTGCGGCGAGACCGGTTCGGGCAAGACCACGCAGCTGCCCAAGATCGCTCTGGCGCTGGGCCGGGGCAGGCTCAATGCCGCGCCCGATGCCAACGGCCAGGTGCGCGGCCATCTGATCGGCCACACCCAGCCGCGCCGCATTGCCGCCAGCTCGGTGGCCAAGCGCATTGCCGAGGAGCTGAACACGCCGCTGGGCGAAGTGGTGGGCTACAAGGTGCGTTTTCAGGACACGCTGCAGAAGAACGCCTCCGTCAAGCTGATGACAGACGGCATCTTGCTGGCCGAGACCCAGACCGATCCGCTGCTCAAGGCCTACGACACGTTGATCATCGACGAGGCGCACGAGCGCAGCCTGAACATCGACTTTCTGCTCGGCTATCTCAAGCAGATCCTGCCCAAGCGCCCCGATCTCAAGGTGGTGGTGACCTCGGCAACCATCGATGCGGACCGCTTTGCCAAGCACTTCGAATCGAAGAGCGGTCCTGCGCCCGTGATCATGGTTTCGGGCCGCACCTATCCGGTGGAGATGCGCTATCGCCCGTTCGAGGGTGAAAAGGACAAGGACCTGAACGACGCCATCGCCGATGGCGTGGATGAACTCTGGGCCGGCGGCAAGGGCGGCGATATCCTGATCTTCCTGCCGGGCGAGCGCGAGATTCGCGAAGCTGCCGACCATCTGCGCAAGCATTTGCAGCACTCGCCCACGCTGCGCAGCGCCGAGGTGCTGCCGCTGTTCTCGCGCCTGTCCCAGGCCGAGCAGGACCGGATTTTTGACGGCCATACGGGCCGACGCATCGTTCTGGCCACCAATGTGGCCGAAACCTCGCTCACGGTGCCGGGCATACGCTATGTGATTGACGCCGGTACGGCGCGCGTGAAGCGCTACTCCTTCCGCAGCAAGGTGGAGCAGTTGCTGGTCGAGCCGATCTCGCAGGCCGCAGCCAACCAGCGCGCGGGCCGTTGCGGCCGTGTGGCCAACGGCATCTGCATTCGCCTGTACGACGAAGAGAGCTTTGTCAGCCGCGACCGCTTCACCGACCCCGAAATCCTGCGTTCCTCGCTGGCCGGCGTGATCCTGCGCATGAAGTCGCTGGGGCTGGGCGATGTGGTGCATTTCCCCTTCCTCGAAGCGCCTTCGGGCCGCGCCATTGCCGACGGCTATCAACTGCTGGCCGAGCTGGGCGCGGTGGACGATCACGGCCATCTGCTGCCCATGGGCAAGGAGCTGTCGCGCCTGCCGCTGGACCCGCGCGTGGGCCGCATGATTCTGGAAGCGCGCGAGCGCCGCGCCCTGGCCGAGGTGCTGATCATTGCCTCGGCCCTCAGCGTGCAGGACGTGCGCGACCGGCCCATGGAAGCGCAGCAGCAGGCCGACCAGGCACATGCCAAGTTCGACGAGGAGAAAAGCGAATTCAGCGGCTATCTGCGCCTGTGGAAGTGGCTGTCGGATGCGCGCGGCGGCAAGGTCGTGGCCAAGAGCCGCAAGGAGATGGCGGCCCAGCACGCGCCTGCGGCCAAGCCGAATGCGCGCAACCAGGCCTTCCTGCCCGTCAGCCAGCGTGCCAGCGGCGCGCAGATCGAAGGCACGGTGGAGGAGCGGCTGGCGCTGTTCAACCCTGCCGATCAGGCCCAACATGCCGACGAGGCCACGCACAAGATCAGCAACCGCCAGTGGGAGCAGTTGCTGCGCCAGAACTTCATCAATATCCGCCGCGTGCGTGAGTGGCGCGACATCCACTCTCAGCTGCTGACCGTGGTCAAGGAGCAGAAATGGCTGCTCAACAACGAGGCGGCGGGCTATGAGGCCGTGCACCTGTCCATGCTGTCGGGGCTGCTCGGCAATATTGGCTATCGTGCAGAGGAAAGCGAGAGCTATCTGGGCGCGCACGGCATCAAGTTCCACCCGCATCCCGGCGCTCACCTGAGCAAGAAGCCCGGTCGCTGGATCGTGGCGGCCGAGCAGGTCGAGACCTCGCGGCTCTACGGCCGCGGCATTGCGGCCATAGAGCCGCAGTGGCTGGAGGAGGTGGGCGGCCATCTGCTCAAGAAGCAGCTGCTGGACCCGCACTGGAGCAAGAAGCAGGCCGATGTGGTGGCGCTGGAGCGCGCCACGCTCTACGGTCTGGTGGTCTACAACGGCCGCCGCGTGAGCTACGGCCGCGTCGATCCGTACGAGGCGCGCAATCTCTTCATCCGCCAGGCGCTGGTGGAGGGCGAGTGGGAAACGAAGTGGCATTTCCTGCCCGCCAACCTCAAGCTCATGCGCAAGGTCGAGGAGCTGGAGCACAAGAGCCGTCGCCAGGACGTGCTGGTCGACGACGAGCTGATCTTTGCCTTCTACGACCAGCATCTGCCCAAGGATGTGTACAGCGGCGCGAGCTTCGACAAGTGGTTCCGCGCCGAGAGCAGGAACCAGCCCGAGCTGCTGCGCCTGTCCAAGGACGAGCTGATGCGGCACGAGGCCGCCGGCATCACCACGGACAAATTTCCCAAGACCGTGAAGCTGGGCGGTGCCGATTGCAGCGCCAGCTATCTGCACAGCCCCGGCGACGCGCGCGACGGCATCACGGTCACCGTGCCGCTGTTCGTGCTCAACCAGGTGTCGGAGGAGCGCGCCGAGTGGCTGGTGCCGGGCATGCTCAAGGACAAGATCCAGGCGCTCTTGAAGAGCCTGCCCCAGCGCCCGCGCAGCCGTTTCGTGCCGCTGCCCGAGAGCACTGCGCGGCTGGCCGAGCTGTTCACCGAGAGCGAGCGCTGGGCCCAAGGGGGGCTGATCGACGCCTTGCTCAAGCAGGTTCGCGACGAGACTTCGCTGGATGTGAAGCGCGCAGACTTCAAGCTGGACATGCTGAGCCCGCATCTGTTCATGAACTTCCGCATCACCGACGAGCATGGCCGACAGCTGGGCCAGGGCCGCAATCTGGGGGCGCTCAAGGCCGAGTGGGGCGCCAAGGCTCGCGGCGCTTTTCAGGCGCTTGCTTCATTAAAGGTAGCTGCTAGCGCAAGTGATACAAGCATTTCAGAGTCGAAAGTATCTGAAAATGAGAAGGATAAGGCGCAAGAAGCTCCTAAAAATGATAAGGCTGCGGCGGGCAAGCCGGCCCAGTCGCATGATGCGCGCTACAAGGACTGGAGCTTTGGCGAGCTGCCCGAGCTCATGGAGATCAAGAAGGGCGGCACCACGCTGATCGGCTTTCCGGCCCTGATCGATCATGGCGACGCCGTCGGCATCGAAGTCTTTGACGAACCCGAAGCCGCCGCCGCAAAGCACCGTGTGGGCCTGCGCCGGCTGTTCGCGCTGCAGATTCGCGATGCGCTCAAGTATCTGGAAAAGAATATTCCCGATCTGCAGAAGATGGCCGTGGCCTATATGCCGCTGGGCACGCAGGAAGAGTTGCGCGGACAGATCATAGACGTGGCCATAGACCGTGCCTTTTTGCAGGAGCCGTTGCCGAGCAACGAGGCCGACTTCAAGCAGCGCGTTCAGGACGGCCGTGGGCGCCTGACGCTGATTGCCAACGAAGTGGCTCGCATGTCGACCGTCATCCTTGCCGAGTATGCGGCCGCCGCGCGCAAGATCAAGGACACGAAGAACGCGCCCGAGGCCACCAAGGACGCGAGCGAACAGCTGCAAAAGCTGATGCCCAAGAACTTCATCGCCGTGGCCCCCTGGGCGCAGCTCGGCCATTACGCGCGCTACCTCAAGGCCATTACCTCGCGTCTGGACAAGTACCGGGCCGACCCGGCGCGCGATGCCGCCAAGCTCAAGGAGCTGCTGCCGCTGGAGCAGCGCTACTGGCGGCTGGTGGCCGAGCGCAAGGGGCAGATCGATGCCCGCATGCAGGAGTACCGCTGGATGCTGGAGGAGCTTCGCGTGAGCTTTTTTGCCCAGGAGCTGCGCACGCCGTATCCGGTCAGTGCCAAGCGGCTGGACAAGGTCTGGGCGCAGCTGCAGCAGTGATGCCGGCCTGACGAATGGGGCTCTGCCTGACTAGGCGGGCCGGCTTTCGCCCTGCAGCAGCGGATTGCGCGAAAACAGCTCCACCACCCAGTCCACAAAGGCGCGCACCTTGGCGCTGAGGTGGGAGTTTGGCGGATAGACCACATAGATCGGCAGCAGAGGGTGTTTCCAGTCCTCTAGCACCCGCTGCAGCTGGCCGTTTTCCAGGTACTTGTGAATCTGGAAGCGGCTGAGCTGCCCTATGCCCTGGCCAGCGAGGATGGCGCTGATATAGGCATTGCCTTCGTTGATGCCCAGGTGGGCGGGACTGGCGATCTCTATCACTTCGCCGCCCTTGTGGAACTCCAGCGGATAGCGCCGCGCCGAGACCGGGGAGAAATAGATCACGTTGCGATGGCCGGACTCCAGGTCGCGCGGATGCTGTGGCACGCCGTGGCGCTGCAGATATTCGGGTGCGGCAACGGTGATGAATTCCAGATTGCCGATTCGGCGCGCCACCAGGGACTGGTCGGCCAGCTCGCCGCCGCGGATTACGCAGTCCACGTTGTCGCTGATCAGGTCCACGGTGCGGTCGCTCACGCCCAGATCGATCTGTATTTCGGGATAGCGAGACTGGAACTCGCTCAGATGGGGAATGATGAGTAGCCGCGCCACGGTGGTTCCCACATCCACGCGCAGGCGCCCGCGCGGCGTGGTGCGGGCCTGGCTGACGCTGGCCTCGAGATCGTCGAAGTCGGCGAGCAGGCGCACGGCGCGGTCGTAATAGGCCGCACCATCGGCGGTCACGGTGACACGGCGCGTGGTACGGTTGAGCAGCTTCACGCGCAGGCGCTCTTCCAGCGCCTGAACGTTCTTGGTCACACTGGCTTTTGGCATTTGCAGCGAATCGGCTGCACGCGTGAAAGTGCCGGCTTCCACGACCCGCGCGAAAATACGCATGGCCTGTATCTGATCCATGGGATCTCCTTGTCCTCGCGAAAACCCGGACTCGCCGAGGATGCGGGATTCTCACACACAGCTCACACCGTCATTGTTCGAGAATTGGAAACAGTGTGGCCGCGTTTGCGGGGTTTATACCGTCACTTGCTGTTGCTACATTTCTGTTCCATCACCCGGTCCTGTCCGGAAAATCCATGTCAAACACCAAAGCCACCGCATCGCAGCCGATTCCTCATACCGACACCACGATCTCCGTGGCCGACGGTGTGCAGGCCGATGTGCGCATATACGGCGGCAAGCGGCGCGGCGAAGTCGTCCCGCTGGTGCTGCATTTCCATGGCGGCGCCTTTGTGGCCGGCGATCTGGACAACGGCTGCACCGTCGGCAGCTCGCTGGCGGCGGCCGGGGCCTGCGTGGTGTCGCTGGCCTATCCGCTGGCACCCGAGCATCCGTTTCCGCGTCCGCTGGAGTTGGGCTACGAGGTGCTGCTGTGGGCCTACAAGCAACGCAGCAAGCTGGCCGGAAAGGGCGCTCCGCTCTATCTGGCCGGTGAAGAGGCCGGAGCCAATCTGGCGGCAGGCGTCTGCATGATGGCGCGCGATCAGCAGCAGCCGCCGCTGGCCGGGCAGATTCTGATCTCTCCCATGCTGGACCCCTGCTCGGCCACGCCTTCGCAGCGTGCCGCTCAGGGCGAGTCCGTCGAATGCAAATGGGCTTCGGGCTGGTGCCAGTACCTGGGCGAGCCGCATGATGCGGAGCACCCCTATGCGGTGCCGGCGCGAGCCCGCCGTCTCGCGGGACTGCCGCCGACGCTGATTCTGGTCGGCGAGGCCGACCCCATGCGTGACGAGGCACTGAACTATGGCGCGCGCCTGGAAGCTGCCGGCCTGAGCGTGCATCGCCATGTGTTTGCCGAAGCCGGGCAATGGCCGCAGGCGCTGCTGGAGCAGCCGCCCGAGTCCTGCCCTTGCGCCGCGCAGCTGCAGGAGCAGCTACGCCAGTTTTTCGAAACCACCCGATGTCGGCTCTGAGCTGATTTTGCCCTGCTGAGACAGCTGACCTGATCCGGCCCCGCGGGCCGGACGCAGCACGGCTGCGCCTTTTTCTTCTCTTTCTCATTCGATTCCTGGCCTGAGCGCCGGAAGGGATGAGTCTTGCCTGCCGCCGAAAGAGCCGCTACCGCTTTCAACCCTTGAACAAAGACATTGCCATGAACGAGCACTCCAAACTCTCCAACCGCCGCCGGTGGGCCGCCGCCGGCGTCGCCGCTGCCGTGATCGCCACGACTGCCGCCATGCTGGGCCTGTCATCGCATGCCGAAGCGCCCGCTGCGCAAGCCGCCGCGCCGGCCGTGCCGGTTTCGGCAGCCCAGGTCCTGCAGCAGGACGTGACGCTGTGGAATGAATTCTCCGGCCGCCTCGAAGCCGTGCAGCGCGTGGATGTGCAGCCGCGCGTCTCGGGAGCGGTGCAGGCCGTGCATTTCAAGGAAGGCGCGCTGGTCAGGGCCGGTGATCTGCTGTTCACCGTGGACCCTGCGCCCTATGTGGCAGAAGTCGATCGCGCCGAAGCCCAGGTCGTTGCCGCCAAGGCGCGCATGGCCTATACCCAGAGCGAGTCCGAGCGCGCCACGCGTCTGTGGGATGAGCGGGCGATCGCGCAAAAGGAATACGACGAGCGCGTGAATGCCCGGCGCGAGGCCGATGCGAATCTGCGCGCCGCGCAGGCTGCGCTGCAGACCGCCAAGCTGAACCTGGGCTACACCCAGGTCAAGGCGCCGGTGAGCGGACGCGTGGGCCGCATCGAGGTCACGGTGGGCAATCTCGTGAGCTCGGGAGCCGGTGCTCCGGTGCTGACCACCCTGGTATCGGTGGACCCCATGTACGCCAGCTTTGACGCGGACGAGCAGATCGTGGCCCAGGCGCTGCAGGGTCTGCAGAGCGCAAGCCAGGGACGCAGCACGCGTGCGCTGATTGAAACCATTCCCGTTCAGATGGGGGTGGGCACCAGCGGCGGCACGCCCTATGCCGGTCATCTGCAGCTCATAGACAACCAAGTCGATGCCAAGAGCGGCACGGTGCGCGTGCGGGCCGTGTTCGGCAATGTGGACGGCACGCTCATGGCCGGCCAGTTCGCGCGCATCCGCATGGGCCAGCCCCAGACCACCCAGGCCGTGCTTATCAACGAGCGCGCCGTGGGCACGGACCAGAGCAAGAAATTCGTGCTGGTGATTGGCGCGGACAACAAGGCCGAGTACCGAGAGGTGCAACTGGGCGCACCGGTGGACGGCCTGCGCGTGGTCACTTCGGGCCTCAAGGCCGGCGAGCGCATCGTCGTCAACGGACTGCAGCGTGTGCGCCCCGGCGTGGTGGTCGCGCCCCAGGACGTGCCCATGGATGCCAAGGCCGAGCTGGCCGATGGCCGCGGCGCCGCCAAGCAACCCACGGTCTGAGAACCCTTAATCCTCCGACACCATGAACCTTTCCCGATTTTTCATCGACCGCCCGATCTTTGCGGGTGTGCTGTCGGTGCTTATTTTTCTCGCAGGCCTGATCGCCATGCGAACGCTGCCGATCTCGGAATACCCCGAGGTCGCTCCCCCCTCGGTGGTGGTGCGCGCTCAGTACCCGGGCGCCAACCCCAAGGTGATTGCCGAAACCGTGGCCACGCCGCTGGAGGAATCCATCAATGGCGTGGAAGGCATGCTCTATATGGGCAGCCAGGCCACGACCGACGGCGTGATGACGCTGACCGTGACCTTCGCCCTGGGTACCGACCCCGACAAGGCTCAGCAGCTGGTGCAGAACCGCGTCTCCCAGGCCGAGCCGCGCCTGCCCGAGGAAGTACGCCGCCTGGGCATCACCACGGTCAAGAGCGCGCCCGACCTGACCATGGTCGTGCACATGGTCTCGCCCAACGGCCGCTATGACATCGACTATCTGCGCAACTATGCCGTGCTCAATGTGAAGGACCGTCTGGCACGCATCCAGGGTGTGGGCCAGGTGCAGATCTTCGGCGGCGGCGACTATTCCATGCGCGCCTGGCTGGACCCGCAGAAGGTGGCGCAGCGCGGTCTCTCTGCCGCCGATGTGGTGGCAGCCATCCGCGGCCAGAACGTGCAGGCCGCGGCCGGAGTGGTCGGCGCTTCGCCCGGCCTGCCCGGCGTTGACATGCAGCTGTCCATCAATGCGCAAGGCCGCTTGCAGACCGAGGAAGAGTTCGGCAACATCATCGTCAAGACAGGCTCCGACGGCGCCGTGACGCGCTTGCGCGACGTGGCGAGGCTGGAGCTGGGCGCGGCCGATTATTCGCTGCGCTCCCTGCTCAACAACGACCCCGCCGTGGGCATGGGCGTGTTCCAGGCTCCGGGCTCGAATGCCCTGGAGATCTCGGCCAATGTGCGCTCGACCATGGCCGAACTGCAAAAGCACATGCCTGAAGGTGTGGAGTTCCGCATCGCCTACGACCCCACCCAGTTCGTGCGGGCTTCGATCAAGTCCGTGATTCAGACCCTGCTGGAAGCCGTGGCTCTGGTGGTGGTGGTGGTGATCCTGTTCCTGCAGACCTGGCGCGCCTCCATCATTCCGCTGCTGGCCGTGCCGGTGTCTGTGGTGGGTACCTTCGCCGTGCTGCACCTGCTGGGCTTTTCCATCAATGCCCTGAGCCTGTTCGGCCTGGTGCTGGCCATCGGCATCGTGGTGGACGACGCCATCGTGGTGGTGGAGAACGTGGAGCGCAACATCGAGGCCGGTCTGTCGCCGCGCCAGGCCACCTACCGCGCCATGCAGGAGGTCAGCGGGCCCATCATCGCCATCGCCCTGGTGCTGGTGGCCGTGTTTGTGCCGCTGGCCTTCATCAGCGGCCTCACGGGCCAGTTCTATCGCCAGTTCGCGGTGACCATCGCCATATCGACGGTGATCTCGGCCATCAACTCGCTGACTCTGTCGCCTGCGCTTTCCGCGCTGCTGTTGCGCGGCCACGATGCTCCCAAGGACGCGCTGACGCGCGGGATGGAACGCGTGCTGGGCGGCTTCTTCCGCCGCTTCAACGCCTTGTTCCGCCGCGGCTCTGAGGCCTATAGCGGCGGCGTGCAGCGCGTCATCGGCCGCAAGGCGCTGATGCTGGTGATCTACGCCGTGCTGGTGGGCGCGACCTGGGGGCTGTTCAAGCTGGTGCCCGGCGGTTTTGTGCCGGCCCAGGACAAGCAGTATCTGGTCGGCTTTGCCCAGCTTCCCGATGGTGCCACGCTGGACCGTACCGAAGACGTGATCCGCCGCATGGGCGAGATCGTCAAGAAAAATCCCAATGTGGAAGACGCCATAGCCTTCCCAGGCCTGTCCATCAACGGCTTCACCAACAGCTCCAACTCGGGCATCGTCTTTGTCACGCTCAAGCCTTTTGCCGAGCGCACGCATGCCGACCAGAGCGGCGGCGCCGTGGCGGGCCAGCTCAACCAGGCCTTTGGCAGCATCCAGGAAGCCTTTATCGCCATGTTCCCGCCACCGCCCGTGGCCGGCCTCGGAACGACCGGCGGCTTCAAGCTGCAGATCGAGGACCGAGCCTCGCTGGGCTACGACGCCATGGACGCGGCCGTGAAGGCCTTCATGGCCAAGGCCTATCAGACGCCAGAGCTGGCCGGCCTGTTCACCAGCTGGCAGGTCAACGTGCCCCAGCTCTATGCCGCCATCGACCGCACCAAGGCGCGCCAGCTCGGCGTGCCGGTGACGGATATCTTCGAGACGCTGCAGATCTACCTGGGTAGCCTGTATGCCAACGACTTCAACCAGTTCGGCCGCACCTACAGCGTGCGCGTGCAGGCTGACGCAGCCTACCGGGCGCGCGCCGAAGACGTGGGCCTGCTCAAGGTGCGTTCCACCACAGGCGAGATGGTGCCGCTGTCGGCGCTGATGAAGCTCGAACCCAGCTTCGGGCCCGAACGCGCCATGCGCTACAACGGCTTTCTGGCCGCCGACGTGAATGGCGGTCCTGCGCCCGGCTTCTCCTCGGGCCAGGCCCAGGCCGCCGTGGAGCGCATTGCCGCCGAAACCCTGCCGCCCGGCATAGGCTTCGAGTGGACCGAACTGACCTACCAGGAAATCCTGGCCGGCAATTCCGCCGTGCTGGTGTTCCCCATCGCCATCCTGCTTGTCTTTCTGGTGCTGGCGGCGCAGTACGAAAGCCTGACCCTGCCGATTGCCATCATCCTCATCGTGCCCATGGGCCTGCTGGCTGCCATGACGGGCGTGTGGCTGAGCGGTGGCGACAACAATGTGTTCACGCAGATCGGGCTCATCGTGCTTGTGGGGTTGTCGGCCAAGAACGCCATCCTGATCGTGGAGTTTGCCCGCGAGCTGGAATTTGCCGGCCGCACGCCCGTGCAAGCCGCCATCGAGGCCAGCCGCCTGCGTCTGCGTCCCATCCTCATGACCTCGCTGGCCTTTGTCATGGGCGTGCTGCCACTGGTGCTGTCCACGGGCGCTGGAGCCGAGATGCGCAGCGCCATGGGCGTGGCGGTGTTCGCCGGCATGATCGGTGTGACGGCCTTTGGCCTGTTCCTCACGCCAGTGTTCTATGTGGTGCTGCGCCGCCTGGCCGGCAACCGTCCGCTGCAGCAGCATGGCAGTCATGTGGCGCCGATCAGCGAGCCGGGTCACGGCGCCTCGGCCCTGCCCATGCCTGCTGCGCCACGCGGCCATGACGAATAAGCCCCAATCAACCATGGATTCCGATATGAAAACGATGCAAGGCATTCGATCCCTGATGCCGTCCCTGAGCGCGCTGACGGCAGCCCTGGTGCTGGCGGGTTGCGCCAGTGCACCGCCCACGGTGGCCGAGCATGCCGGCGTGGCCGTGCCAGCAAGCTTCAGCGCCCAGGCCGCAGCCGCGGGCTGGACGCAGGCTGCCCCGGCCGAGGCCCAGTCGCGCGGGGCCTGGTGGCTGGCATTTGCCGACGCCGAACTCAGCGCTCTCGTGGAGCGTGCGGGTGAAGCCAATACCGATGTGCAGACTGCTGCGGCACGTTTGGCCGAAGCCCGCGCGCTGCTGCGCTCGGCCGATGCCCAGCGGCAGCCGCAGATCGGGGTCTCGGGCGGCGCCGTGCGACAGGCCGGGCTGAACACTGCGAGCGGTATGCAGCCCGCAACCCTGGTCACGGCCGGCCTGAGCTTCTCCTATGAAGCAGATCTGTTCGGCCGCCTGTCGCGGGCCAGCGATGCTGCGCGCGAGGATGCCAGTGCACGTGAGGCCCTGCTGCAGAGCACGCGCCTGATGGTGCAGGCCGATGTGGCCCAGACCTATCTGCAACTGCGTTCGCTGCAGACCGAGCGCCAACTGGTCGAGCAGAGTCTGGTGGCCTATCGTGAGACTCTGACGCTGATCGAGAAGCGCTTCCGGGCCGGCGATGCGGCCGAGCTGGACGTGGCGCGCATGCAGACCGAGGTTTCGGCCACCGAGGCCGAGACGCTGGCGCTGGAGCGCCAGCAGGCAGCCCTCACGCATGCGCTGGCCGTGCTGGTCGGCGATGTCGCCACTGGCTTCACGCTGGCTACGCAGCCGGAGCTGGCAACACTGCCCGTGATTCCGGCAGGCGTGCCCGCCACGGTGCTGGCACGCCGCCCCGATGTGTCGGCGGCCCAGGCATCGGTGCTGGCGGCCCAGGCGCGCGTGGGCGTGGCCCAGGCCGCATGGTTTCCAGCCATCACGCTCACGGGCAATGGCGGCTATGCCTCGCCGGAGCTGGGCGATCTGTTCAAGTGGTCGGCGCGCTCCTGGGGCATAGGCGCCTTGCTGTCCCTGCCCATCTTCGACGGCGGCCAGCGCGCCGCGCAGGAAGAGGGCGCCCGTGCGCGCCTGGAGGCCGCCGTGGCAGCCCAGCGCGGTCAGGTGCTCGCGGCCTTTAGGGAGGTCGAGGATCAGCTCAGTGCCTTGCGCCTGCTCTCGGGCCAGGCCCATGTGCTGGGGCAGGCCGTGCAATCCTCGGAGCGTGCCACGCACCTCTCGGACGTGCGCTATCGCAACGGTCTGGTGAGCCAGCTGGAGCTGCTCGATGCGCGCCGCAACGAGCTGCGCAACCGGCGTCAGGCCTTGCAGGTGCGTACCGCGCAGTACACGGCCACGGTGGCGCTGATCCGTGCGTTGGGCGGCGGCTGGGACAGCGGAGAGCCTGTGGCGGCAAGCGGTTGAGGCCGAGCCGGTGCTGCTGCATTAAGCGGTTGCGGACAGGCCTGACCGGCCTGTGGTGAGTCGACTTTTTAGGCAACCGACCTCAGGCATAGCGCTCCCGTATCCATCGCCTTGCTTTCCTGGGCTAGCGCTAAGCCACACCGTCTTGAGTTGAAGTGCAGGTCTCTGGGGTGATGTCGAACTGGACATGACCCCCGTGAACAATGAGCTCGTCTGGGCCCAAGTGCAGGCCGTTGAAAGTGCCCGTAGCTGCCTCGGAGGCGCTTGGCATCACCATTGTCGATAACTCACCGAATGCGATTGGCTCCTTGAAGTGCAGCTTCATGCCTGTGCAAAAGGTCACGATGAAAGGCTCGCCAATGATTGCCTGGTAGGCACCGGTATGCATGCAATGTTTCGTCATGTTGTTTTGCTCCTTTGCTTATGCCCAGGTCGGGAAAGGGTCCTTGAAAGTTCTCCACGCCCGAGGGCCTAGAGCCATTTCCCGGTCTGTTAATAGGCATGCGTCGAACATGCGTCGGAGTGTTGGTTCGTCCATATCAATTCCGATGACGACCAACTCTTGGCGTGCGTCTCCAACCTCTTCGTCCCAGTTCTTCTTGATGGCAGCAATGGCCTCTGAATCCTTTGGCCAGTGCTCTTGAGGCACGGTGGCCCACCATCGACCAGCGAGGCCGTTCCGGCACACGGCACCTGCCTGAGACCAGTCGCCGACCTTGGCGGGGCGACTGGCCAGCCAGAAGAAGCCTTTGGAACGAATGACTCCGGGCCATTCGGTCTCTACCAGCCTGTGAAAGCGCTCGGGGTGGAAGGGGCGGCGTGAGCGATAGACAAAGCTGCCAATCCCATATTCATCGGTCTCAGGCTTGTGTTCACCACGAAGCTCCTTGAGCCAGCCAGGGGCCTTTGCCGCCTCTTCAAAGTTGAAGAGCCTGGTTGAAAGCACGGACGAGAGAGGGACCTTGCCGAAGGTCGCGTCAACGATTTTGGCGCGAGGGTTCAAGCTCGCCAGAATGGCCCGCAGACGCAATTGCTCGGCGTCGGAGATGAGGTCGGTCTTGTTCAGAACGAGCACATCGCAAAACTCAATTTGCTCGATGAGCAAGTCGACAACACACCGTTGGTCCTCTTGTCCAAGCGATTCGCCACGGCTCTTGAGGCTATCCCTGGATTCATAGTCCTTGAGGAAATTGAAGCCATCGACAACCGTGACCATGGTGTCCAGAGCCGCAATATCGGAAAGACTTGCTCCTGCTTCGTCGGTGAAGGTGAACGTTTCGGCCACAGGCAGTGGCTCCGAAATGCCGGTGGATTCGATGACGAGATGGTCGAAGCGCCGTTCTTTGGCGAGCCTGCGGACCTCCACCAAGAGGTCTTCGCGCAAGGTGCAGCAGATGCAGCCGTTGCTCATTTCAACCAGCTTCTCCTCGGTCCGGGAGAGCTTGCTGCCGCCATCGCGCACCAGAGCAGCATCGATGTTCACCTCGGACATGTCATTGACTATGACTGCAACACGGCGGCCTTCGCGGTTGTTGAGTATGTGGTTCAGAAGGGTTGTTTTGCCCGCCCCCAGGAAGCCTGAGAGAACGGTCACTGGAAGCGGGTTAGCCATCGTGGACCTCAATGTTTAATTGATAATGATAATGTGTTATCAATTATGTTGAGAAGAGCACTCCTGGGTAAATTGGTTGCATGGGTGTGTTGTTCGGCCCCAGGTTTGCCAGTAAGCGACTATCTCAAACAGTCGTTGTGTTGCAGAGCCCTAAGCGCTCCCAGAGAAACGGTAGAGGCCCGATTGGCGCGATGAAATTGTCGTCGTCGCAGCTTGTTGCGAAAGAGTCAGCGCTATGGTCGACTTAACGAAATGAGAGCCGTAGGTTCAGTCGATTTCTATGTACGGGGCCGACGTTGCTCTTTGACCAATACTGGAAGTGCCCCTACAGACGAGCAATGAAATAGTTACGTAGCTGCCATGTGAGATTTTGGGTACCTTAAGCATGGCTATTCATAAACTGCAAATGCTCCGAGAGCCCGATTCGCATCCTCAGATTCGCAACTTATGTCCACATCTCCAGCAACACCCCCTACAAAACAGACTGCAGGCCGTGTGCTTGTCGACTCTCTGCGCCAACATGGCGTTGACCGAGTCTTCTGTGTCCCTGGCGAGAGCTATCTTGAAGTGCTTGATGCCCTCCATGATGCTTCTGATGACATTGAACTCATTGTGGCCAAGCACGAGGGTGGCGCCGCCAATATGGCGGAGGCCGACGGCAAGATGACGGGCCGCCCAGGCATATGCATGGTTACACGCGGTCCTGGTGCGACCCACGCCAGTATTGGCGTGCATATCGCGCAGCAAGACTCGACGCCCATGATTTTGTTTGTCGGTCAGATTGCACGAGAGCAGGTGGGCAGAGACGCCTTCCAAGAGGTCGATTTCTATGCGATGTTCGGCAAACTGGCGAAGTGGGTTGTTGAAGTAACCGATGCATCGCGTATGGCTGAAATCGTAGCCAGGGCATTTCACACCGCAGTATCGGGACGACCTGGTCCAGTGGTCGTTTCGCTTCCTGAGGACATGCTCGTTGATGTTACCGATAAGCTTGCATTTCGGACCTCTGCCATTGAGCCGAAAGTTCCTTCCGGTAGCGCCATCGCAAAGATTCGCGAGAAGCTAGCAAATGCACAGCGTCCCCTTGTCATTGTTGGCGGCAGCGGCTGGTGCCAAGAGGCTTCGGCGCAACTGGCGATATTTGCGAAGGCATGGAGTCTCCCTGTTGCATGTTCATTCCGTCGCCAGGATGTGTTGGACAACCGTAATCCGCAGTATGTTGGCCACATGAGCCTTGGGATGAATCCTGCGCTCAAAGATGCAGTTGTCAAAGCAGACGTAATACTTGCTCTGGGAACTCGCTTGGGAGACGTGGCTACAGGTGGCTATACGCTTCTCGAAGTTCCCGTCCCACAGCAGGATCTTGTTCACGTGCACGTCGACGCCACAGAGATAGGCCGTGTTTATCGCCCCTCGGTGGGAGTAAATGCCGATATCTTGGCAACAATTTCTGCCCTGGCTAACGTTGCTGCACCTGCTGAGATTGCATGGGCAGGCTGGACTAAGCGTGCGCGTGCCGCCCATGAAGCCTTCAGCCTGCCTCCAACGAGGGTGTCCGAGGCAATAGGCGTCGACCTGGGAGTAGTAATGCAGCACGCAGCGGAAGTGCTTCCTGACGATACCCTCGTAACGAATGGGGCAGGGAACTACGCTGTGTGGCTGCATCGGTTTTACAAGTACCGTAGCGCCCGAACCCAACTCGCAACGACCTGTGGAGCAATGGGCTATGGTGTTCCTGCGGCAGTTGCTGCAGCGCTTCGTTACCGTGACCGTGAAGTCCTCTGTGTAGCGGGCGACGGCTGCTTCCTGATGTATCCGCAGGAGCTGGCGACTGCTGCCGCACACAACGTGCGCCTCATCACCATTGTGGTCAACAACGGCATGTACGGAACCATCCGTATGCACCAGGAGAACCGCTACCCGGGACGTATTAGTGGCACTCAGCTTGCTGGTCCGAACTACGTCGCATTGGCGAACTCCTTGGGAGCAGCTCATGCGGAGCAAGTGCGCACGGCGGAAGAATTCCCGGCAGCGTTCGCGCGCGCTCGCGCCGCTAAGGGCTTTGCGCTCATTGAGTTAGTAACCGACCCGAAGCAAGTCACTCCTGTCATGCGCCTTAAGTAAATTGCTACTCAATCCTCCGCGAGGGTACAACTCCTGGGAGTCAGTTCAAAACCGGGGCGGTTCAGCCATGACCTTATGCCGAGACGCAGTAGGTCTTTTAATCTATGAATCCGCGTGGGATTGTCTGGCCGCACAAGAATTGCGGCAGGTCGTAGATACTCAGAGGCGACTTCGGGTAGTAACCCGCTTAAAACCTATTAACTATGTTTTTCACGGTGGGGTGAGGAACATATGGATCGTCAATGGATGCTTCATGAACATCACTTTTCACGGTGCGGCGCAGTCGGTCACGGGGTCCTGTTTTCTGGTCGAGGCGCATGGCTGCCGATTTCTGATCGACTGCGGCATGGCTCAGGGCGGCCGCGAGGCTGACGAGCACAACCAGCAAGCCTTTGCCTTTGATGCCGCAGGTCTGGATTTCGTCGTTCTGACCCACGCGCACATCGATCACAGCGGCCTGCTGCCCAAGCTCGTGGCCCAGGGCTTCAAGGGCCCTATCTATGCCACGCTGGCCACCAAGGACTTGCTCGAGGTCTTGCTCAAGGACAGCGCCCATATCCAGATGATGGATGCCGAGCGGGCGGCGCGGCGCCGGCGTGAAGGCCGGGGGCACGAGCGCGAGCCGACGGTTCCTCTGTATTCGCTGGCCCATGTGGCGAGCACGCTGGAGCAGGTCCAGGCCGTGCCTTATGGCCACAGCTTCGAACCCCATCCTGCGGTGATGGTGCGTTTTCAGGATGCCGGGCATATTCTGGGATCGGCCATTGTGGAGCTGTGGCTGGCAGATGGCCATGGCGGCACGCGCAAGCTGGTGGCCAGCGGCGATCTGGGCCAGCCGGGGCGGGTGATTCTGCGCGATCCCACGCCGATCATGGAGGCCGATCTGCTGCTCATCGAGTCCACCTATGGCGACCGGCAGCACAAGAGCACGGGCGATACCCTGGAAGAGCTGGTCGAGGTGGTCACGCGCACGGCTCCCCATGGCAATGTGGTCATCCCGGCATTTGCCGTGGGGCGCACGCAGGAGCTGCTCTATCACTTTCTGCAGCTGATCCAGCAGCAGCGCCTGCCGCCGGTAGAGATATTTGTGGATTCGCCGATGGCGGTGGCGGCCACCGATATCACGCTGCGGCACTTCGGCGTGTTCGACGAGGAGGCCAGGCAGTTGCTGGGCAGCGTCAGGAGACTCAAGGAGTCGCCGCACATTCACTTCATCAGCGATGTGGAGGACTCCATCAAGCTCAACCGCATCAAGAGCGGCGCTGTCATCATCTCGGCCAGCGGCATGTGCGATGCGGGACGGGTGCTGCATCATCTGAAGAACAATCTGCCCAGGCCCGAGTGTGCGGTGGTGATCTGCGGCTTTCAGGCTGAAGGTTCGCTGGGCCGCAGGCTGGTCGACGGTGCCAGGCAGGTGCGCCTGTTTGGAGATGACGTCGAGGTCCGTGCCGGTATCCATACCCTGGGCGGCTTTTCGGCCCATGCGGACCAGCAAGCCTTGCTGGACTGGGCTGCCGCTTTTAGCCGCGCGCCGCAGCAGACCTTTGTGGTGCATGGGGAGTCGCATGCCTCCCTGGCCCTGGCCACGCTGCTGCACGAGCGCCTGCATTTCACGGTGCAGGTTCCGCAGCCGGCTCAGGTCTTCGAGTTCTAGAGCGTGCCGGAAGTCTCCGAGATGCTGAATCCGTCTTGCGCACGGCCTGTTGCATGATGTTCTGGCGGCGAAGCATGATGCCGGTCGAGGCCGGTTTCGCGCAGCGGCTTTTCGGCACTACGCTGGATGAACTGCTGCCCGGCATACGTCTGCATGTGCGGCGTCTGGGTGATACCAGGCGCGCGCTGTCCCTGGGCGGCGGGCGCATCTATCTGCCGCGCAGCTTTTTTGAGCACCGGGACCCGCATAAGCCGCTGCGGCTTGCCCACCCTGTGGTGGCTGGCGTCTTCGCCCATGAGCTGCTGCATCAGTGGCAGCGCCTGCAAGGCAGGGCGGTGACCTGGGAGGCGTTGGGCCTGCATTTGCGCGCGGCATGCCTGCGGCGCAATCCCTACCACTATCAGGCCTGTGCAGATCCGCAGCAGATGCTGCAGTGCTTTCTGGACGCAAACGTGGAGCAGCAGGGTCAGATCTGGCAGGACTATGTTCAGGCCCTGGTGCAGGGCCAGCCGCTGGCCTGCATGTGCCTGATTGCCGAGCATGTGCTCAAGGCTCAAGCTGGCCAATCCAGGTCGGGCCGAGCCAGCAAAGGCTAGGCAGCGGGGTTGAGTGCGGCGATGAGATCGTGCTCGTCCACATCGCGCGCCGCGCCGAAGCCTGCGACATGCCTGCCGCTTTGCGGCGTGATGCAGACAAAACGAAAGTCGCCCAGCGCCGTCATGGGCTCGGCTTCGGGAAAGCGCGCCAGATAGCTGGCACGGGCGCCTTGCCACAGGCCGCTGTCGCGTGGGGGAGTGGAGGCCACGCCCTGAATGCTGATGCGCTCCAGCGCATGCACGGCTTCGCCAGCGGACTCTGGCCTGCTCATCAGCAGGCTGACGGCAGGATGCTGCTCCATGGCCTGTGTGTGGCTGGCCAGCGCACTGACATGCAGTATCAGACAGCTGAATTCGCCACTCCAGGCCCAGGGCACCAGCGACAGGCCCGGGGCGGGGAGATAACCGGGCGCTGAAGAACCAGCCTGTGGCTGAACGGCCAGGGCGGCAGTACGCTGACTGGCGAGTAGCTGGCGCAGCGACTGCTGCAAGCGTGATTCATGAGGCATTTGCGCATGGTAAGCCAGAGCGCGGGGCCGGACCAGCTTGAGCCGCGCCAGGCCGCGTCGAGCGTCACCTGCGTGACCGACTGTTGGGGCCATCCCGGATGCCGGGCCGAGGTTGCAGGCCTAGTCTTGCGGACTGATTAGTCCACCCGGACTATGTATACGCTTTTCTGACTGCCTGACTCATGCCCGATCACCACAAGTTTTGGCCCAATCGGCTGCCACATTCCATCACCGTTCCCGTGACCAGTGTCTGGGAAAACCTTGCTATCAATGCCAGGCGTTATCCGGACAAGGCCGCGCTGGTGTTTCTGGGACGCACCACGACCTATCGGCAGTTGTGCGAGGGAACAGAGCGCATGGCCGCCTATCTGCATGGTCTGGGCGTGCAAAAAGGCGACCGCGTCATCGTGCTGATGCAAAACAGCTCGCAACTGGTGCTGGCGCATTACGCCATCTTTCGAGCCAATGCGGTGGTGGTGCCGGTCAACCCCATGAATACGGCTGAGGAACTCAAGCACTACATCACGGATTCGGGCGCCAAGGTGGCCATTACCACGGCTGATCTGGCGCAAGAGCTGGCCAAGGCCAGCAATGCCTTGCCGCAGTCCGAAGCATTGCAGCACTTGCTGGTCACCCGATTCACCGACGGTTTTGATGCCGATGTGCAGGGGCCGGATGCACCGCCCGAAGCGTGGCGCAACTGGCTGCTGGGCGAGCGCGAACCCGCAAGCCTGAGCCATGGCAAGGTCCATGCCTGGATGCAGGCACTGGCCTGCAGCGAGCTGCCGCCGCCGCATACCGCGGGTCGTGACGACCTGGCATTGCTGCCCTATACCAGCGGCACCACGGGCCAGCCCAAGGGCTGCATGCACCTGCACCGCAGCATCAACCACAACGCCGTTTCCGGCGCGATGTGGGGCACGGGCAGCAGCGAGAACGTGGTGCTCGCCGTCGTGCCCATGTTTCACATCACAGGCATGGTTTCCGTGCTGCACAGTGCCATCTACATGGGGGCGACGCTGATCATCATGCCGCGCTGGGAGCGCGAACTGGCAGGGCGCCTGATCTCGCACTATCAGGTCACTAGCTGGACCAATATCCCGACCATGGTGATCGATCTGCTGGCCAGCCCCAACTTCGCGTCCTTTGATCTCTCCAGCCTCAAATACATCGGCGGCGGCGGCGCCGCCATGCCCCAGGCCGTGGCCCAGCGACTGCTGGAACAGTACGGGCTGCGTTTTTGCGAGGGCTATGGACTGACCGAAACCGCCGCACCCTCGCACAGCAATCCGCCCGACCATCCCAAGCAGCAATGTCTGGGCATCCCCTTCATGAGCACCGATGCACGCGTGATCAGCCCCGACACACTGGAAGAGGTGGCGCAGGGAGAACAGGGCGAGATCGTGGTCCAAGGCCCCGAAGTGTTTGAAGGCTACTGGCAGCGTCCCGAGGCGACCGAGCAAAGCTTTATGGAGCTCGATGGCAAACGCTTTTTCCGCACCGGGGACCTGGGGCGCGTGGATGAGGATGGCTACTTTTTCATCACCGACCGGCTCAAGCGCATGATCAATGCCAGCGGCTTCAAGGTATGGCCCGCCGAGGTGGAGTCGCTGATGTTCCGCCATCCTGCGATTCAGGAGGCCTGCGTGATCTCCGCCAAGGATGCCTATCGCGGCGAGACCGTCAAGGCCGTGGTGGTGCTGCGTGCCGGCCATGAGGCAACGACGGCAGAGCAGATCATCCAGTGGTGCCACGACAATATGGCAGTCTACAAGGCCCCACGTCTGGTGCAGTTCGTGACGGCTTTGCCCAAGAGTGGCAGCGGCAAGGTGATGTGGCGAATGCTTCAGGAGCAGGAAGCTGCAGTCTGAATGCAAAGAGGGGGAGTGGCGGAAAGCAGCTGGAGTCGAACCAACCCGGGAGCGGCTGACGCCCCCCACCGGGTTTGAAGCCCGGCCGCGCCACCGGGCACGATTGCCTTCCTTTGAGTCAAGAGTGGCAGCTGCCACTCTTGTAGAAGATAAGTCGGTGATTGTAGCCAGCAATCCGGCAGCTGATGACAAACAGCACGTCAAGGCCGCATATCCGGCTCTACTCTGATTTGATAGCTTGTTGCGTAAGCGGGATAAGGAATCTGGACTGATTTCCGCTGGTTTTCCTTGCAGGATCAGCGTGACGTGCTATTCCACTGCACGTCAGGGCGCAGCAGATGGGCGTCGCGCACGCGGCGTGTGTAGCCGGTGCGGTCGAAGAATTCGAGAATCTGGATGGCGCGCTTGCGGCCCAGACCAGTGGCGTCGCGAAATGCGCTGGCTTCCACTTCACCCCTGGCGTGCTGGCTGGCGATGTCGGCAACCAGGGCGGCGAGTTCGTCCATGCGCGACGGTGCATAGAACAAGTCCTTGACGACCTGGAACAGCTGGCCCTGGCGCGAAAGCTTTTTGAGCAACTGGCGCACCAGCTCTTCGCCTGCAGCATGGTCGCGCGCCAGATCGCGCACCCAGGGCGGGTCATAGCGGCCTGCAGCAATGGCGGGCAGCAGTTTTTCGGCCAGCGTCTGCTCGGCGCTGCTAAGCTGCACGCTGTGCTGCGGCAAATGCAGCCAGGCGCCGGTGCTGGCTAGCAACTGGCTGTTGAGCAGGGCATCGACCAGGCCCTGATAGAGCGCGTCGTAGCTGCCTTGCTGCAGGCCGGGCAAGGCCATGCGCCTCAGTCTGGCCGCGTTGACGCCGGGCTCGTCGGGCGATTTTTCATGAAAGCGCGCCAGGCTGTCGATGACCTGGGTCTGCAGCTGCTGCCAGCGCTGCAGGCCAAGCACCAGGGCATCGCCGCCGGCGATGGGCAACTGGATGGTGTCGGCAAGGCTGGCCTCGGGGAAGGCATGGCCGCTCAGACGCACCAGCTGCGAATGTGCAATGCCGTGCGGGGCCTGTACGATCAGCGGTCTGAAGTCGTTGCGGGCGATTAGCTGCTCCATGGCGTCGAGGTAGGCCATGCGCTCCGCGCTGCGGCGCTTGCGGCTCGGGGCATAGGGGTCGAGCACCATGCCGCCGGCGATGGTGCGGCTGGCCTGGGCGTTGCGCAGAATCAGGCGGTCGCCGGGCAGGGCAAAGACCGGCGCATCGAGCACCAGCTGCACGCGGGCTTCGGTACCGGGCTCTATGGCCTCGTCCTGTAGCAGCGCCACATGGCCCGTGGTGCGCTTGGTGCCCAGGTGCACATGGACTGGCGTCCACTGGGCCAGCAAGGGCGCTTCGCTGAGCAGATGCAGATGAATGTCGAAGCGGTCCGTGGCCTGCAGCAGGCGTTGGTCCATGATCCAGTCGCCGCGTTCGATCTCGTCCTTGCCTATGCCCGCCAGATTGAGTGCGCAGCGCTGGCCGGCGACGCCGCTGTCGCTGCTCTGGTTCTGTGCATGAATGCTGCGCACACGCACGGCCTGACCACTGGCCGAGTGCGCCAGCGTGTCGCCCACCCGCACCTGGCCATTGAAGACCGTGCCCGTGACCACCGTGCCCTGGCCCGGCAGCGTGAAGACGCGGTCCACGGCGAGCCGGAACAATCCGTCTCGGGGACGCGCCTGCATCATCTGGGCCTGCACCTGCAGATGTTCGCGCAGGGCCTTTACGCCGGCATTGCCGGGTTCTGCAGCATTGGTCTCGAAGATGGGGCTGTCCGCCAGCGCAGTGACGCCGAGAATGGCGTTGATTTCGCGGTGCACGTCGGCAATGCGCTGCGGCAGCACGCGATCGACCTTGGTCAGCGCCACGCTGCCACGCCTGACACCCAGCAGCTGCAGAATTTCAAGGTGCTCCAGGGTCTGGGGCATGACGCCGTCGTCGGCAGCCACGACCAGCAGGGCGTGGTCAATGCCCACGGCTCCGGCGGCCATGGTGTGGACGAATTTCTCGTGGCCCGGCACGTCGATGATGCCCAGCACATCGCCGTTGGGCAACGGGCTGTAGGCATAACCGAGTTCTATGGAGATGCCGCGGGCTTTCTCTTCCTTGAGACGGTCGGTTTCCACGCCCGTGAGCGCACGCACCAGCGTGGTTTTGCCGTGGTCGATATGGCCTGCGGTTCCGATGATCATGGTGTGCTTGTAGTTTTGTTGGCTGCTGGCGCTTGTGTATCAAGCGATGCAAGGTGTTTTTGTATGAATTCCGGGGGCCGGGGCCATGGGACTGCCTCAGGCCAGCTGCGGCAGTTGCGCGGCAAACAGGGCCTGCGCCGGGTGTTCGAGGCAGCGCAGATCCAGCCACAGCGCATCGTCATGCAGCCGCCCGATCACGGGCCGGGGCAGGGCGCGAAAGCGCGCTTCGAGCCGGGTCAGCTGGCGACCCGCATGCTTGCCGCTGGCCGGATAAATCCTGAGGCCGAAGCTGGGCAGATTTTCCACGGGCAGGGCGCCGCTGCCGATCTGGCTGTTCATGGCCGCCATCTCCACCACATAGTCCTGGCCCAGTGCCTGCTGCAGCAGAGGCTGCAGCTGCTCGGCCTGGATCTGCATGTCGCTGGCCTGGCGCGTGAACAGGCGCAGCGTGGTCAACTCATGGGCGAGCTTTTCGGGGTTCAGATACAGGCGCAGCGTGGGCTCCAGTGCTGCCAGCGTGATCTTGCCCACGCGCAGCGCGCGCTTGAGCGGGTTCTTCTTGATCTGGGTGATCAGCTCCTTTTTGCCGACGATGATGCCGGCCTGCGGGCCGCCCAGGAGCTTGTCGCCGCTGAAGGTGACGATGTCGGCACCGGACTCGACCGTCTCGCGCACCGTGACTTCATAGGGCAGGCCCCAGTCGCGCATGTCGATCAGCGTGCCGCTGCCCAGGTCGACAATCATCGGCAGATTGCTGTCGTGCGCAATGCGGGCAACATCGGCATCGCTCACCGCCTTGGTAAAGCCGGTGATGGCGTAGTTGCTGCAGTGAACCTTCATGAGCGCGGCCGTGTTCTCGCCTATGGCCTCTGCATAGTCTTTCTCATGCGTGCGGTTGGTGGTGCCGACCTCGACGAGCCGGGCGCCGGCGCGGGTCATGACATCGGGAATGCGGAAGGCGCCGCCGATTTCCACCAGCTCGCCGCGCGAGACCAGAACTTCCTTGCCCGTGGCCATGGTGGACAGCACCAGCAGTACGGCTGCGGCGTTGTTGTTGACAACGGTGGCGGCCTCGGCCCCAGTCAGCTCGCAGATCAGCGACTCGACCAGGTCGTCGCGATCGCCGCGGCCGCCGTCTTCAAGGTCATATTCCAGGTTGGCCGGGGAGTTCATGGCCTGTACCACGGCATCGATCGCGGCCTGCGGCAGCAATGCGCGGCCCAGGTTGGTGTGCAGCACCGTGCCGGTGAGATTGAAGACGGCTTGCAGGCGTGGCGCAAACCGGGTCTGAAGCTGGCGTTGTGCGGCCTGTACGATGCTGCCGATGTCGGCCTGCACGCTCTGGCCGGGCTGATCGGCAAAACCCAGTAGCTGCTGGCGCAGCCCCGTCAGCACATCGCGGACTGCCTTGGTGCAGGCATCGAGGCCATAGGACTCGCGTAGCACCTGCATCTCGTTCGCGAGCAAGACCTTGTCCACGGCGGGAAGCTGGGATGGGTGCGAAATTTCAGGGGCGGTCGCTGCGATGTTGCTCATGGCCAAGGTGTATCGGGTCTTCAAAAAAATGAAAAAGGCGGCAGGAGTTCCTGCCGCCTTCATTATGGTGGCGGTTGGAGCCGGCAGGTTTACGCAGCAGGGTCCACTAGTTCGTGATCGGCTTCGCCTTGCTGCTCTTCGGCTACGGCCACAAACAGCAAAGGATTGGCGCTGGCGCGCTGGAACTGGGTCTCGCTCATCAGCAGATCCAGCATCAGGCTGGCCAGATCGTCGACGAGAGGTTCGACCATGGGGTTCTTTTCCTGATTCACGATCTTGCGATAGCTGCCGCATTCGTCGCAGGTCTCGGCCAGAACTTCTTCGCCCGAACCGTCAATGCCCTGGTAGTGGATGCCCTTGGTCGATTCGCAGTGCGTGCACTTGACGCGAACCATATGCCATTCGCAGGCGCAGGTGCCGCAATGAGCGTAACGGTGACCGGCCACTTTGCCGCCAATGCGGATGACGCTGGCCACAGGCTCGCTGGCGCAGACGGGGCAGATGCTGGCGGGGTCGGTGTAGGGAACGTCGCGGGCACTGAGACTGGCCGAACGCTTGGCAAAGGTCACTTGCAGCGCAGCCATGATGAAGGGTGCCATGCCCACGTGGCGGGCGGCGACTTCCTTTTGCAGCAGCTTTTTGGCAATGTCTGCACGGGTCTCGGGAGTCAGTGCACGCAGCTCCTTGAGCAGGGGCTGCAGCGGTGCAGGCAGGCCTTCGCTGCCCTGCAGCGTGTCGAGCATATTGTCCAGTACGGCCTGCCAGGCGGGATCGATGGTGTCCACTGCGGGCAGCAGGGGCATGGAGTGCTCCTGAGCACGCGCCATGAGTTCGGCATCGGGTGCAGATATCTCGATAGTGGCGGCAGCCTTGTGCTGCGCATCCATGATCTGGGCCACAAACAGCAGATAGTCTGCAATGGGATTGCCGTTGGCCAGCTGGCGCAGGCGTGCAGCGCGTTCGGCGAACAGACTGCTTACCTGGGGCAGCAAGATGCGGGGAAAGCTGGTGTGATCCAGTGCTTCGATTTCACCGGGTTGAAGAATGCGTTGCATTGACAGGGTTTCCAAATGAATCAGCCGCCGAGCGCCGATAAACGCTTGGCGGCTGGGTTGTTAGGGGAGAGGACTAAAAACCTTAGTCGTTGTCACCCGTCATCTTGCGGTACCAGCCGCGGTGGTGTTGCTTGGCCCAGGCTCGCGTTACTGTGCCATAAAGCATGGCGCGAATGGTGCCGCGAGTCCAGATGGCTGCATACACGTGCATGATGATCAGACCGATCATCCACACGGCAGCGATGGCGTGAACCACCGAAGCCGCTCGCACCACGTTGACCGGCAATGTCCACCAAGCGCGCCACATCAGAAAGCCGGTGATCACGATCAGCAGCATGCCGATTACCAGGCCCCAGAACAACAGCTTCTGACCGCCGTTGTACTTGCCCTGTTCGGGCATGTCGTGGTCGTCGCCATCGATCATCTTGTTGACGTTCTTGAGCCATTCGATGTCGCGCGGCTCAACGATGTTGAGCTTGGCAAAACGGCAGGCCATGATGACGAAGAATGCGCCCATGACAACCCCGATGTAGGGGTGCAGGATGCGGGTCCAGGGACCGCCACCGAACAGATTGGTCAACCAGAAGAAGGCCGGGTGAAAGAACGCCAGACCGGACAGGGCCAGCAAGATGAAGCAAATGCCTACCACCCAGTGGTTGGCGCGCTCCGATGCGTTGTAGCGCACGAGGTCGCGAGGATTGCGTTTCATTTGCCGTTCTCCTTGTTCAGCGCTTCGGCGTCCTTGCGTTCCATTTCATCCTCAAGGTCCTTGGACACGTCGTTGGGTCCCTTGGTGATGTAGTGGAACAGGCTGCCGATTGCGGCTGCGCCCAGTGCGGCCATGGCCAGAGGCTTGGCTACACCCTTCCACAGCGACACCATGGGGCTGATGGACGGATCGTCCGGCAGGCCCTTGTACAGCGAAGGTTTGTCCGCGTGATGCAGAACGTACATCACGTGCGTGCCGCCCACGCCTTGCGGGTCGTAGAGGCCTGCCTTTTCGTAGCCGCGTTCCTTGAGGTCCACGACACGGCGGGACGCTTGTTCCTGCATGGCTTCCTTGGTGCCAAACTGGATGGCGCCCGTGGGGCAGGTCTTGACGCAGGCGGGCTCCTGACCAACAGCCACGCGATCCGAACACAAGGTGCACTTGTACGCCTTGTTGTCCTTCTTGGAGATGCGCGGAATGTTGAACGGGCAGCCCGTGACGCAGTAGCCGCAGCCCACGCACTGGTCTTGCTGGAAGTCCACGATGCCGTTGGCATATTGGACGATGGCGCCAGGCGAGGGGCAGGCCTTCAGGCAGCCCGGGTCTTCGCAGTGCATGCAGCCGTCCTTGCGGATCAGCCACTCCAGATTGCCTGTGGCTTCGTTTTCGTACTCGGCAAAGCGCATCACGGTCCAAGACTCCGACGTCAGATCCGTCGGGTTGTCGTAGACGCCTGCGGCAACCGTGCCGATTTCGTCGCGAAGGTCGTTCCACTCCATGCAGGCGGTCTGGCAAGCCTTGCAGCCAATGCATTTGGAGACGTCGATCAGCTTGGCGACTTCCCCCGCGTGCGCACCGCGTGCGCTCGGTGAGGGGGTTGTCGTGGCCGAACGGCGTTTGATATCGAGAGACATGGTTGAGGACATCAGCGTGGCTCCTTAGATCTTTTCCACCTTCACGAGGAAGGTCTTGGATTCAGGGGTCAAGCTGTTACCGTCACCCACGGAGGCTGTCAGGTTGTTCGCCAGATAGCCCTTGCGTCCCGTCGTGGAGAAGCCCCAGTGAATCGGCACACCCACGTGATGGATGGTCTTGCCATCGATCTTCATGGGCTTGATGCGCTTGGTCACCACGGCAACCGCCTTCACGAAACCGCGCTTGGACGAAACCTTGACCTTCTGGCCGGTCTCTATGCCCAGTTCCTTGCCCAGTGCCTCGCCGATTTCCACAAACTGTTCGGGCTGAACGATGTTGTTCAGCTGAACATGCTTGGTCCAGTAATGGAAGTGCTCGGTCAGGCGGTAGGTCGTGCCTACATGCGGGTAGTCCTTGGGGTCGCCCTGCGTGTCCTTGGCAGTTGCCAGGATGCGCATCACGGGGCTGATGACGGCCTGCTTGTTGTTGGGGTACATGGGGTTGTAGCCCAGCGGGTTGTCAAACGCCTCGTAGTGCGTGGGGAACGGACCTTCTGCCATGCCCTTGCGAGCAAACAGACGGGCCACCCCTTCGGGGTTCATGATGAAGGGATTGATCACCTCGGGATCCAGGCCCACGGCCACGTCCGGCACGTCCGCTCCACCCCACTGCTTGCCGTTCCATTTGATCAGCACGCGCTCTGGGTTGAAGGGCTTGCCCTGGCGGTCGCAAGACGCGCGGTTGTAAAGCACGCGGCGATTCGCAGGCCAGGCCCAGGCCCAGTTCAGCGTGTTGCCGATGCCTGTTGGATCGCTGTTGTCACGACGAGCCATCTGGTTGCCGGAAGAGGTCCAACTGCCAGCCCAGATCCAGCAGCCACCCAGGGTGGTGCCGTCATCGCGCATTTCGCCAAAGCCCGCCAACTGCTCGCCGGCCTTGCGGATGAGCTTGGTGGGGTCCTTGGGATCGAACAGATCCACCAACGCACGGCCGTTGTATTCCTTGGCCACTTCCTCGGAAGAGGGGTGATCGGCTTCAGCGTAAGGCCAGTACAGGTTGGTGATGGGCTCGGAGAACTTGCCGCCTTCCTTCTGATAGAGAGCCTTCAGGCGCAGGTGCAGACCAGACATGATGGCAATGTCGGTCTTGGCCTCTCCTGGGGGCTCGGCAGCCTTCCAGTGCCACTGCAGCACGCGCGAGGAGCTGACCACGGCACCGTCTTCTTCGGCGAAGCAAGTGGTAGGCAGGCGGAACACCTCGGTTTGAATCGAAGCCGAGTCCACGTCGTTGAATTCGCCGTGGTTCTTCCAGAATTCCGAAGTTTCCGTAACCAGCGGATCCATGATGACCAGGAACTTCAGCTTCTTGAGACCTTCGCGCACGCTGTTGCTATTGGCCAGAGCCGCCAAGGGGTTGAAGCCTTGAGCGATATAGCCGTTGACCTTGCCCTGCGTCATCATCTCGAAGATCTGCAGCATGTCGTACTGCTTGTCCAACTTGGGCAGATAGTCGAACGCCCAGTTGTTTTCAGCAGTTGCGGCCGCGCCCCACCACGCCTTC
This sequence comes from Comamonas sp. F1-6, assembly GCF_039581415.1. Taxonomy (NCBI): domain Bacteria; kingdom Pseudomonadati; phylum Pseudomonadota; class Betaproteobacteria; order Burkholderiales; family Comamonadaceae; genus Comamonas; species Comamonas sp. F1-6. The sequence continues at coordinate 115,341 of NZ_JBCPWN010000003.1, forward strand.
ATCAGGCTGACATGGAACTTGGGCGTGTTCGACCAGTAATTCATCTGGCCGGGACGCAGCAGCTTGGGCGTGCGAGTGGCGATGTACTGGTTGTAGTCCTGTTCGGCTTCGTTTGGCAGCGTCAGGTACCCGGGAAGCGAAGCAGACAGGATGCCCAGGTCCGTCAGGCCCTGGATGTTGGAGTGGCCGCGCAGCGCGTTCATGCCGCCGCCAGCGATACCGATATTGCCCAGCAGCAGCTGGATCATGGCGCCGGTACGCAGGATCTGCGCACCCGTGGTGTGCTGGGTCCAGCCCAGTGCGTACAGGATGGTGGCAACACGGCCGGCTTCGGCGGTCGAAGCAAGCTTCTCGCACACGTGCAGGAATTTTTCCTTGGGTGTGCCGCAGATGGATTCCACCTTCTCGGGGGTATAGCCGGCGTAGTGCTTCTTGAGCCACTGATAGACGCAGCGAGGGTGTTCCAGAGTGGGATCGACCTTCACGAAGCCGTCTTCACCCAGTTCGTAGTCCCACGACGCCTTGTCATAGGTACGCTTTTCAGGGTTGTAGCCGGAGAAAATGCCTTCGTCGAACGCAAAGTCCTCGCGCACGATGAATGAGAAGTCCGTGTAGTTCTTCACATACTCGTGGTGAATCCTGTCGTTTGTCAGCAGGTAATTGATCACGCCACCGAGGAAGACGATGTCCGAGCCGGAGCGGATCGGCGCATAGAAGTCAGCCACGGATGCCGAGCGGTTGAAGCGCGGATCGACCACCATGAAGTGAGCCTTGTTGTGCTCCTTCGCTTCGGTCACCCACTTGAAGCCGCAGGGGTGTGCTTCGGCGGCATTGCCGCCCATGATCAAAATAACGTCCGCGTTCTTGATGTCGACCCAATGGTTCGTCATCGCTCCACGGCCAAACGTCGGGGCAAGACCTGCCACCGTCGGGCCGTGTCAGACACGTGCTTGGTTATCGAGTGCAAGAAGGCCCCAGGATCGGGCCACTTTGTGCGTGATGTAGCCGGCTTCGTTGCTGGAGGCCGAAGCGGCCAGCATGCCGGTGGTCAGCCAGCGGTTGACCTTCTGGCCTTTTTCGTTGGTTTCAACGAAATTGGCGTCGCGGTCTTCCTTGAGCAGCTTGGCGATGCGGTTCAGTGCCTCGTCCCAGGACATGCGCTTCCACTCGGACGAGCCGGGGGCGCGGTATTCGGGGTACTTGAGGCGGCTGGGGCTGTGGACAAAGTCCAGCAGCGATGCACCCTTGGGGCACAGCGTGCCGCGATTGACCGGATGATCCGGGTCGCCTTCCACGTGCATCACGGACAGACGGGAGTTTTTCCCGCCGTCGCCCAGGGAGTACATGAGGATGCCGCAGCCTACGGAGCAGTAGGTGCAGGTTTGACGGGTTACGGTGGTGGCTGACAGTTTGTACTGTCGCACCTCAGCAAGGGCGGCTGTGGGTGAGAAGCCCATCAGCGCCAAGCTTGAACCCGCCAGAGTCGAACCAGTCACTTTCATGAACTGGCGTCTGGAGAATTGGTCCATTGTGGGGTACCTTTTCGTATGAACGCTTATGTGAAAGCAAATTTTACGACCCCCCCCATTTTTGATAGCAGTTACAAACCCTTAATTCTTGAGTAACGTTGAGCGACTTTGAGTTTTATGTTTCGTTTTTGTTTTTCTTAATGATGGCGATAGTTTTCAACCTACACCTCTAAACCTATCAACTTTCAGCTCGAAAAGCCATCGGTCAGCAGGCCGGGTTGAACAGGAAATCCCTAATCTGTGTCGCTTTTGCGTGTTTCGGCAGGAAGGGGCGCGACGGTGGGGGCAGGGCCTTCTACAGGCTGTTGCGGATCGGCTGATGTGCGCTTTTGCGCGATTTCCTGGTTCAGCAACTTCTCCTCCTGCTCCTGCATGGTGGCAAACAACTCCCAGGCCGCCATGAACAGGGCGGCGATGGCCGGACCGAGCACAAAGCCCGAAAGACCGAACAAGGCCATGCCCCCCAGGGTGGAGATCAGAACCACATAGTCGGGCATTTTGGTGTCCTTGCCGACCAGCAGGGGGCGCAACACGTTGTCCACCAGGCCGATGACCAGTACGCCATAAGCGGCAAGGATCAGGCCTTTGGTGACGGCGCCCGTTGCCAGAAAGTAGATGGCCACCGGCCCCCAGACCAGGCCTGCTCCCACTGCTGGCAGCAGCGACAGAAATGCCATGACCACGGCCCAGAGTACTGCACCCTGAATGCCCAGAATCCAGAAAATCAGCCCCCCCAGCGCGCCCTGGGCGGCTGCAACGGCCAGATTGCCCTTGACTGTGGCCCGGATGACGGTAATGAACTTGATGGCCAGTTCGCGCTTGTGTTCGGGTGCGAGCGGTGTGGCTGCCCAGATGCGTGCGACCAACTCCTTGCCGTCACGCAGCAGAAAAAAGATCAGGTAGAGCATGACGCCAAAGCCCACCACAAAGCCCAGGGTGTTCTGACCCAGCCCCACAGCTTTGGTGGCGGCGAGCTTGCTGGCCTGCAGGGCGATGTTGGAGAGCTTGGTCTGGATTTCCTCCAGAGTGCCCAGGTGCAGTTTTTCCATCCACGGCGTCAGCCAGGAGGGAAGGGCATTGAAGACTTGCTCCACGTAGCTGCCGGCGGACAGGTTGCCGCTGCTGATTCGATCGTAGATGGCGGCAGTCTCCTTGATGAGCGAGAGGCCTATCAGAGACAGCGGCAAAATGACCATTACCAGACTAATTAGCAAGGTTGCCAGCGCGGCCAGCGTGGGCTTGTTGGGCATGCGCATCAGCAGCTTGCGGTGCAGGGGGGCGAAGACGATGGCAAACACCACACCCCAGAAGATGGCTACGGCATATTCCTCTAGAACCAAGCCGAATCCTGCGGTTACTGCTATTAAAAGAAGAATGAATGCACGTTTGTGAAGCGGCAAAAGCGGCATGCGAATCCTTGTTTATGGAGTTCCCGCAATGTAAGCGACTCCCAGGGGTGTAAACATCTTGTCTTTTATAAGACCAAGACTTTGAACAGTGGCACAATGGCTGCCGCAACTCAAGGCCCTTCCCCAGCCACAGTCGCATCCGCCAATCGGTACAGCCGTGTCGCGGGAGGTTCTACAAACCAGCTAATGCTTTCCGAAGGAAAGCGGAGGTCAGCGAGATATGAGCGATCAGTCAACGATCTATCAAGCCTATCAAGGCAACACCTATCTGTTCGGCGGCAATGCGCCCTATGTCGAAGAGATGTACGAGAACTACCTGGCCAACCCCGGCAGCGTTCCCGATTCCTGGCGTGAATACTTCGATGCCCTGCAGCATGTGCCTGCAGTCGACGGCACCGACAACAAGGACGTTCCCCACCTGCCCGTGATCAATGCTTTCGCAGAGCGCGCAAAGCAGGGCGGCACCAAGGTGGTGGTGGCCTCGGGCGCTGACTCCGAGCTGGGTCGTAAACGCACGGCCGTGCAGCAGCTGATTGCAGCCTACCGCAACGTGGGTCAGCGCTGGGCCGACCTGGATCCTCTGAAGCGCACCGAGCGCCCCGAAATTCCCGAGCTGGAGCCTTCCTTCTACGGCTTCACCGACGCCGACCAGGAAGTGGTGTTCAACACCAGCAACACTTTCTTCGGCAAGGAAAGCATGACTTTGCGCGAGCTGATGAATGCTCTGCGCGAAACCTACTGCGGCACCCTGGGCGCCGAGTACATGTATGCCACCAATCAAAATCAGAAGCGCTGGTGGCAGCAACGCCTGGAATCCATCCGTTCCAAGCCCGTCTTCAACGCCGACGAGAAAAAGCGCATCCTGGACCGCCTGACCGCTGCCGAAGGTCTGGAGCGCTATCTGCATACCAAGTATGTGGGTCAGAAGCGCTTCTCGCTGGAAGGTGGTGAGTCCTTCATCGCCGCCATGGACGAGCTGATCAACTCTGCCAGCGCCAAGGGCGTGCAGGAAGTCGTGATCGGCATGGCTCACCGTGGCCGTCTGAACGTGCTGGTCAACACCCTGGGCAAGGCGCCCAAGGATCTGTTCGCCGAGTTCGACCACACTGCTCCCGAAGATCTGCCAGCCGGTGACGTGAAGTATCACCAGGGCTTCAGCTCCGACGTGTCTGCCAAGGGCGGTCCCGTTCACCTGTCGCTCGCCTTCAACCCCTCGCACCTGGAAATCGTCAACCCCGTGGTGGAAGGCTCGGTGCGCTCGCGCATGGACCGCCGCGACGACCCCATGGGCAAACAAGTGCTGCCCGTGCTGGTGCACGGTGACGCAGCCTTCGCCGGCCAGGGCGTGAACCAGGAAACCCTGGCGCTGTCCGAAACCCGTGGCTATACCACCGGCGGTACGGTTCACATCATCATCAACAACCAGATCGGTTTCACGACCTCTGACCCTCGCGACCTGCGCTCCACGCTGTATTGCACCGACATCGTCAAGATGATCGAGTCGCCCGTGCTGCACGTGAACGGCGATGATCCCGAAGCCGTGTGCCTGGCCATGCAGCTGGCCCTGGAATTCCGTATGGAATTCTCCAAGGACGTGGTGGTCGACATCATCTGCTTCCGCAAGCTGGGTCACAACGAGCAGGACACTCCTGCACTGACACAGCCTCTGATGTACAAGAAGATTGCTGCCCACCCCGGCACTCGCAAGCTGTACGCAGACAAGCTGGCCACTCAAGGCCTGGGCGACACGCTGGGCGACGACATGGTCAAGGCCTATCGCGCCGCCATGGACGAAGGCCGTCACACCCAGGACGTGGTACTGACCAACTTCAAGAGCAAGTACGCTGTGGACTGGAGCCCCTTCGTGGGCAAGACCTGGACCGACGCTGGCGACACAGCTATTCCCTTGACCGAGTGGAAGCGCCTGGCCGAGAAGATCACGACTCTGCCTGCCAGCGTGAACCCTCACGCCCTGGTCAAGAAGGTGTACGACGATCGCGCAGCCATGGGTCGCGGCGATGTGAACGTGGACTGGGGCATGGGTGAAACCATGGCCTTCGGCTCCCTGGTCGCTTCGGGCTATCCCGTGCGTCTGTCGGGTGAAGACTCGGGTCGCGGCACCTTCACGCACCGTCACGCCGTGGTTCATGACCAGAAGCGTGAAAAGTGGGACGAGGGCACATATATTCCTTTGCAGAACGCTGCCGAGAATCAGGCTCCGTTCGTCGTGATCGACTCCATCCTGTCCGAAGAGGCGGTGCTGGGCTTTGAATACGGCTATGCATCGAACGATCCCAACACCCTGGTGGTGTGGGAAGCCCAGTTCGGCGACTTCGCCAACGGCGCCCAGGTGGTGATCGACCAGTTCATCGCATCCGGTGAAGTGAAGTGGGGTCGTGTCAACGGCCTGACACTGATGCTGCCTCACGGCTATGAAGGCCAGGGTCCCGAGCACAGCTCGGCGCGTCTGGAGCGCTTCATGCAGCTGGCTGCTGACACCAATATGCAGATCGTGCAGCCGACAACGGCCAGCCAGATCTTCCACGTGCTGCGTCGCCAGATGGTTCGTGGCCTGCGCAAGCCGCTGGTCATCATGACTCCCAAGTCGCTGCTGCGTAACAAGGACGCCACGTCGCCCCTGTCCGAATTCACCTCTGGTGGTTTCCAGACCGTGATCCCCGAGCAGGACGAAACCATCGTCAAGAACGCTGCCAAGGTCAAGCGCATCATCGCCTGCTCGGGCAAGGTGTACTACGATCTGGTCAAGAAGCGTGCCGAGAAGGAATCCAAGGACGTCGCCATCATCCGCGTCGAGCAGTTGTATCCCTTCCCCCACAAGGCGTTCGCCGCCGAAGTGAAGAAGTACGCCAACGCTACTGACATCGTGTGGTGCCAGGATGAGCCTCAGAACCAGGGTGCCTGGTTCTTCATCCAGCACAACATCCACGAGAACATGCGTGAAGGCCAGAAGCTGGGCTACTCCGGTCGCGCTGCGTCCGCTTCGCCCGCCGTTGGCTACGCACATCTGCACCAAGAGCAACAAAAGGCACTGGTGGAAGGCGCATTCGCCAAGCTCAAGGGCTTTGTCCTGACCAAGTAATACAGGCGACACCCCCTGTCCGAGGACAGGGGGCACAAGAAACATCTTTGGAAAGAATTCAAAATGGCAATCGTTGAAGTTAAAGTCCCCCAGCTGTCCGAATCCATCACTGAAGCCACCATGCTGACCTGGAAGAAAAAGGTCGGCGAGGCCGTGGCCGTCGATGAAATCCTCATCGAAATCGAAACCGACAAGGTCGTGCTGGAAGTGCCTGCTCCTTCGGCTGGCGTGATCACTGAAATCCTGCAAGGCGACGGCGCAACCGTGGCTGCCGAGCAAGTGATCGCCAAGATCGACTCCGAAGCCGTCGCCGGTGCCGCTGCTCCTGCTGCCGCCCCCGCTGCTGCTGCGACTCCTGCTGCTGCCCCCGTGGCCGCCGCTCCTGCCGGCGCCGACAAGAGCGGCGTGGCCATGCCTGCTGCTGCCAAGATCCTGGCCGACAACAACCTGTCCGCTGCCAACGTGGCCGGCACAGGCAAGGACGGCCGCGTGACCAAGGGTGACGCCCTGGGTGCCATCAAGGCTGGCGCAGCCATCCCCACCGGCGCTCCCAAGGCGGCTCTGCCTCAGGTTGCAGCTCCCGTGACCAAGGAAAACCTGGGCGACCGTCCCGAGCAGCGCGTGCCCATGACACGTCTGCGCGCCCGTATCGCCGAGCGTCTGCTGCAATCCCAGGCTACCAACGCTATCCTGACCACGTTCAACGAAGTGAACATGGCTCCCGTGATGGAACTGCGCAAGAAGTTCCAGGACCAGTTCACCAAGGAACATGGCGTGAAGCTGGGCTTCATGTCCTTCTTCGTCAAGGCTGCAGTGCACGCCCTGAAGAAGTTCCCCGCAGTCAATGCCTCCATCGACGGCAACGACATCGTCTACCACGGCTACTTCGACATCGGTATCGCTGTGAGCTCGCCTCGCGGCCTGGTGGTGCCCATCCTGCGCAATGCAGACCAGATGAGCTTCGCCGACATCGAAAAGAAGATTGTCGAATTCGGTCAGAAGGCCAAGGAAGGCAAGCTGGGCATTGAAGAAATGACCGGCGGTACCTTCTCCATCTCCAATGGCGGTACCTTCGGTTCGATGATGTCCACCCCCATCATTAACCCCCCTCAGTCCGCCATTCTGGGCGTGCATGCCACCAAGGATCGCGCCGTGGTCGAGAACGGTCAGATCGTGATCCGTCCCATGAACTACCTGGCCATGTCCTATGACCACCGCATCATCGACGGCCGCGAAGCCGTGCTGAGCCTGGTGGCCATGAAGGACGCGCTGGAAGATCCTTCTCGCCTCCTGTTTGATCTGTAATTCAGCAGATCGAGCTTCTACAAAGCCCACCACCAAAAGCGGTGGGCTTTTTTCGAGTTAAACAGAGAAAAGATTCAAATCATGAGCAAGCAATTTGACGTCGTCGTGATCGGCGCAGGCCCCGGCGGCTACATCGCTGCCATTCGCGCTGCACAACTGGGTTTCAACGTCGCCTGTATCGACGAGTGGAAGAACGCCGCTGGCGGCGCTGCCCCCGGCGGCACCTGCACCAACGTGGGCTGCATTCCCTCCAAGGCGCTGCTGCAGTCTTCCGAGCATTTCGAGCATGCCAAGCTGCACTTTGCGGACCACGGCATCTCCACCGGCAAGGTCGAGATGGACGTGGCCAAAATGATCGCCCGCAAGGAAGCGATCGTGAAGCAGAACAACGACGGCATCCTGTACCTGTTCAAGAAGAACAAGGTCACCTTCTTCCACGGCCGCGGCTCCTTCGTCAAGGCTGTCGAAGGCGGCTACGAGATCAAGGTTGCCGGCAAGGAAGAGGAAGTCATTACCGGCAAGCAGATCGTGGTGGCCACTGGCTCCAACGCCCGTGCCCTGCCCGGCGTGGCTTTCGACGAAGAAAACATCCTGTCCAACGACGGCGCTCTGAGCCTGGGCAAGGCTCCCAAGAAGCTGGGCCTGATCGGCGCTGGCGTGATCGGCCTGGAAATGGGCTCGGTCTGGCGCCGTCTGGGCACGGAAGTGACCGTGCTCGAAGGCATGGACAATTTCCTGCCCGTGGTGGATGAGCAGATCGCCAAGGAAGCCAAGAAGGCTTTCGACAAGCAAGGTCTGAAGATCGAGTTGGGCGTGAAGATCGGTGAAGTCAAGTCCGGCAAGAAGGGCGTGACCGTTGCCTACACCAGCGCCAAGGGCGAAGCCCAGACCCTGGAAGTGGACAAGCTGATCGTGTCGATCGGCCGTACCGCCAACACCATCGGCCTGAACGCAGAAGCCGTGGGCCTGGCTCTGGACGAGCGCGGCGCCATCGTGGTGGACGATCTGTGCAAGACCAATCTGCCTGGCGTGTGGGCTGTGGGCGACGTGGTGCGCGGCCCCATGCTGGCGCACAAGGCCGAGGAAGAGGCCGTGGCCGTGGCCGAGCGCATTGCCGGCCAGCACGGCCATGTGAACTTCGCCACTCTGCCTTCGGTGATCTACACCAGCCCCGAAGTGGCATGGGTGGGTCGTACCGAGCAGCAGCTCAAGGCCGAAGGCGTCAAGTACAAGGCTGGCTCCTTCCCCTTCCTGGCCAACGGCCGCGCGCGTGCACTGGGCGACACGACCGGCATGGTCAAGTTCCTGGCCGATGCCGAGACTGACGAAATCCTGGGCGTGCACATGGTGGGTCCCATGGTGTCCGAGCTGATTTCCGAAGCCGTGGTGGCCATGGAGTTCAAGGCATCGAGCGAAGACATCGCCCGTATCTGCCACGCTCACCCCTCGCTGTCCGAATCCACCAAGGAAGCGGCTCTGGCTGTGGACAAGCGTACCCTGAACTTCTAAGTTTTTCAGTCTTGCGCGCAGGTTTTGACATGGCTGTGAAGTGCCCGCGCGCAGGCTGAGTTTCTTTTAGAATTCAGAACAAAATAGCTGCTAACGCTTAGTGCATAAGCGGTGGCAGCTATTGTTTTTTGAGCATCTGGAGACAAGACGGTGAATGTAAGACAAGCCTACGAGGCGGAACTGGCCGCCAAGGGTTTCAAAAGCGATCCCGCGCAGTTGCGTGCAGTCGATGCGTTGCAGCGCTGTGCCGACGAGTGGGCCGTGTACAAGGGAAAGCGCTCCAATGCTCTCAAGAAACTGATCAATCACCCCGATCTGCCCAAGGGCGTCTATATGTACGGTGGGGTGGGGCGCGGCAAGAGCTTTCTGATGGAATGCTTCTTCAATGCCGTGCCCCTCAAGCGCAAGGTGCGACTGCACTTTCACGAATTCATGCGCGAGGTGCACCGCGAGATGCATCTCATGCAAGGCACGCAGAATCCGCTCGATGCCCTTGGCGCCAAGATCGCCAAGAAGTACAAGCTGATCTGTTTTGACGAGTTTCATGTCGCCGACATCACCGATGCCATGATTCTCTACAAGCTGCTCGAGTCGCTGTTTGCCAACGGCGTGGGCTTTGTGACGACCTCCAACTTCGAGCCCGACGGTCTCTATCCCGGTGGCTTGCACCGCGACCGGATCCTGCCTGCGATTGCCCTGCTCAAGGAGCGCATGGAAGTGGTGAACGTGGACAACGGCACCGACTATCGCCGCCGCACTCTCGAAGACGCCAAGCTCTATCATTGCCCGTTGGGCCCGGACGCCGATGCTGCAATGCAGGAGACCTTCGATCGCCTGGCCGAAGCCCATGACGAAGAGCCGGTGATGCAGATCGAAACCCGCAAGATTGCAGCCAAGCGCCGTGCCGGTGGCGTCGTGTGGTTTGACTTCCGCGAACTCTGCGGCGGCCCGCGCTCGCAAAATGACTATCTGGAAATTGCCACGCAGTTTCACACCATCTTGCTGTCCGATGTGCCAGAGCTGCATGTGAACATGGCTTCGGCCGCGCGGCGCTTTACGCTGCTGGTGGACGTGCTCTACGATCGCCATGTCAAGCTCATCCTGTCGGCTGCAGTGCCGCCCGAGAAGATCTATACCGAAGGTCCTCTGTCCCACGAGTTCCCGCGCACCGTCTCGCGTCTGAATGAGATGCGCTCCAAGGAATATCTGGCGCTTGAGCGCCGCGTGGTGGACACCAGCTTGACCTGATCGCCTGCGGGCAACTGCCTGCGGCTTTAAGATGCCAGCCTGTACTTCGAGTTCTGAGTTGATGACGATGCCCACTATCCTTGCCCAGCTGATCCGCCGCCGCATTGCAGGCTTTGCACTGGCGCCTCTGGCCGCCATCTGGCTGGCTTGTGTGCCGGCCATGGCCCAGGTAAAGGTGGATTCGGCGCAGCAGACCGACCAGCAGGCGCAGAAGGAGGTTGCCGACAAGGCGCGTCAGCAACTGCACCAGCAGCGTGCAGCCGAGCGCGACGAGATTCTCAGCAAACGCGCCGTCATCGAGCAGCAGCGCGTGGCTGATGAAAAGCTCTGCTACCAGAAGTTTGCCGTGGAGGGCTGTTTGGCCGATGCCCGTAGGGCGGCACGTGAAAAAGATGCGCCCCTGCGTGCGCGCGAACTGGAAATCAACGACGCGGAGCGCAAGGAAAAGGCGGCGGCCAAGCTGAAGGCCATTGAAGAGAAAAAAGCCGAAAACGCTGCCGTTCCCATGAAGTCGCAGCAACGCGAGAAGAACGGCAGGAGCCAGCCTCAGCCCACCGGCCCGGGTGCCAAACCTGCGGTTGACGAGCAGGCGGCGCAGGCCCAGCGCCAGACCGAGGCTCAGCAGCGTGCCAGCAAGCAGGCCGACTATGTGCGCCGCCACGAGCAAAACCGTGTCCAGGCCGATCAGGGGCGAGCCGAGCGTGAGGCCAAGGCCCGGGCAGATCATGAGGCCAAGCTGAAGGCTGCAGCCGAGCACAAAGCCAGGGCTATGCAGCAGGCCAAGGAGCGCGGTCAGACGGCAGCGCCGCTGCCAGCACCTGCTCCCTGATGCATTTGAGGATAGACAGTGCTCTACTAGCAGGGTGCTACCGAAAGCATTGCTGCAAGCGCCCGTTTCCAAAGGCGCTCAAGCAGTCTTGTCTGGATTGTCCGGACTGAATGGCTCTTCAAGCGTTTGCTGCTGCGGCTGAGGTATCCAGCTTGAGTATTGCCAGCGAGAGGTTGTCACCACCCCCTGCCGCGCGCCGCCTGGCTTTTTCAATCAGAAATTGCGAGGCTTCGCGTGGAGAGAGTCCGTCAAGCACAGTGCCCAGCTCCTGTGCGGTGAAGTAATGCCACAAGCCGTCCGAGCAGGCCATCAAGCTGTCGCCCGGCAGCAGTTTCTCAATCATGTGGTGGCTCATGGGCGGCGGCGGCTCGGCACCCAGGCAGCCCAGCAAGATATTGGACTGTGGGTGGTGCTGAGCCTCGGTTTCGGTGAGCTCGCCGCGGTCGACCAGTGCCTGTACATAGGAGTGATCAAGCGAACGGTGCATGAGGGAAGAGCCGCGAAAATGGTAGAGCCGTGAATCGCCTGAGTGCATGAAGTGGCAGCGACTGTCGGGCAGGACCACAAAGACCGCGATGGTGCTGTGGGGCTCCTGTTCCGCTGCTATGGCGGTAAGGCGAATGACGGTGTGGGCATCCTGCACAATGGTGCGCAGCATGCGTGTGCAGTCTTCCTTGGCGGGCTCAAAGCGCTCGAAAACCTGGCGGGCCGTCAGCATGACCTGATCGGATGCCTTTCTCCCACCGCTGCGCCCGCCCATGCCATCGGCTACCACGCCGAGAATGCAGCCCTTGGCATAGGGATGCGCCATGAGCAGAACCTGGTCCTGCTGGTATTCTCGGTCACCGCGATGAATGCCGGTGGCCGCCTGAATGCGGTAGCTGGATGACATGAGTGTGTGCGAGTGCGCTCGCGGAGCGAGATTTAACGTTGCGTTACATTTTATCGGCCAGAGGCTGGGCCTCGGCGAACATTTGCGATCTTATGTGAGCTTGCGCTGACTTGGCTTGTTGGAAGGTGAAACGGTTTTGACTCATTTGCAGGAGGCGGTCGCGCAGGTGTTTGCACAGCAAGGTGCGCTCTCGCTGGCTGAGCCCGCATTCACGCCGCGCCCAGGCCAGACCCGCATGGCCCTGGCGGTGGCTCAGGCCATAGAGACGGGCGGGGTGCTGGTGGTGGAGGCGGGCACGGGTGTTGGCAAGACCTACGCTTATCTGGTGCCTGCCTTGCTCAGCGGTCAGCGCGTGCTGGTGTCCACGGCCACCAAGGCGCTGCAGGACCAGTTGTTTGCCCGTGATCTTCCGCGCCTGGTTCATGGTCTGGGCCTGCCTCTGCGCATGGCCAGGCTCAAGGGGCGTTCTTCCTATCTATGTACGGAGCGGCTGGAGCGTGTGCGCCAGGGTCGCACGGCTCCCCAGGATCCCCAGGTGCTGCGCGCCGTGGCCGATGTGGAGCGCTGGGCCAGGGTCACGCGTACCGGCGATCTTGCCGAGCTGACGGCGCTGGATGAGCGCTCCCCTGTGATGCCCTTGGTGAGCTCCACCAAGGACAATTGCATGGGGTCTGACTGCCCGCACTGGCAGGGCTGTCATGTCAACCAGGCGCGTCAGCAGGCGTTGGAGGCCGACGTGGTGGTGGTCAACCATCACCTGCTGTTTGCCGATCTCGATGTACGTGACAGCGGCATGGCTCATCTTTTGCCCAACACCGGCGTGGTGGTGATCGATGAAGCCCATCGGCTTAACGACATCGGCGTGCAGTTTGCCGGAGAGGCTCTGTCCAGTCAGCAGTTGGTGGGGTATGCACGTGATGCCCTCAGGCTGACGCAGGAACATGCGCGCGGCATGGCCGACTGGCTGGTTCTCTGTGCCACGCTGGAGCAGGCCATGCGTGAGCTGCGCCTGCAGGCCGGCAAGCCTCCGGTCGGAGGGCGGCTTGCGTGGCAAGCGGTGACCCCGCAGGGACTGGATGCGGTGAAATGGCGTGCGGCACTGGTGCGGCTGGGGCAGAGCCTGCGTGCCCTGTTGATTCCACTCTCCAGCCTGGAGGGGGCAGGGGCAGAGCTGCAGCGTCTGTATGAGCGCGGCGCAGAGTTGCTCGCGCGACTGGCACGCTTTGCTGCTCCTGCAGATGATGAATGCGTGCGCTGGCTGGAGGTCGGAGCGCAGTATCTGCGCATGCTGGAGTCGCCGCTGTCGATTGCCCGCGTCATGCAGCAGAGGCTGCTTCAGCGCTCGCTGGAGGATGCCGGCACGGACCAGGGCGAGGAGCCCGATTCTTCAAGGAAGAAGGCCTGGATTTTCACCTCGGCCACGTTGGGCAATGACGCCCAGCTGAGCTGGTTTGTCGAGTCCTGCGGCCTGCGCGGAGCACAGGTGCTGCAGGTGGAAAGCCCGTTCGACTACCATCGGCAAGCCGGTGTCTATGTGCCCCAGCCCTTTGCTGCGGCCGGCAGCGCACAGCACAGCCAGCAGGTTGCCCAGTTGGTGCTGGATGCGGCGCAGCGCATAGGCGGCCGCACCCTGGTGCTGACTACCACCCTCAAGGCCTTGCATGCGATCAGCGCATCGCTGCGCACCAGCCTGGGCCTGTTTGCTGATCTCGATGTGCTGGTGCAGGGCGAGGCGCCCAAGCTGGCCTTGATTCAGCGCTTTATGGCCGCCGGGGCAGCCGACGGACGAGGAGCTGTTCTGGTGGCTTCCGCCACTTTCTGGGAGGGGGTGGACCTGCCCGGCGACATGTTGCAGCTGGTGGTGATCGACAAGCTTCCGTTTCCGCCACCTGACGACCCGCTGGTCGAAGCCCGTTCGCGACTGCTGGAGAGCGTGGGGCGAGGGGCGTTTCATGATTACATGCTGCCCGAGGCGGCACTGGCCCTCAAGCAAGGGGCCGGACGTTTGATCCGCAGTGAAGCCGATCGTGGCGTGCTGGTCATCTGCGACAGCCGCTTGATGACTATGGGCTATGGTGCGGAGTTGATGTCGGCGCTGCCTCCCATGCGCGTGCTGGGCAGTCAGCCGGAGTTCGAGGCGGCGCTGGAGCAGTTGTCGGCGCAACATGCCAGGCGCGACGGCGAGCAGACGCCGGCGCAGGATTCAGAGGCGTAGAAATGAAAAAGGATGCGCTTGACGCATCCTTTTGTCCCTTGGGCGGCAAACGCTGCTTACCAGAGCTTCCACCAGGATTCTTTTTTCTTCTCTACGCTTTGCTCGGTGTTGGCGCCATAGCTGCTCTCCAGCACGCGCTGGGCGTCGTCACGCAGCTGAGTCATGCCCAGGGCGTCATAGGATTTAACGAGGATCACCATGGCTTCGCGCACCGCGGGCACGTTCTGGTAGTCCTTGATGGCAGCCTGCGCACGGGCAATGGCCGCCACATAGGCGCCTCGGCTGTAGTAGTACTTGGCGACATGGACTTCGTACTGGGCCAGCGAGTTCACGATGTACTGCATGCGCTGGCGGGCATCATCGGAGTACTTGGAATCTGGAAAGCGGGTCACCAGTTCGCGGAAGGACTCGAAGGAGTCCTTGGCGGCTTTCTGGTCGCGCTCGGACAGATCCTGGCGGGTCAGCCAGCCGAACATGCCCAGGTTGTCATTGAAGTTGACCAGGCCCTTGAGGTAGAGGGCATAGTCCATGGCAGGGCTGGCAGGATGCAGCTTGGTGAAACGGTCCAGCGTGGCCAGAGCCTGCACTTTTTCGCCGGCCTTGTACTGGGCATAGGCTTTTTCCAGCTGAGCCTGCTGGGCCAGTGGCGTGCCGGCGGCACGGCCTTCGAGCTTTTCAAACAGCGGCACGGCCTTGTCATAGGCGCCGGAGGAAGATTCATCGCGCGCTTCGGTATAGATGCGCTCGGGTGTCCACTTGGCCGTCGGGTCGTCCTTGGTGCTGGAGCATCCCGCCAGCGTGGCGGCGATTAACACGGCAGGGACTAGAGTCAGTGAAATACGCGGCATGGTGGACAGTTTTCTGACAATCATTAGCGGTAATAGGAGGCAGGCCCGTCGCATCTGGCGGCAAGGCGCAAAACCTACACCATACACCACCAGGACCGGACCTTCCTGAAAAAGGATCGACGCATTGTAATGGGCCGCCGGATCGCGCTCGCGAGTTGCTGGCGTCTTTACGCTACGGCCGCAGCGAATCTAGAGGCATTGAGTCCGCAGGGACGAAGCGCTCTTCCTACAATAGCGGCCATGTTTGTCCATCTGCGCCTGCACACCGAATTCTCCGTCGTCGACGGAACCACCCGCGTCAATGCCATGATCAAGGCCGCTGCCGAAGACGGGCAGGTGGCGATGGCCATTACCGACTTCAACAATCTGTTTGGCGGCATCAAGTTCTATCGCGAAGGCCGTGGCAAGGGCGTCAAGCCTCTGCTGGGCGCCGAGATCATGCTCGAAGGGCTGGGCGATGCGCCGCCTTCGCGGATCATCGTTCTTGTGCAGAGCAAGCAGGGCTACCACAATATTGCCGAGCTGCTGGCACGTGGCTGGACGCGCAATGTAGTGCGTGATCAGGCGCAGCACAAGTGGGAATGGCTGCAGGAACTGGGCGAGGGACTGATCGTGCTGTCCGGTGCGCAAGCCGGCCCCGTGGGCATTGCTCTCACCCGTGGTGATGAAAAAGGGGCGGCCGAGATTGCCCAGCGCCTGGCCACCATGTTCCCGCACCGCTTCTATATCGAGCTGCAGCGCGCGGGCCGTGCCGATGACGAGTCACATGTGCTGGCGGCCGTGAAGCTGGCCAGCCGCTTGAATCTGCCGGTGGTGGCGACGCACCCGATCCAGTATGCCAAGCCCGACGATTACGAGGCCCACGAGGCCCGCGTTTGCATTGCCGAAGGCGAGATCCTGGGCAATGCCAAGCGGGTGCGCAAGTTCACCCGCGACCAGTATTTCAAGACCGCTGCCGAAATGGAGCAGCTGTTTGCCGACATTCCGAGCGCGATCGAGAACACAATCGAAATTGCCCGCCGCTGCAGCCTGACGCTGGAGTTGGGCAACCCGCAGTTGCCCAATTTCCCCGTGCCGTCCGGCATGAGCATGGACGAGTTCTTCCGCCACGAGTCCTACCAGGGGCTGGAGGAGCGCCTGGTCCACCTCTATCCCGATGCGGCCAAGCGCGACGCCCAGCGTTCGCGCTATGTGGAGCGGCTGGAGTTCGAGCTGGGCACCATCATGAAGATGGGCTTTCCGGGCTACTTTCTTATCGTGTCGGACTTTATCAAGTGGGCCAAGGCCAATGGCTGCCCAGTGGGGCCGGGCCGTGGCTCGGGTGCCGGCTCGCTGGTGGCCTATGTGCTCAAGGTGACCGACCTGGATCCGCTGGAATACAACCTGCTGTTCGAGCGTTTCCTGAACCCCGAGCGCGTGTCCATGCCCGACTTTGACGTGGACTTCTGCCAGCAGAACCGCGACCGCGTGATCGACTATGTCAAGGATCGCTACGGCCGCGATGCTGTGAGCCAGATCGCCACCTTCGGCACCATGGCCGCACGTGCGGCCATCCGCGACGTGGGCCGCGTGCTGGACATGAGCTACACCTTCTGCGACGGCATCTCCAAGCTGATCCCGAACAAGCCCGGCCTGCATGTCACGCTCAAGTATCCGCCCAATCCGCCCAAGGAAGGCGACAAATACACCTATGCCATCAAGGAGGAGCCGATTCTGGCCGAGCGCATCGAGCGCGAGGAGGACGTCAAGACCCTGATCGAGATGGCGCAGAGCCTGGAGGGCATGACGCGAAACATCGGCATGCACGCCGGCGGCGTGGTGATTGCGCCGGGCAGGCTGGCCGATTTTTGTCCGCTGTACCAGCAGCCCGGCAGTACCTCGGCCGTGGCCATGTACGACAAGGACGACGTGGAAGCCGTGGGCCTGGTGAAGTTCGACTTTTTGGGTCTGGCCACGCTGACGATCCTGGAGATTGCGCGCGAATTCATCATGAAGCGCCACAAGGGTCAGGAGAACTTCCAGTTCGAGAACATTCCGCTGGACGACTATCCGACCTACAAGCTGTTCTCGGATGGCAAGACCGAAGCCGTCTTCCAGTTTGAATCGCGCGGCATGCAGCAGATGCTCAAGGAGGCCAAGCCCTCGCGTCTGGAAGACCTGATTGCGCTGAACGCTCTTTACCGCCCCGGTCCCATGGACCTGATCCCCACCTTCATTGCCCGCAAGCACGGGCAGGAAGTCGTGGAGTACCCGCATCCGCTGGTCGAGTCGGTGCTGGCCGAAACCTACGGCATCATGGTCTACCAGGAGCAGGTGATGCAGACCGCCCAGGTGCTGGGCGGCTACTCGCTGGGCGGCGCCGACTTGCTGCGCCGGGCCATGGGCAAGAAAAAAGTCGAGGAGATGGTCAAGCACCGGGGCATCTTCCGCGAGGGTGCGGCCAAGAACGGACTGTCCGAGGAAAAGGCCGACGAGGTCTTCGATCTGATGGAGAAGTTCGCGGGCTACGGCTTCAACAAGTCGCACGCGGCAGCCTACTCCCTGCTGGCCTATCACACGGGCTGGCTCAAGGTGCACTACACGGCCGAGTTCTACTGCGGCAATATGACCGTGGAAATGGACAACACCGACAAGCTCAAGGTGTTGTACGAGGACGCGCTCAAGATGGGCATCACTTTCGAGATGCCCGATGTGAACCGCGGCGTGCACCGCTTCGAGCCGGTGACCGACAAGGTCATACGCTACGGCCTCGGAGCCATCAAGGGAACGGGGCAGGCTGCCATCGAAGCCATTGTGGCTGCGCGCAACGGCGAGGGCACAGGCCCCAACGGCCACGAGAAAGGCCCGTTCAAGAGCCTGTTCGACTTCTGCCTGCGCGTGGATCGCAGCCGCATCAACAAGCGCACCGTGGAAGCCTTGATCAAAGGCGGCGCCTTTGACACGATAGACATGAACCGCGCCTCGCTGATGGCGACGCTGGACACGGCCTTCGGCTTTGCGGCGACCTCGATTGCCAATGCCGATCAGGGCGGTCTGTTCGACATGATGGGCGATGATGCGCTGGGCTCGAGCACGGCGGAGCCACCCATGGCCGATGTGCTGCCCTGGGGCGTCAAGGAAAAGCTGACGCTGGAAAAAACGGCCATCGGCTTCTATCTGACAGGCCATCTGTTCGACGAGGTCGAGGCCGAAGTGCGCCGCTTCGTGCGCACCCCGATCGGCGAGATGCGCGACAGCCGCGAGCCGCAGACCATGGCCGGCATCATCGGCGGTCTGCGCACCATCAACGGCCAGCGCGGCAGGCTGAGCATCTTCACGCTGGACGACAAATCGGCGGTGATCGAGGCCTCGGTTGACGAAAAAACCATGGCAGCTTGCGCCGAAGTGCTCAAGGAGGACGAGTTTGTCGTGGTTTCGGGCCGTCTCCAGCCCGACCGCTTCAGCGGCGGCCTGCGAATGAAGGTGCAGCAGATGTGGAGCCTGGCCGATGCGCGCTGCCGTTTTGCGCGCTATCTGCAGGTCAGCGTCGGGGAGAAGATGCCCGATGTGCCGGCGCTGCTGCGCCAGTTCCCGGCCAAGGTCGAGGAAACCGAGAGCGGTAATATCAACCATGGCGTCAAGGTACGTCTGGACCTGATATGCCGCGACGAGCGCGGCTCGGCCAGTTGCGAGCTGGCGCTGGGCGAGAGCAGCCGCTTCTATCCCTCGGATGCCGCACTGGCCGCCTGGTATGGCTCGGCAGCTGCGGGTCAGGTCAAAGTGGTTTATGAATAGGCAGCATGGCTGGCCTTGCGAGCTGCCTGCACTCGAATGTCGGATAAGCGCCTGAATTTTTGATAGCGCAGGGCGCTTGCTGGGTAAGGGATCTCCATGGATTTCCCTTGGTTTTGCCAAATTTGCTTTCAGCCGCCTTGAAATCCCTAACAATGCTATGCATATGCCAGCGCAAAAACATTGCAACGGCTCGCTAGAATGGATTTCATGGCTACCCAACTCCCATCAATTCCCCCGGTCTCGCCAGCGATCAGAACGCCTGACGATGGAGATTCCTTGGTGCTTGAACGGCGCCGCCAGCGGCTGCAGCCGCCACGCATGTATCAGGTGGTGATGCTCAACGACGACTTCACACCTATGGAATTCGTGATTGCCGTGCTGCAGGAGCTGTTCGGCAAGGACCGCGAATCGGCCACGCAGATCATGCTCAAGATTCATTTGGACGGCCGTGGTGTCTGCGGCGTCTACAGCCAGGATGTGGCGGCGACCAAGGTCGAGCAGGTACTGCAGGCGGCCCAGAAAGCGGGCCATCCGTTGCAGGCCACATTCGAGCCTGTTGAATAAGCGCAGTCCGCCCTCAGATTAGTTAGCAGAGAGTCAACCAAGCAAGCCGAAAGGAGTCG
The DNA here is from genome assembly GCF_039581415.1 of Comamonas sp. F1-6. Classification (NCBI taxonomy): domain Bacteria; kingdom Pseudomonadati; phylum Pseudomonadota; class Betaproteobacteria; order Burkholderiales; family Comamonadaceae; genus Comamonas; species Comamonas sp. F1-6. The sequence continues at coordinate 134,622 of NZ_JBCPWN010000003.1, forward strand.
CACATGATCGCTCAAGAACTGGAAGTCAGCTTGCACATGGCGTTTGTCGAGGCCCGTCAGCAGCGTCACGAGTTCATCACCGTGGAGCATCTGCTGCTCGCCCTGCTGGACAACCCCAGTGCAGCTGAAGTGCTGCGCGCATGCGCGGCCAATATCGACGACCTGCGTTCATCGCTGTCCAACTTCATCAAGGACAACACACCGCAGGTGGACGGCACCGAAGAGGTGGATACGCAGCCCACGCTGGGATTCCAGCGTGTGATTCAGCGCGCCATCATGCATGTGCAGTCCACAGGCAATGGCAAGAAGGAGGTGACGGGCGCCAATGTGCTCGTGGCCATCTTCGGCGAAAAGGACTCGCATGCCGTGTACTACCTGCACCAGCAGGGCGTCACACGCCTGGACGTGGTCAACTACATTGCTCATGGCATCAAAAAGGGCGAGCCGCCCGAGCCTGCCAAGGCCGAGTCTCCCTCGGAGAGCGAAGAAGGCGCGGCTGGCGAGCGCAATGAAAAGGCCTCGCCGCTGGAGCAGTTCACGCTGAACCTGAACCAGGCCGCCAAGGAAGGCAAGATCGATCCGCTGATCGGGCGCGAGTACGAGGTCGAGCGCACCATCCAGATCCTCTGCCGCCGCCGCAAGAACAACCCGCTGCTGGTGGGCGAGGCCGGTGTGGGCAAGACCGCGATTGCCGAAGGTCTGGCCTGGCGCATCACCGAGGGCACGGTGCCCGAGGTGCTCAAGGAAGGCGTGGTCTACTCGCTGGACATGGGCGCGCTGCTGGCCGGCACCAAGTACCGCGGCGATTTCGAGCAGCGCCTCAAGGGCGTGCTCAAGTCGCTCAAGGACAAGCCGCATGCCATCCTGTTCATCGACGAGATCCACACGCTGATCGGCGCCGGTGCGGCCTCGGGCGGCACGCTGGATGCGTCCAATCTGCTCAAGCCTGCGCTGTCCAGCGGCCAGCTGCGCTGCATCGGTGCGACCACGTTCACGGAATACCGTGGCATCTTCGAAAAAGACGCGGCCCTGTCGCGCCGTTTCCAGAAGGTGGATGTGGTCGAGCCTACAGTGGCCGAGACCGTGGACATCCTCAAGGGCCTGAAGTCGCGCTTCGAGGAACACCACAGCATCACCTATGCGCAGGAAGCCCTGCAGGCTGCTGCCGAGCTGTCGGCCAAGTACATCAACGACCGTCACCTGCCAGACAAGGCCATCGACGTGATCGATGAGGCCGGTGCTGCCCAGCGTATCGCGCCCGAAGCCCAGCGCAAGCAGACCATCGGCAAGGCCGAGATCGAAGCCATCGTTGCAAAAATAGCCCGCATCCCGCCGGCCAACGTCAGCAACGACGACCGCAGCAAGCTGCAGACGCTGGAGCGTGACTTGAAGAGCGTGGTTTTCGGTCAGGACAAGGCACTGGAAGTGCTGTCGTCTGCCGTGAAGATGGCGCGTTCGGGTCTGGGCAAGCCGGACAAGCCGATCGGCTCCTTCCTGTTCTCCGGCCCCACGGGCGTCGGCAAGACGGAAGCCGCCAAGCAACTGGCCTATATCCTGGGCGTGGACCTGATCCGCTTCGACATGTCCGAGTACATGGAGCGTCATGCGGTCAGCCGACTGATCGGCGCTCCTCCCGGCTATGTGGGTTTTGATCAGGGAGGTCTGCTGACCGAGGCCGTGACCAAGAAGCCGCATTCGGTGCTGCTGCTCGATGAAATCGAAAAAGCGCATCCGGACATCTTCAACGTGCTGCTGCAGGTCATGGATCACGGCACGCTGACCGACAACAACGGGCGCAAGGCCGACTTCCGCAACGTGATCATCATCATGACCACGAATGCGGGTGCCGAGACCATGAACAAGGCCACCATCGGTTTCACGAACCCGCGTGAAGCCGGTGACGAAATGGGCGATATCAAGCGCCTGTTCACGCCCGAGTTCCGCAACCGTCTGGATGCCATCGTCAGCTTCAAGCCGCTGGACGAGCAGATCATCTTGCGCGTGGTCGACAAGTTCCTGCTGCAGCTCGAGCAGCAACTGGCCGAGAAGAAGGTGGAGGTCACCTTCAGCGACAACCTGCGCAAGCATCTGGCCAAGAAGGGCTTCGATCCGCTCATGGGTGCACGCCCCATGCAGCGCCTGATCCAGGACACCATCCGCCGCTCGCTGGCCGATGAGCTGCTGTTCGGTCGTTTGACCAATGGCGGACGCCTGGAAGTGGACTGGGACGAAGCGGGCAACGAAGGCAAGGGTGATGTCAAGCTCACCATTACCGAGCTGCCCAAGGACGCACCCAAGGCCGAGCCCGAGCAGGCCGTGGCCGAATAAGGCCTTCGTCAGCGCCCGTATGGGGTGCTGAAACCAGAGACCGGCAGTGGCGACACTGCCGGTTTTTTGTTGTCCGCCTGGCCTGTGTTTGCTCTTTTTATGAGAGCTTTTATCGCTTGTTTGGCATGTAATTCAGGTGCTTTTATGCCTGAGTACTGCTGGTAGCGGGCGAAGCCAGCTATGAATGATGATTCGCCCATCAGTTCCTATGGACTGGCCCTGGCGGATGCAGCAGCCGCCATTGCGGTCGTTTCGGTGTTTGCAGCCTGAATGGGCGCAGGCTTTGGCGGAATGTTGTGTCCTGCGGACGACGATCAGGTCGCGGATACGATGGAGCCGCTCCACAATGCCGGGGCAGAGCTGCCTGATCAATCGCGCAGGTACAGAAGCAGCATGAAGATCGGCGTGCCGATCAGAACGCCGATGATGCAGAACAAGGGGCCGTAAACAAGCAGACTTATCTCCAGGGCGCGCATGCACCCCGAGATGCCCTCATTCAGGCAGCTGACCCCGTCGGGCGGCAGAAAGATGCTGTGAAACGGCAGAAAAAGCGCTGCCACGACCAGGCTGGCAAGCAGTGCCAGAAAGGCGGAGAGAACAAGTCGGCCCAGGGTTTTCATATCGTGCATCTCCGCGGCAACTATAGATGGCTCAGCCGTGAATGCGGGGCTTCGCGGCCGACTCGGACCGGACCCGGTGCGCTGCCCTGTCGTGATGGCCGGCCGAGGTTGCTGAGCCGGACTGCCGCAAGAAAACGGCTTTGGAGCATGCCTAGGGCCTGCCTGCTGTGCCGCGTGCGACCTGGCTGATGAAGTTGAGCGCAGCGACGATGATGCCCTTGGTCAGAGGCAGCAAGGCGAAGAACAAAAAGAAGAGGTGGTTGGCCTGCCACAGCGGCATGGTGCGCAGATGTGCGAGCCAGCTTTGAACATGGCCGCCGGCCACGGCGGTCGCGATGGCTGCGGCAAGCAGGGCCAGCAGCGTGACGGCCAGGGCCTTGGCACCCTTGGATGCGCGCTCGAAGGCGAGCGTGACAGGACGGATGAGGCAACAGCCAAAGACCAGGGCGCAGAGAAAAGGCACCAGGTCCACGGCTTCGCCCCGTAGCAGCCAGGGCAGGGCCGTCGCATAGGACAGAACCAGCAGGCCGAGGCCGGTGGTTCCTATGAGTCGGGGTTGCCGCTGTTGCTGCTGCTTCATGGACGTCTGCCGGTGCGCTGGAACGAGGCCGCGAAACCAATGAAAAAAGGAGCTGTTATCGCTTGCTGCATGACGATTTCAGATACTTTTGTATTTGAAAGGCAATGCGGAGAAGCGGTGCCAGCTATCAACATTGCTATTTAAGCCTGACGCCAGTCACTTGACCTGGCGCTTTTCCAGCTTGCGCGCCAGCGTGCGCCGGTGCATGCCCAGGCGGCGTGCGGCCTCGGAGATATTGAAGCCGGACTCGGCCAGGGTCTCGTGAATATGCTCCCATTCCAGCGTCTTGATGGAGGTGGTCTGGCTGCTGACCTCCACGTCGGTGCGGCCTTCGACCCGCCCGAAGGCGGCTTCGATATCGTCGGTATTCGAGGGCTTGGCCAGGTAGTGGCAGGCTCCGAGCTTGACGGCTTCCACCGCCGTGGCAATGCTGGCATAGCCGGTGAGCACGACAATCAGCGCATCGGGGTTGTGCAGATGCAGCATCTGCACGCAGTTCAGGCCCGAGGCATTGCCGGCCAGCTTCAGGTCCATGACCGCATATTGCGGCCGCTGCTGAGTCAGCAGCAGCTGCACTTCCTCGCCGCTGGTGGCATGCAGCACACGGTAGCCCCGGCGCTCGAACGAGCGCTTGAGGGTGCGTGCAAATGCCGCGTCATCTTCAACCAGCAGCAGTAAACGGTCTTCTTCCATGCAAACCACAATGTCTTAAATCGCGAGAGCGGACTGGGGCAGGCTGACCTCCACCAGAGCACCTCCGCCTTGCTGAGCCGGCAGATTGCCGGCGTGAACGCGGCCGCCCAGGGCGCGGGCCACGTTGGTCACCAGAAACAGGCCCAGGCCGCGACCGGGGCGCTCTTGCTTGGTGGAGACATGGCACTGGCCCAGCTGCTGCAGCACGGCGGCATCGAAGCCCGGACCATGGTCACGCACCTGGATGCGTATCTGGTCGTGATCGCTGCTCAGGGTCAGCTCCACCCAGTCGGGCGAGGCTTCGAGGGCATTGTCCAGCAAATTGCAAATCATTTGCTGCAATGCAGTATCCGAGAGCATGGCGAAGTCCTTCACGCCCTGCTGGTGCAGCGCAAAGTGCTGCAGGCTGTTATGGGTCTGCCAGTGGCTGACCACGCCTTGCACAAAGCTCGCAAAGGTGGTGCTTTCCGTGCCTTCGGCCCGGGTCTCGCCGGCGGACAGCAGCACGCCCGAGACGATGGACTTGCAGCGCAGCAGCTGGCGCTGCATTTCCTGCAGGTCCTCGCGCAGATCCTCGTCCTGCATGAGTGCCGGCATATGCTGCCAGTCGCCCAGGATCACGGACATGGTGGCCATGGGTGTGCCCAGTTCGTGGGCCGCGCCGGTGGCCAGCAGGCCCAGGCGCACGATATGTTCTTCCTCGCTGGCGCGCTGGCGCATATTGGAGATGCGCTTGTCGCGGCGGCGCGTGTTCTCGACGATGCGCGTCAGAAAGACGATGGTCAGGATGCTGGTCAGCGCAAAGCTGATGAGCACGCCCACCACATAGAGGCTGGGCAGGCCTTCCTGACTCACGAACTGCACATGCAGAGGCTGGTGAAACAGGGTCAGGCCCAGGACTCCGACAAAAGAGGCCGCGACCACGCACCAGGTGTAGTGGGCGGGCAGCAGAACGGCGCTCAGAATGCCCTGCAGCAGATACAGATAGATAAAGGGGTTGCTGGCGCCGCCGCTCAGGTACAGCTGAATGGTCAGGGCCAGCACATCGGCCAGCAGCGCATAGAAGACGCTGCGCGAGGTCACGGGGCGGTGCAGGCCCTGGCTCCAGTAGATATAGGCCAGGTTGGTGGCCACCAGGGCCACCAGCACCAGCGCCATGGGCAGCAAGGGCAGTGCAATCTGAAAGCCGTAGTGCACCAGCGAGATGGTGACGACCTGGCCGACCACGGCAATCCAGCGCAGCTGAATCAGCAGCTGCATGTTCTGCCGCTCGGTCAGGCGCTGTACGCGAAACAGGGAATCGGAAATTTGGCTCACCGCGCAATTGTCACCGAGCGGGGCTGCCACGGACGCCTCTGGGGCTATGCGTTCCTGATGTAGGCACCGCCTTAAAGGGCCGAAAAAAAGCGCTCCGGGGAGCGCTTTTCAGGGGGGAGGCATCAGCTTTTGGCAACCGCCTTGTCGTGCCGGCGTACCAGCCAGGCCGCTCCGATCACCATGATGGCCAGCCCATACCAGGTAAGCGCATAGACCAGATGGCTGTTCGGGAAGCGGATGACCGTCATGCCGGGGCGCAGGACTTCGGTGCCGGCCTCTGCCTGGGCATAGGCCGGGTTGCTGGCGGGCACGCCCTGGTCTATGAAGTAGGGGGCGGGCCTGTCCAGGCCCTGGGCCTGGGCAATGGTGGCGACATCGCGCGAGTACCACTGGCCGTTGGCCGGGTCGTTCTTGCGCAGAAAGCCGCCGCCGGGCTCGCTCATGCGCATCAGGCCGATGACGGTGACGGTCTCGGCGGATGGCCCGGCTTCGGCAATCTGCCTGAGCCACTGGCCGCGCAGCTTCTCGGGCGTGAAGCCGCGGTTGACCAGAACCTGTGTGCCATCGCCCAGCTGCAGCGGCGTCATGAGCCAGAAGCCCGCGCCGGCCTCGGTCAAGGCCTTGGCCAGCACGCTTTGCTTGTCCAGCCATCGGCCTTGCGCCTTGACGGGCAGGTACTCGTGGCTGGCGGCATTGATCTGCGGCCATTGGCCGGGCTCGGGCAAAGCCACGGGGGCGCTGTGCACGCGCTGCTCCACGCGCTCGATGAGATCGAGCTTCCAGGCGCGGCGCTGCACCTGCCAGGTGCCCAGAGCCATGAAGCCTAAAAACAAGGCGATGCCCACAAACGCGAGCATCGCCTTGGCGAAGGGAGAGCGCTGCCGCGCAGCGCTCTGGTTCTTCATGAGGTCAGTCAAGGTGTGACAGCTGCGGGAGCCGTGTGACCTGCGTGATCTGCATGGCCTGCGGCCTGGTGCATTTCATGGCCGGGCATCATGTTGGTGTTCATGTGGAACATGACCCAAAGCGTGCCGGAGATCGCAATCGCCAGGAAGATCACCGTGAAGATGGTGGACAGCATGGTCCAGCCGCCCTGGATCTTGCCGTTCATGTGCAGGAAGTACACCATGTGCACGACCACCTGGATTACTGCGAACAGGCCCAGCACGGCCACGGCCGTGGTGCGGTCGGTGATGACGTTGTTCATGACCAGGTAGAAGGGGATGGCGGTCAGGATGACGGCCAGGATGAAGCCCTTTACATAGTCACCCATGGTGACGTGCAGGTCGTCGTGATCGTGGTGATCGTCATGACCGGCGTGGATATCGTGTGCGCTCATTTACAGCACCCCCATCAGATACACAAAGGTGAACACACCGATCCAGACCACGTCCAAGAAGTGCCAGAACATGGACAGGCAGTTGATACGGCGCACGTTCTCGTTGATCAGGCCGTGCTTCTTGATCTGAATCATCAGGGTGATCAGCCAGACCAGACCGAAGGTCACGTGGATACCGTGCGTGCCCACCAGTGTGAAGAAGGACGACAGGAAGGCGCTGCTCTGAGGCGTTGCACCTTGATGGATCAGGTGGTGGAACTCATAGAGTTCCACGGCCAGGAAGGCTGCGCCCAGCAGGCCGGTGATGGCCAGCCACAGCAGAGTGCCGTTCACGTTCTTCTTCTGCTTTTGCAGCATGGCAAAGCCGAAGGTGATGGACGACATCAGCAGGAAGGCCGTGTTGACGGCCACCAGCGACAGATCGAACAGATCCTTGCCCGAGGGGCCGCCTGCATAGCTGCGGCCCAGCACGCCATAGGTGGCGAACAGTGCGGCAAAGATCAGGCAGTCGCTCATCAGGTAGAGCCAGAAGCCCAGCGAGGTACCGTTTTCCGGATGAGGCTCGTGCGCGAGGTGGTACTCGCGAGTAGCCAGGGCGGTTGCGCCGCCAGCGTTGATATGTGTATTAGACATGGGCTGCTGCAAGCTGCTTGGTACGTGCTTCTTCCGATGTGGCCACTTCGGCCGCAGGGATGTAGTAGTCACGCTTGTAGTTGAAGGTATGAATGATCGAAGCCAGGATGGTTGCGACGAACGAAGCGATCGTCAGAGGCCACATATGCCAGATCAGAGCAAAGCCCAGAACGGTGGACAGGCCGGCAATCACCACGCCGGCGCCGGTATTGGCGGGCATGTGGATGGGCTCGAAGCCGCTCAGCGGACGCTGATAGCCATGCTTCTTCATGTCGGTCCAGGCGTCGATGTCGTGCACCACGGGGGTGAAGGCGAAGTTGTACTGGGGAGGGGGCGAGGAAGTAGCCCACTCCAGGGTACGGCCTTCCCATGGGTCGCCGGTCACGTCACGCAGCTCGTCGCGCTTCCAGATGGACACGGCCAGCTGGATGAAGAAGCAGCCGATACCGGCAGCGATCAGGGCAGCACCGCAGGCAGCGATGATGAACCAGATCTGCAGCGAGGGATCGTCGAAGTGGTTGGCACGGCGAGTCACGCCCATCAGACCCAGGATGTACAGGGGAGTGAAGGCAACCCAGAAGCCGACCAGCCAGAACCAGAACGAAGCCTTGCCCCAGAACTCATTGAGTCGGAAGCCGAAAGCCTTGGGGAACCAGTAGTTGATGCCGGCAAACACGGCAAACACCACGCCGCCGATGATCACGTTGTGGAAGTGAGCAATCAGGAATAGCGAGTTGTGCAGCACGAAGTCTGCGGGAGGCACGGCCAGCAGCACACCGGTCATGCCGCCGATGGCGAAGGTGACCATGAAGCCCACAGTCCACAGCATGGGCACCGAGAAGCGGATGCGGCCGCGGTACATGGTGAACAGCCAGTTGAAGATCTTCGCGCCCGTGGGGATGGAGATGATCATCGTGGTGATACCGAAGAAGGTATTCACGCTGGCACCCGAGCCCATGGTGAAGAAGTGGTGCAGCCACACCAGGTAGGACAGGATGGTGATACACACGGTGGCGTAAACCATCGAGGTGTAGCCGAACAGACGCTTGCGGCTGAACGTTGCCACGATTTCGGAGAACACGCCGAAGCAGGGCAGGATCAGGATGTAGACCTCGGGGTGGCCCCAGATCCAGATCAGGTTCACGTACAGCATGGGGTTGCCGCCCAGCTCGTTCGTGAAGAAGTTGGTGCCGACGTAGCGGTCCAGCGACATCAGCACCAGGGCTGCGGTCAGCACGGGGAAGGAGGCCACGATCAGGGCGTTGGTGCACAGGGCAGTCCAGGTGAAGACGGGCATCTTCATCAGGTTCATGCCGGGAGCGCGCATCTTGATGATGGTCACGATCAGGTTGATACCTGACAAGGTCGTGCCCACACCGGCGACCTGCAGGCCCCAGATGTAGTAATCAAGACCCGTGCTGCCGCTCTGATGCCCCAGATTGGACAGAGCCAGCCAGCCGGAGGTGGAGAACTCGCCCAGGAACAGGGAGATCATCACCAGCACGGCGCCGCCGGTGGTCATCCAGAAGCTGAAGTTGTTCAGGAACGGGAAGGACACGTCACGTGCGCCGATCTGCAGAGGAACCAGGTAGTTCATCAGGCCGGTCACGAAGGGCATCGCCACGAAGAAGATCATGATCACGCCGTGGGCCGTGAAGATCTGGTCGTAGTGGTGAGGAGGCAGGTAGCCCATGTTGTCGCCGAAGGCCATGGACTGCTGCAGACGCATCATCACGGCATCGGCAAAGCCGCGCAGGAACATGACCAGACCGAGGATCATGTACATGATGCCGATCTTCTTGTGGTCAATGGAGGTGATCCAGTCGTTCCACAGCGGAGCCCAGAGGCGGAACTTGGTGATGCCGCCGACCACGACGAGGCCGCCAAGCACCACGGCAATAAAGGTCAAGAGCACGATGGGCTCATGCGTCATGGGAATCTGGTCCCATGTGATACGGCCCAACAGCCAGTGGGAGGCCGGGGTTGTTGTTTCAGACATGTTGAGTCTCTTTTGTCGTATTGGAGCGGCTGGGCGGTGAGCGCATCCGCACCGTGAACTACTTATTGCTGTGCGACAGCTCCGGAGGCGGCGACTTCGTCGAGCAGGGCGACAACGCGGTCAGCGTCTTTGGAAGTGCAGACATCCAGGGGCAGGGCCACGCTGGAGGTCTTGCTGTGGTGTGCAGGTGCCTTGCCGCCGGCGGCGTCGATGGCCATCATCTCGTTCATGCACATCTTGCCGTCTTCCACGCAGCGGTTGAGGACCTTGTGGTACAGGCCTTCGTCCACGCTGGCGAAGCGTTCAACGGGGTTGCGCTCGCTGGGCTTGGCCAGATCGATATAGGCATCGCGTGTCAGGGCCTTGCCTTCAGTCTTGGCCTTGGCAACCCACTGGTCGAACTGCTCGTTTTCCAGGCCGTGGAACTTGAAGGTCATGCCTGCAAAACCAGCGCCGCTGTAGTGAGAGGACTTGCCGCCATAGACACCTGGCTTGTTGATCACGGCGTTCAGCTCGGTCTGCATGCCGGGCATGGTGTAGATCATGCCGGCCAGATCAGGAACGTAGAACGCGTTCATGGTGTGGGTGGAGGTCAGCTTGAAGTGAATGGGGCGATCCACCGGGGCAGCCACTTCGTTGACGGTGGCAATGCCTTGCTCAGGGTAGAAGAACAGCCATTTCCAGTCCAGAGACACGACCTGGATCTCCAGAGGCTTGACGTTGGGGTCCAGAGCCTTGGTGGCGGAGATGCGGTCCAGGGGACGATAAGGGTCGAGCTTGTGGGTGCTGATCCAGGTAATGGCGCCCAAAGCGATGATGATGAGCAGGGGAACCGTCCAGATCACCAGTTCCAGCGCAGTGGAGTGGTGCCATTCGGGGTCGTACTTGGCTTCGGTGTTGGACTGGCGGTATTTCCAGGCAAACAGCAGCGTCAAAAAGATGACGGGGACGATGATGAGCAACATCAGCAAAGTGGCCGTAATGACCAGATCGCCTTGCTGCTTGGCGACATCGCCAGCTGGGTTGAGGACGACGGCCTTGCTGCAACCTGCGAGGGTTGCGGTCAAAGCGGCCGCTGAGAGCCACGCGGGCCCACGGATTTCCTTGATTTTTAACATGCTTTGGGCGTGACAAAGTCGCGCTTAGGTGTAAACGCGGATTACTGGATCTCGGCAAATGTAATACCAAACAGTGGCTTGTCCATTGGACATTTTGTCCAAGGTCAACAGCTCGGGATTGGAAATGCGCTATGCGACAAGGGTTTAGCGGCTTTGGCGCGTGGACAAACTTTGAGCTGACAGGGCTTGAAATTGTCAAATCAGCCCTCAGAAACGGGGCCTGCACGGGGCTGGGCTGACAGTGTTCAGGGCAAAAACTCTATTGCAGCTGCACATGCTTGGGCGTAGAACGGAAAGCGTCCCCGGGACTGAAAAGTAAGACAAGGAGTTGTACCTTTATGACAAGCATGAACCCGTCCGTTGGTCTTACTCAGCAAGACTATGAGAACTCGGAAACCCTGGCCTATGCGCATACCGACGAGGATGTGACTCCCGGCGAGATTGCCGTGGGGGTGATCATCGGGCGCTCTTCCGAGTACTTTGACTTCTTCGTGTTCGGCATCGCCTGCGTGCTGGTGTTTCCCTCGCTGCTGTTTCCCTATCTATCCAAGCTCGATGGCACGCTGGCCGCGTTTGCCATCTTCTCGTTGGCCTTTGTGGCCCGCCCCGTGGGCACGGCGCTGTCCATGGCCGTGCAGCGGGTCTGGGGGCGTGCCACCAAGCTGACTCTGGCGCTGCTTCTGCTGGGCGTGTGCACGGTGGGCATGACCTTCCTGCCGAGCTATGAGACAGCCGGCATGAAGGCCGTCTGGGCGCTGGTGATCCTGCGCATCGGCCAGGGCCTGGCGCTCGGGGGCTCCTGGGACGGCTTGCCTTCGCTGCTGGCCATGTCCGCGCCGCCGAACAAGCGCGGCTGGTATTCGATGATCGGTCAGCTCGGGGCGCCGCTGGGTTTCATCATTGCGGCGGCGCTGTTTGCCTATCTGTACTCCAGCCTGACGGCCGACGAGTTCATGAGCTATGGCTGGCGCTACCCCTTCTGCGTGGCCTTCGCCATCAACGTGGTGGCGCTGTTTGCGCGCCTGCGTCTGGTCGTGGGTCAGTCCTATACCCAGCTTCTGCAGGAGCGTGAGCTGGAGCCCATCAGCGTGACCAGTCTCATGGCCAACGAAGGCCGCAATGTGATGATCGGTGCTTTTGCCGCACTGGCCAGCTTTGCGCTGTTCCATCTGGTGACCGTGTTCCCGCTGTCGTGGATTTCCATGTACTCCGACCAGTCCATGACCGAAGTGCTGGTGGTGCAGATCATCGGTGCACTGCTGGCAGGCGCGGCCATCATGCTGTCGGGCTGGCTGGCGGACCGAGTGGGGCGTCGCAACACCCTGGGCACCATGGCCTGCCTGATCGGCATCTTCAGCTTTCTCGCGCCCTGGTTGCTGGGCAGCGGCAGCACCGGCAACAATGTGTTCATCCTGGTGGGCTTTGTGCTGCTGGGCCTGTCCTACGGCCAGGCATCGGGCACGGTGACATCCAACTTCTCGTCGCGCTACCGTTACACCGGTGCGGCCCTGTCCACGGACATGGCCTGGCTCATCGGTGCGGCGTTTGCGCCTCTGGTGGCCTTGGGTGTCTCGGCAAAGTTCGGTCTGGTGGCTCTGGGTATCTATCTGCTGTCGGGCGCCTTGTGCACGCTGGCGGCCCTGGGCATCAACCGTGCCATCGAGGCGCGCGACCAATAAGAAGTCAGTGAACTTCCCTGCAAAACGCCCGGTGCTTGCATCGGGCGTTTTTCTTGATGCCAGGGGACATGAAAAAGCCGCCTGCAAGAGGCGGCTTTTTATCGACTGAAAGACGGATCAGTCCAGTGCCAGACCGGCCTTCTTGATGACATCACCGAAACGCTTGCTCTCGGAGGCCATGAAGGCCTTGAACTCGGCAGGCGTGGGATTGAAGGATTCGTAGCCGAAGGCTGCGAACTTGTCCTTGACGTCCTGGCCTGTCAGGGCCTGGCGCACATCGGTGCGGATCTTTTCGATCACGGCGGGGGGTGTGCCGGGACGCACAGCCAGGGCATTCCAGCCGATGGCAGTGAAGTCCTTGGGGCCGCCCGATTCGGACACCGTGGGCACGTTCTCGAAGCCGGCAATGCGGCTGGGAGCTGCCACGGCCAGGAAGCGCAGCTTGCCGCCACGCACCAGAGGGCCTGCAGTGCCCAGGGAGCCCAGGGCAAAAGTCAGCTCGCCATTGGCAACGCCCTGGTACAGCTGGCTGGTTTCCTTGTAGATCACATGCTCCATCTTGGTGCCGGTCTGGTTTTCCAGCAGGGCCGAGCCCAGGTGAACAGGGTTGCCCACGGACCAGGAGCCGTAGTTCAGCTTGCCGGGGTGCGCCTTGGCGTCGGCAATCAGGTCGCCGATGGTCTTGTAAGGGCTGTTGACGGGCACGCAGACAAAGAAGAAGTTGCGGAACAAGGGCATCAGGATTTCGAAGTCCTTGTTCAGGTCGTAGGGCAGCTTCTTGAACAGGTGGGGGTAGGCGGCGATATGGACGTTGTCCAGCTGGATCATGTCCGTGCCGTCGGTTGCGCCGCGCTTGAATTCGCTGATGGCGATGAAGCCGTTGCCGCCGGGACGATTTTCCACCACCACGGGCTGACCCCAGGCGCGGCCCAGCTTGTCGGCCACCAGGCGCGACAGGCCATCGGGGCCACCGCCTACCGGGAAGGGGTTGATGATGCGCGAGGACTTGGTGGGCCACTTGTCGCCCTGGGCGAAAGAGGGGGCTGCCACGGCTGCGGCAATGGCGCCGAGTGCGAATGCAGCTTGGCGACGGCTCATATTGAGCTTATGGGTCATTTTGTCTCCCTGGAAGGATGTCGATGATGAATTGCGTGTGGACCACGCATTGTTGATATCGTCGGCTGTTATTTTTAGATATTCAGGCCCAGTTGATTACATTGTGTCACTTGGGTCATAAACACCTAGGTCTAGCTGAGGCTAGCAGCTATAGCAAAATAGCATAGCTTGTTTTGAAAGGTGTGAGCATGAATCTGCAGCAGATAGAGACCTTTGTTCGGGTGGCCGAAGTGGGGAGCTTCAGCAAGGCTGCGGTACTGCTGGACACCGCCCAGCCGGCGCTCAGCCGTCAGGTACGGGCCCTAGAAACCGAGTTGCGCGAGACCTTGCTGATCCGCACCGGGCGCGGCGTGACGCTGACCGATGCGGGGCGCCGGCTGCTCGAGCATGGCCATGCCATCATGCAGCGCGTGGCCATGGCCAAGGAGGATCTGGGCAGTCAGCGCGACGAGCCCGTGGGGCGTATCACGGTCGGCTTGCCGCCGAGCCTGGCGCGGCGCCTGACCCTGCCCCTGATCGACGGCTTCAGCCGCGAAATGCCCAAGGCCAGGCTGGCAGTGGTCGAAGGTTTTTCGATGAATATCTCGGAGTGGCTGACTTCGGGGCGCATGGATCTGGGCCTTGTCTACACGCCGGAGCCGCACCCGCAGATCGAGGTCTCGCCCGTGCTCGAAGAGCGCCTGTGCCTGATCGGCCCGGCCAGCACGCTGGCAGGGCGCACCAGCATTCCGTTCGAGCATCTGGCCGAGTTCCCGTTGATCATGCCTCAGCACGGGCAGATTTTCCGCAAGCTGATGGAGGCCCAGGCCACGTTGTCCCAGGTCAAGCTCAATGTGGTCTGGGAGGTTTCCAGCGTGCCCGCCATTCTGGATCTGGTGCGCGGCGGCTATGGCTATGCGGCGCTGACCGATAGCGCCATGCACAGTCATGCCACGGATTCTGCGCTGGTGGAAGTGCCTATCAAGTCGCCGCATATCGTCAGCACCTTGTGCCTGGTGCAGCCCGCCAAAAAGAAGTCCACGCCGCTGATGCGCCGCACGGCCGAGTTGCTGCGCCGCCTCAGCATGCAGGTGTGCTCGGTGGAGAGCGGTCATATCTGAACGACTGGCCTGCTCCGGGGTATGGCCGCTGCTGGTTCATGCTCCTGTTAGGGGAGCTGGTTGCGCTTGTTGAATATGGGTTTCAACCTTATTTTTATCTGAAATCGATGAAGGGTAAGCGTAATAAGCTTTGATATTAATAGCGTCAAAGCTGGGGGCGCAAGGTTCTCGCGGCCTCCTGCAGCAGCGGCAGTATTTCCTGCTGCATGGTTTGCGGGCTCATGCGTTTGGCCGATGTCACCACATTCAGAGCTGCCACGGTGCGTCCGCGCATATTGCGCAGCGGCACGGCCACGGCCTGAATGGCCAGTTCATGCTCCTCAAGCGCCATGCAGTAGTCGAGGCGGCGCACCTCGTCGAGCAAGGTCTTCAGCGCAGCACCGTCGGAGACCGTGTGCGCCGTCAGCTTGGGCAGGTCATAGGCGGCCAGCCAGTCGTCAAGCTCCGAGCTTGAGAGCGAGGCCAGCAGCACCCGGCCGGTGGACGTGGCATGCGCCGGCAGGCGTGTGCCCAGGTGCAGTCCGTGGGCCATCAGGCGTTCGCCCTTCTCATGAACGGCGCTGCGAGCGACGATGACGACTTCGCGGCCCTCGCGCACCACGCAGGAGTAGGACAGTCCGGTCTGCGCTGCCAGTCTGTGCAGCACGGGTTGCACGATGCGCGGCAGCCGGGCCGAGGCCAGATAGCTGCCCGACAGGCGCAGCACCTTGGGAGCCAGCCAGAAATAGCTGCCATCGGACTCCAGGTAGCCGAGATAGGCCAGCGTGAGCAGATGGCGCCTGGCTGCGGCGCGCGTGATGCCGGCGCGCTCGGCGGCCATGGTGGCGTTCAGGCGCTGGCGCTCGGTGTCGAAGCTTTCCAGTACGGCCAGGCCCTTGGCCAGGCCGGCAATGAAGTCTGCCGGGGCGATGGAGGGTGAGCCATGGTCATTCATGGAGGGTTCCGCATTTCTTGTTTTGCGCGATCATCGTTCTCATTGTGCGATTATCGCGCAAACATCGATTCTCTCCTTTGTCTTGATGCAGCACAAAACTTAGTCTTGCTGCACAGCGCAACCGGCGTCGTCACGCTCGTCGGTTGACAGGTTTTTGAGCCATAACAAGGAGTCATATTCATGCGTACACAAGTCGCCATCATCGGTGCCGGTCCCTCGGGTCTGCTGCTGGGGCAGTTGCTCTACAAGGCGGGCATCGACAACATCATCATCGAGCAGCGCAGCGCCGACTATGTGCTGGGCCGCATCCGCGCCGGCGTGCTGGAGCAGGTGACGGTGGATCTGCTCAAGCAGGCGGGTGCCGACAAGCGCATGAATGAGGAAGGTCTGCCTCATGACGGCATCGAGCTGCTGTTCAAGGGCAAGCGCCACCGCATCAATCTGCATGACCTGACCGGCGGCAAGCGCGTGATGGTCTATGGCCAGACCGAAGTCACCCGCGATCTGATGGAAGTGCGCGCCCAGGAGGGCCTGACCACGGTCTACGAGGCCAGCCATGTGCAGCCCGTGGACTTCGAGAGCGACAAGCCCAGGGTGCGTTACGAAAAAGACGGCCAGGTGCACGAGATCGAGTGCGACTTCATCGCCGGCTGCGACGGCTTTCACGGCATCTGCCGCGCCAGCGCTCCTCAGGACAAGATCAAGACCTTCGAGAAGGTCTATCCCTTCGGCTGGCTGGGCCTGCTCTCGGATACGCCGCCCGTGTCGCACGAGCTGATCTATGCCAACACCGAGCGCGGCTTTGCCCTGTGCAGCCAGCGCAGCGCCACGCGCAGCCGCTACTATCTGCAGGTGCCGCTGACCGACAAGGTCGAGGACTGGAGCGACGAAGCGTTCTGGGAAGAGCTCAAGAAGCGCCTGGACCCCGAAGCCCGCGCCAATCTGGTGACCGGCCCATCGCTGGAAAAAAGCATTGCACCGCTGCGTAGCTTTGTGACCGAGCCCATGCGCTTCGGCCGCATGTTCCTGGCCGGCGATGCCGCGCACATCGTGCCCCCCACCGGCGCCAAGGGCCTGAACCTGGCAGCTTCCGACGTGGGTTATCTGTCGCAAGCCTTTGTCGAGTACTACAAGGAGCAGTCCGAGGCCGGCATCGACCGCTACTCCGAGCAGTGCCTGCGCCGTGTCTGGAAGGCCGAGCGCTTCTCCTGGTGGATGACTTCCATGCTGCACAACTTCCCCGGCGAGGGCGAGTTCAACACCAAGGTACAGGAAGCCGAGCTGGACTACATCGTCCACTCCGAAGCCGGCTCGACCTCGCTGGCCGAGAACTATGTGGGTCTGCCCCTGGTTTAAGCCCGAGACTGCCTGGCCTTCGTCACCGTGGTGATGAAGGCCCGGTGCCCGATCACGGCGCCTCGCGTTCTGCCTGCATTGCTGTGTGCGATGCAGGCATTTTTTCATCCATGCAATTTGGTTGATGCTGCCTTGCGTAAATTTTGATGCTAAGGCACAAGCCAGCGGGGCTTGCGAGGAGTAAGCTTGCCGACCTTATGGCGCACATCATGTTTTCCCCTCCCTATATTGCCGCTGCCGAGGCAGCCCAGTCCTTGCGCACGCGCGGCTATGCCGTGCTGCAGCCCGAGGACTTCGCCCAGTGGATGGGCCTGAGTGTGGGCGATCTGCACGCCATGGATGCGGACTGGCAGGGTCTGCCGCCCGATGCCTTCCTCAAGGATGGAGGCCGCTATCGCCGCCGCCGCCATTCCTGCTTTGTCAGCGAAGGCGATCAGGTGCAGCAGGTGCCTCATCGCGCCCACTGGCAGCCCGTGGAATACAACGCTCTGCATGGCGGCATGCAGCGCATGTTCGAGCCCATGCAGGACAGCACCACCACCAGCGCGGCCTGGCTGGCGATGATCAATGCCCTGGGCCAACTGGCCGATCAGGTGTTCTGCACCGACGAGCTGCATGAACGCTGGTTTGTCGAGGCGCACCAGTTCCGCATCGACACCACGGACGGTATCGGCCGGCCCACGCCCGAAGGTGCGCACCGCGACGGAGTCGACCTGGTTGCCGTACTGCTGGTGGGGCGCAAGGGCGTCAAAGGGGGCGAGACCCGCGTCTTCGAGGCGAGCGGTCCCAACGGCCAGCGCTTCACGCTGACCGAACCCTGGTCGGTGATGCTGCTCGACGATGCGCGCATGATTCATGAGACCACGCCGATTCAACCCGTCGAGCACGGCGGCGTGCGCGACACCCTGGTGCTGACCTATCGCCGCGGCAACTTCCAGGGTGCCGAGCTTCAGGAGCAGAAGGGTCAGGCTGCCTGATTGATCCGGACGCCTTTGTTCGGAAAATTTGAGCAAAACTGTAACGTGCTCAATACGTCAAAGTGACGTCATCAACACTGCATGATGCAGGCTTGTCGCGGCGAAGCTTTCGCCTCTTCGAGTCTTCCCTGCATCCAACAAGCCAGATCAGCTGGCCAACACCACGCCTTGCAGAGCGTGGTTTTTTATATGAATCGTTTTTACGCCCTTAGTATTTCAGTGCTGACCGCTCTTGTCACAGTAGCGGCCTGCAAGCCTTCGCAAGATCGTCCGGCGCAGGCGGCCTACACCAAGGAGCCCACGATCTACTTTCGCAATGGCCTTGAGATTACCCTCGGCGATGCCTCGGTACCGATTCACGGCGTGGAGGAATGCCCTTATGGTCTGGCCGCGCCGGCCGGGGCCGTGGTCGAGCTCAATGATGCCAAGTGCATTCGACTCTCGGACGATACCGAGCGGATCGTCGTGATGTTGGACATGCCGGGCGGCATCGTCCGGGAGGAATGGACCGTGCGCCGCGATGCGCCCAGCAAGCCCCATGAGCCAGCCTTCAAGAATGTATCCCTGCTGCGCCCAGACGGCACTCGCATCACGATCACCGACAAGTCCGACACTCTTTTGGACAAATGCTACGAATACCAGACGGCCCATGTCTGTATCTGAATCAGACCTCAGTCAGCGTGAACTTCAGGGTTGATTCATGTCAACACGCTGAGGCATGATGAAGGCAGACTCAACGCTATTTCAAGAGCGGCATCTGCCCCGGGCCTCTGGCTTGAGGTCCTTGTCGCCTGCAACCTGAAAGGAGAAACATATGTCCATGTTCAATCACATTCTGGTTCCGGTCGACGGCTCCAAGCCCTCCATGCTGGCGGCACACAAGGCCGCAGAGCTTTCCAAGGTCTTCGGCAGCGCCGTGACGGCGGTGTATGTGGTCGATCCCTATCCTTTCACCGGCGTGGGCGCCGACTTTGCCTACGGCCAGTCACAGTATCTGAGCGCGGCCACCGCCGAAGCCAACACCGCCCTGGATGCGGTCAAGGCCATCATGGATGAGGCAGGCGTGCCCGTGAAGACGCTGGTGGGCGAGGGCCATGCGGTGCATGAAGGCATTGTGCGCACCATGGAAAGCGTGGGTGCCGATCTCGTCGTCATGGGCTCGCAGGGGCGACGCGGCCTTGAGAAGCTGATGCTGGGCAGCGTCACGCAGCGCGTGCTTGGCGCCGTGCGTGTGCCGGTGCTGGTCGTGCGCGAGTGAGCGCGAGGCGGCTGCCCACGAAGCAACGGCTCCTCAGGGAGCCGTTTTTCTTGTGAGCAAGGGTGCTCAGCGACTGAGCAGCCGGGCCAGCCAGCCTTTTTTCTTGCGCTGCAATTCCAGCTCCTGTAGCACTTCCGCCTTGAGTCGTTCTTTTTCTGCCGTGTGTCCGCTCTCTTTGGACATCATGCGCAGATAGACCTTGGCCGAGTCCACATAGCCATGGTCTTCGTTGCGGATGTGGTTGAACAGCCAGCGCGAGAGCATGCCATGCAGTTCGGCGGCCACATCCTCACCCGCATCGAAGCGGGTCTGCATCTCGATCACGCGGCGCGTGAACAGCTCGTGCACTTTTTTGTGCGGCCCTGCGAACATATAGCCGGCGCTCTCGATCAGGCTTTCCTCGAAGACGAAGTGCGAGACGGTGTAGTCGATCATCTCGCCGATGACATCGCCCAGCCCTTCGCGATCTGGCGAGCTGCGCAACTCGTAAAGCCGGTTGATGTAATCGACGATGCGGCGGTGCTGCCGGTCGATCTCCGCAATCCCGGTGTCCAGTTCGGGGACCCAGACCAGCAATGCCATGATGTTCTCCAGAAATTCAAGGGTTTCCGGAGAAGTATTCACGAGCCTGTCATATGCCGCATTGATGCAGATCAGGCCTGTCCGCGCCAGGCAGGGCGGCGCGAATCCTGCGCGCCGCGTCGGGATGTCACTCGATCTTGGCGCCCGAGGATTCGACGACCTGTTTGGACTGCTTGAAGTCGGCCTGGAACATCTTGTCGAAGCTGGCTGCGCTCATGGACTGGGGCTCGGCGCCTTGGGTCAGAATGGCCTCGCGCACCTCGGGCATGGCCAGCAGCTTGTTCACTTCGAGATTGACCTTGGTCACGATGGCTGCGGGTGTGCCCTTGGGCATGAACAGGCCGTACCAGGTACTCACATCAAAGCCCTTGAGACCGGACTCGGCCAGTGTTGGGGTGTCTGGCAGCGAGGACGAGCGCTTTGCCGAGGTCACGGCGATGGCGCGCAGCTTGCCGGCCTTGATCTGGGCTATGGCCGAGGGGACGGAGGACACCAGCAGATCCACATTGCCGGCCAGTGCATCCATCATCGCGGGGTTGGAGCCTTTATAGGGCACGTGAGTCAGATGAATGTCCGAGGCCTTTTCCAGCATCACGCCGGCCAGGTGGATGCTGGTGCCGTTGCCGGGCGAGCCGTAGGTGATCTTGGACGGGTTCTTCTTGGCTGCAGCCACCACGTCGGCCAGCGTCTTGTACGGCGAGTTGGCGGCCGTGGCGATCACGATGGGGGTGTAGGCCACATGAGCCACGGGGGTCAGATCCTTGCTGGGGTTCCAGGGCAGGTTCTTGTAGAGGTAGGGGCCAAGGACCACATTGTCCTTCTGGCCCATCACCATGTCATAGCCCGTGGGCGCCGCCTTGACCGCTTCGGTGATACCGATGGTGCCGCCTGCACCCGCACGGTTGTCGGGCACCACGGTCCATTTGCTGACTTCGGTGAGCTTGTTGGCAATCACGCGCGAGAGGATGTCGGTGCCGCCGCCAGGTGGGAACGGCACGATCATGCGCACGGGCTTGTTGGGGTAGTCGGCTGCGGGGTCTTGTGCAGCGGCTGAAAAGCTCAGGCCCGCGCTTGCGATCACGGCTGTGCTGATGAGAATTTGGCGAATCATGAAAAAGAAGCTCCAGAGACGAACGGGGGAGCGCTGGCCCGCAAACAAGGGCGGCGCAGTCGCGGCTGGTGCCTGAGCCTTGAGCTCGGCAGCCAGAGTCACGGAAGGTGGGCTTTTCGATGATCGGGGACGGTGGTTCCGCCATCAATGGGTATTTGTCTTTACCGGGGAGCGCGAGCCATGCCGTACGGACATGATCGCCATCCGCACGCGCTGCACGACAGGGTTGCTGCCGTTGCTAGCACGGAGGCAGCGTACCGATCGGGTGTCGCTGTCTATGTGGCCCACGGGTGCGGATTGTGGATCTGCGCACAGCCACGGCGGCTGCTGCAGACCAGTGGAAACATTCTGCCACGCATGAAAGACTTGCCAGGGCTTGGTTCGAGAATAGGCCGCGTCTGTTCCCAGATTTTTTGCTTGGTCCGGTAGTTCACGGCAACAAGAGCTGCAGGTGCCTTTGGCCATTGGTTTGGATAAGGCGGTTGCAGCCATGTTTTGGAGTCCGGCCGCTCTGAGTGCTATCTCAAGCCTGGCGTACGTCGGCAACCACCTGGTCGCCGAAGTCCGGTCGTGCCAGCCAGGCCAGCACGCGGGCTGCGGCGTCATCGGCCGAGGTCAGCTGCCCGTTGCTGTGCAGACCAGCAAAACGGCCCACGTCAGGGAAGTCGGTTGAAGCTGCGCTGCGCAGTTGTACCTGCATATCGGTGTCGATGACGCCTGGCGCCAGAGACACAATGCGTGCGCCGTTGGGCTTGGCCGCCTCTTCCAGCGCCACGCAGCTGCTGAACTGGTCCATGCCGGCCTTGGCCGTGCAATAGCTGGCTTGCGAGGCCATGGCGCGGCGGCCCAGGCCCGAGGAGATATTGAGCACCTTGCGGGGAATCCGCCAGCTTTCGGTTGCTCCGAGAAAGGCTCCGGTCAGGGCCATGGGAGCCTCAAGACCCACGCGCAGGGCATTGATCATGTCGGCTGAAGGCACCTGGGACAGTGGCGCAATCTGCGGGATGACGCCCGCATTGTTGATCAGGGTGATGCTGGCCCATTCACGCGGATCTATCGTGCCTAGCCAGGTCGCCAGGCGCTGCGCAGCAGCAGCGCTTTGTGCCAGGTCTTGCTCCCATTGCAATAGCTGTGCAGGCTTGCTGGCGCTGGAGGCTAGGGCGGCGCTGGTCTTGCGGGCAATGCTCAGCAACTGATGGCCTTGCTGCAGCAGTTGCTGTCCCATGGACAGGCCCATGCCGCGAGAGCCACCGGTCAGAATCGTTAAGTGCTTTGTCATGCGAAGCATCTTACGGTTGATTGAAGACTGAAAAGAGCAAGCCCCGCAAGACTTGCGTCCGGCGGGGCCTGGCAATGACCTCAGATGAGGTCAGTGAGCTGTCAATGACCCAGATAGGCCTTGCGCACCTCGTCATTGCTCAGCAGGTTGACACCGCTGTCCTCCAGCACCACCTTGCCGGTTTCCAGCACATAGCCTCGGTCGGCAATCTGCAGGGCGCGGTTGGCATTCTGCTCGACCAGGAACACCGTCACACCCGCTGCGCGGATGGTCTGAATGATCTCGAAGATCTGCGCAATGATGAGCGGCGCCAGGCCCAGTGTGGGTTCGTCCAGCAACAGCAGGCGCGGCTTGCTCATCAGTGCGCGGCCTATGGCCAGCATCTGCTGCTCGCCGCCCGACATGGTGCCCGAGCGTTGCGCTGCGCGCTCCTTCAAACGAGGAAAGAGCTTGAACACATGCTCGACGCCGTCGGCGATCTCGGCCTTGCTCAGGAAAAAGCCGCCCATCTGCAGGTTCTCGGTCACCGTCAGGTCCTTGAAGACACGACGGCCTTCGGGCGAGACGGCAATGCCGCGGCGCATGATGTGATGGGTGGACATCTGGGTGATGTCCTCGCCCTCGAACAGAATGCGCCCGCCGCTGGCACGAGGGTTGCCGCAGACCGTCATCAGAAGCGATGTCTTGCCAGCACCATTGCTGCCGATGAGGGTGACGATCTCGCCCTGATCGACATGCAGGCTGACATGATTGACCGCGCAGATCGCGCCGTAATGGGTGGAGACCTGCTCCAGTTGCAACATATGCTGGCTCATCAGGCCTCTCCCAGATAGGCCTTGATGACCCGTTCATCATTGCGAATCGCCTCGGGCAGGCCCATGGCGATGGGCTTGCCGTATTCCATGACCAGAATGCGCTCGGACACTCCCATGACCAGGCCCATATCGTGCTCGATCAGCAGCACGGCCACGCCGTACTGTTTGCGCAGATCGTCGATCAGATGCTGCAGGTCTTTCTTCTCCTGCGGGTTCAGGCCGGCGGCGGGCTCGTCCAGCATCAGCACGCGAGGCTTGGTGATCATGCAGCGCGCAATCTCCAGCCGGCGCTGGTGACCGTAGGCCAGATTGCCGGCCTCGCGGTTGGCAAACTGCCGCAGGCCCATCACGTCCAGCCATTGGAGTGCGTTGTCGATCTTTTCCTGTTCGGCACGGCGATAGCCTGGCGTGTTGAACAGGCCGCCGAGCAGCGTGGCGCGCGACTGGCGGTGCTGTGCGACCAGCAGGTTTTCCAGCGCCGTCATGCTCTTGAACAGGCGCACGTTCTGGAATGTGCGCACCACACCGTGGTTGGCGACCTGGTGGCTGCTGTGGCCTGCAATGCTCTGGCCGTCCAGAACGACCGAGCCGCCCGAGGGCTGGTAGAAACCGCTGATGCAGTTGAATACCGTGGTCTTGCCCGCGCCGTTGGGGCCGATGATGGCAAACACTTCCTGAGGGCGTACGTTAAAGCCCACGTTGTCCACGGCCAGCAGGCCGCCGAAGCGCATGCACAGGTCTTTGACTTCCAGCAAATACTCGCTCATGCGTTTGCCCTGCCTGTGGTTGTAGTTATTGAAATAATAGCGTTCAGGTGCAGCTTCATGACTTCACCTCCACTTGGTGTCGCTTCATGGGCAGCAGGCCCTGGGGACGCCAGACCATCATCAAAATCATGACCAGACCGAAGATCAGCATGCGGTATTCAGAGAACTCGCGTGCCAGCTCGGGCAGTACGGTGAGGATGATGGCGGCCACGATCACGCCCAGCTGAGAGCCCATGCCACCCAGCACCACAATGGCCAGAATCAGGGCCGACTCGATGAAGGTGAAGGACTCGGGATTGACGATGCCCTGGCGAGCGGCGAAGAAGGCGCCGCCGAAACCCGCGAACATGGCGCCCAGCGTGAAGGCCGAGAGCTTGATCTTCATGGGGTTGAGGCCCAACGAACGGCAGGCGATTTCATCCTCGCGCAGCGCTTCCCAGGCGCGGCCTATGGGCATGCGGATCAGGCGGTTGCTGATGAACAGCGTCACCATGGCCAGCAGCAGGGCCATCAGATAGACGAAGATCACCATGTGCATGGAGTTGAACTCCAGACCGAAGAACTGATGAAAGGTCGTGCCGTCCTCGGTTAGGGGCGAGCGGGTCATGGGCAGGCCCAGCACCGTAGGCTTGGGAATGCTGGAGATGCCGTCGGGACCGCCCGTGAAGCTGGTCAGATTGGTCAGCAGCAGGCGGATGATCTCACCGAAACCCAGCGTCACGATGGCCAGATAGTCTCCGCGCAGGCGCAGCACGGGAAAGCCCAGCACGAAGCCGAACAGAGCCGAGGCTGCGCCGGCCAGCGGCAGCGCTTCCCAGAACGTCCAGCCAGCCCAGTGGAACAGCAGCGCATAGGTGTAGGCGCCCACGGCATAGAAGCCCACAAAGCCCAGGTCCAGCAGGCCGGCAAAGCCGACCACCACGTTCAGACCCAGGCCCAGCATGACGTAAATCATGGCCAGAGTCGCGATGTCGACGGCATTGCGGCCTGCGAAGAATGGCCAGGAGGCGGCCATCATCAGCACCACAAAGATGACGACGTTGCGTGTGCCCGACTTCATCTGCGGGACTGCCGGCAGATTGACCTTGGGCAGCTTGCCAGCGAGCAGGGGCTTGAGCATCTGCACGACGAAGATGGCAAGGCAAGCCCAGCCGGTCATGCTCCAGTCGGGGGTGATGATGGTGCGCACGCCGGCGCGCTCCAGGTGCAGGCTGAAGATGGGGGTAACGACGATGGCCGTCATCACGGTGGCGATCAGCGCATCGCGCAAAGCGGCGGAAAAGCTGTACTTCATCAGACTTTCTCCACTTCAGGTTTGCCCAGCAGGCCCGAGGGGCGGAACATCAATATGGTCACCAGTAGGCCGAAAGCCACGATGTCCTTGTATTCCGACGAGATGTAGGCGGCTGCAAAGGTCTCGGCTACGCCCAGGATCACACCGCCCAGCATGGCGCCGGGGATGGAGCCTATGCCGCCCAGCACGGCGGCCGTGAAGGCCTTGATGCCGGCGAGGAAGCCGATGAAGGGGTTGAGCTTGCCCACAGCCAGCGCAATCAGCACGCCGCCCACGGCGGCCAGCACGGCACCCAGCACAAAGGTGAAGGAGATGACCTTGTTGGTATCTATGCCCAGCAGATTGGCCATGTGCATATCCTGAGCGCAGGCGCGCGAGGCACGGCCCATGCGCGAATGCTTGATGTACATGGTCAGTGCAATCATCAGCACCACGGTCACCGCGATGATGAGCACGCGGGTATAGGGGATGAAGACTTCGAAATTGCCCATGTGGAAATTGATGGCGCCCGGCAGCAGCGAAGGCACGGCCATATCGCGCGCGCCCTGGCCCAGAGCCACCCAGTTCTGCAGGAATATGGACATGCCGATGGCCGAGATCAGCGCGACCAGACGCGGGCTCTGGCGCACGGGCTTGTAGGCCACCTGTTCGACGACCAGGCCGTAGACGCCGGTTACGAATACGGCCACCACCAGCATCAGGCCGATGATGGCCCATATGGGCAGACCACTTTGCGTGCCAATCGCCGAAAGCGTCACGAGGCCTATATAGGCCCCGATCATGTAGATGTCACCGTGTGCGAAATTGATCATGCCGATGATGCCGTAGACCATGGTGTAGCCAATGGCGATCAGGGCGTAAATGGCTCCGAGTGAGAGCCCGTTGAATAGCTGTTGTATCAGCTGGGGGAGAAAGTCTGACATGTAACGCCACCCTTGAAACAGGAAAAGGCCCGAGGGCCAGATAACAAACATCCGGAGGCATGGCCCCTGCCATTGCCTCCGGAGAGAGTGGTGGAATTACTTGGCGAGCGATTTGCTGCCGTCCTTGTGCCACTGGAAGACCTGGAAATCGAAGGAGTTCAGGTCACCCTGCTTGTTCCAGGACACGGGGCCCAGCACGGTGTCCACGCCGGTGGATTTGTGCATCCAGTCCGCCACCTTGGCGGGGTTGTCGCCAGCGGCCTTGATGGCGGCCAGCAGCGATTGAGTTGCGGCAAACGAAGTCAGCTGGAAGGCACCCGAAGCATTGCGCTTCTTGTCCTGGAAGGCCTTGACCACGGCGGCGTTCTTGGGGTTGGCGGCAAAGTCGGCGGGCAGAGTCACCAGCATGCCTTCGACGGCAGGGCCTGCAATGGCGTTGACTTCGGGGTTGCCCACGCCTTCAGGGCCCATCATCTTGACCTTCAGACCTTGCTCGGCAGCCTGACGCAGCAGCAGACCCATTTCGGGGTGGTAGCCGCCGTAATAGACAAAGTCCACGCCTGCGCCCTTGAGCTTGGTGATGACGGCGGAGTAGTCGCTGTCGCCTGCGTTGATGCCCTCAAACAGTGCCACGTCGATCTTGGCCTTCTTCAGGTCGTCACGTACGGAAGAGGCAATGCCCTGGCCGTAAGACTGCTTGTCGTGCAGCACGGCAACCTTTTTGGGCTTGAGCTTCTCGGCAATGAACTTGGCGGCCGCCGGGCCCTGCTGGTCGTCACGGCCAATGGTGCGGAAGATGAAGTGGTAGTTCTTGCCGTCGGTCAGAGCGGGCGAGGTGGCAGAAGGAGTGACGACCACCACGCCTTCGTTGTTGTAGATGGGCGCTGCGGCAATCGAGGCACCCGAGCAGACGGGGCCGACCACATAGCCGATCTTGTTGTTGACCACGCGGTTGGCAGCGACGGGGCCTTGCTTGGGTTCGCAGGCATCGTCCACGGGTACCAGCTCGATCTTCTTGCCATTGACACCGCCAGCGGCATTGGCCATTTCAACGGCGGTGGTGGCGCCTTCCTTGACCATGTCGCCGTACTGGGTCAGCGCACCTGTGGTGGGGATGACCAGGGCGATCTTGATTTGGGCATGCGCGGTGGAGACCAGGGCGGCACCAGCCAGGCCCAGGGCGGCAACAACGGTTTGCATGCGGAACGGAATGCTCATGAGGACTTCCTTAATCTCGAGAGATGTTCGAAAAGCGCGATTGCTGCCATAGCAGTTCGCGCAAAGAAGCTCAGGTTAATCGAGTGGTCAACGAAGGCAACAGGGTATGCAGGGGCTGGTGCAGGCTTTCGGTTTTTGCTATGTCGTGCATAGCAGCTAGTACGCAAGGGCTATGGCGCAGCCTGCATTTGTGATGTATATGCGCAGTCCATGCCTGAACTGTGCGGCAAGTGTCTGCATCAGCGGTCTTTTTGCGCAGATTCCTGTCCTGCCTCAGCACTGTACTGAAGGGTTTTTTGTTGCGGCGTGGCAACTTTGAGAGTTTGACGGTTGCTGCCGATTTGAGGGGGATTAAAAAAGTGGATCACTTTTTAGCTGCAGCAGTCCGCCGGTGACCGGATGCACCAGCTCCAGTGCTGCCGCATGCAGCAACAGGCGTGGGCTGGCGCAGGCCACGGCTTCGCTGGCATATAGCGCATCGCCCAGCATGGGGTGGCCTATGGCCGCCATATGCAGGCGCAATTGATGGGTGCGGCCCGTCAGCGGGCTCAGCAAAACCCGGGTGCGGGGTATTCCTGGTTGGACGGTGTGCTCGATCACCTGCCACAGCGTCTGGCTGCTTTTGCCGGTTTCGTGGTTGATGACACGCAGCGGCCGACGCTCCCAGTCGGCCGCAATCGGCAGGTCTATCAGTTGCCAGCCCCTGTCATTCGCTGCTTCGCTGTGTGCCTGCAACTCGCCGGCCACTACGGCGATATAGCGCTTGTCGACCTTGCGTTCGGCAAAGGCCTGGCTGAGCTGGCGTTGGACGGCCGGATTGCGAGCCATGACGACCAGACCCGATGTGGCCTGATCGAGCCGGTGCACGACCAGTGCATCGCCGAAATGCCGGAGGGCACGCAGGCTCAGGCAGTCTTGCTTGTCGGGGCCGCGACCGGGCACGCACAGCAGGCCCGAGGGCTTGTCGAGCACCAGCAGGTGCTCGTCTTCATACACACAGTTCAACGCACTCATTCAAACAGCTATCGATTGCTTCAGGGGTTGAGCAGTTCATGCACAGTGGCACAGAACTCCTGCACATCGTTGGGCTTGTGGATCAAGGCTCTGGCTCCGGCTGCAATCGCAGCCTGCTCGATTTCGGCCGTCACATAGCCGGAGGCCAGTGCAACCGGCAGTTGAGGGCTGATCTGCAGAGCCTGTCTGAGCAGGTCCAGTCCGCTGAAGCCGGGCATGTTGTAGTCGGTGACTATGAGGTCAAAACGCTGTGGCTCCTCATGCAGGGCGGCCATGGCCTCATGGGGATCGGTAAAGCCCGAGACTTCATAGCCGCGACGGCGCAGCAGGCGCTGAAACAGGAAGACCAGAGCCTGATCGTCGTCCACATACATTACATGGCTGGCGCGCGTGGCCAGGACAGGTTCGGGCAGCGGGGCTTCGGGCTTGTCCATGCGCATGGGCGGCAGCGCAGAGTGGCTGGAAGTCGGGTCGCTGAGAGGAAAGTACAGCGTGAAGCAACTGCCCTGGCCCAGTTCGCTGTGCACATCGACAGCGCCGCCATGGGTGCGCATCACGCCATGTACGACCGAGAGGCCCAGGCCTGTGCCCTGGCCGACCGGTTTGGTGGTGAAAAAAGGCTCGAAGATGCGTCGCTGAGTCGCGACGTCCATGCCTGGGCCGGAGTCCTGCACCATGAAGACCAGGTATTCGGCCACGGCCAGACCCAGGCGTTCGCATTGGTAGCTGTCGGGAGCAATGCACATGGCCCGCATCTGGATGATGCCGCGCTGACTGCCAATGGCCTGCATGGCGTTGTTGCAGAGATTGAACAGCGCCTGTTCCACCTGAGTGGGGTCGGCCAGCAGCGGCGGCAGATCGTTGGACTCCTGCACCTGCAGCTCTATGGAGGGAGGCAGAGTCACGCGCAGCAGGCGAGCCGTGTCGGACATGACTTCCTGCACCTGAACCGGACGGCGTTCGGGCAGGTCATTGCGGCTGAAGGTCAGAATCTGGCGCACCAGATCGCGGGCGCGGCGACCGGCCTTTTCGATCTCGCGCAGGCTTTCCATGGCAGCCGGGTTGCCGCAGCTATCGGCCTTGGCCAGCTCCACATTGCCCAGGATTGCGCCCACGATGTTGTTGAAGTCGTGGGCAATCCCGCCGGCCATGGTACCTACGGCCTGCATCTTGTGGGATTCGCGCAGCTGGGTTTCCAGCGCATTGCGCTGGGCTTCGGCGCGATTGCGGCTGGTCAGGTCGCGCGCAAAGATGGTGGTGGTGTCGCCGCTGCTGTGGTGTTCGAAGGAGACGCTGATTTCCATGGGAATCTCACGCCCCGACAGGGTCAGCCCCGTCATCTCGCCTAGCACGGCCTGTGTGGTCAGCGAGGAAAAAGCCAGTGCCCGAGCGGCATCGGGTAAAAAGCGCTCCAGCGGGCTGCCCAGGGCATCCTGAGGCGAGCACAGAAACAGGGCTGCCGCCGTGGGGTTGAAGACAGTGATGCGCTGATGCTGATCGACGCAGATGATGGCGTCCAGCGCGGAGTTGATGACCGACTCCAGTCGCCTCTCGCTGGCATAAAGCTGCTGGTTGCGCTCTTGCAGCGCCTTGCGCTCGGCAAGCAGCGGGCCCTGGTTGACAACGGCGCACAAATACTGCCAGGTGGCCGGACCGTTTTGCTGGGGCACGACCACGCCGGCCACATGCAGGTCGCCGCAGAGCTCGAATTCTTCGGTGATCTGGAACAGAACCTCGTGTACCTCGGCGCGTCCCATCGCCTTGGCCTGCTCGAAGGCCGTAGTCACGCGCTCTGCGTCGTTGACATGCACAAAGGGCTTGAAGTTGATCAGCAGCCGGTCTTTTTCGGTGGGCTGAAATGCGCGGTGAGCCATGGCATTGGCCTGGACCACCATATCGTATTCATCAACCACCAGCAGCGGCAGCGGAATGCTTGCAAACAGCGTTTCAAACCGCTCCGATGCGCTCTCGGCCACGGCCTGGCTGTAATTGAGTACCTCGTTTTGCAGCTCCAGTTCGTGCTGGTAGTTGCGCAACTCCGCCACCAGGGCCTGCAGCGGGTCTTCATCCTCCGGCACCAATGGCTGGGTGTTGGCGCTCAGGCCCAGCGGCGCAGCACCGGGGGCCAGCAGGGCATGCAGAGGCAGGCCGCCATCAATGACTGGCAGCAAGGGAGGGGGAGTGGGTTCAGAGGAGCTCATGAGACAGGCAGAAGACCTCGGCAGTGTAAGCCGGTCCCTGCACCTGCTCTTTAAAAAGGCGGGCAGTCAACCGGTATTCAGGCAACTCGATGCTCGGTTTGGCGGCAGCAACGCCGATTGCGTTGATGTCGTGAATACATTCACTGCCGGCGAACAGCAATGGGCTGGCTGGTGTTCGACATTGATTGAGCATAAAAAAGCCAGTGCGGCAGAGCGCACTGGCTTGGGGGAGACCCTGGCTATCAGTCTTCGTAAGCGTCCATGGGTACGCAGCTGCAAAACAGATTGCGGTCACCATAGACGTTGTCCACGCGGCCCACGGGGCTCCAATACTTGGCGCGGCGCAGGGCAGGCACGGGATAGGCGGCGGTTTCGCGGCTGTAGCCATGCTGCCAGTCTGCGGCCAGCAAGGCTTCTGCCGTATGGGGCGCGTTCTTGAGCGGGTTGTCGTCCCGGGGCAGTCTGCCGGCCTCCACTTCGGCAATCTCGGCGCGGATGGCGATCATGGCTTCGATGAAGCGGTCCAGCTCAGACAGGCTTTCACTCTCGGTCGGCTCCACCATCAGCGTGTTGGGCACGGGAAAGGACAGCGTCGGTGCATGGAAGCCGTAGTCGATCAGGCGCTTGGCCACGTCCTCGGCCATCACGCCGCAGCTGTCCTTGAAGTGGCGCAGATCCACGATGCACTCATGGGCCACGTGACCATACTCGCCCGCGTACAGCGTGGGGAAGTGTTCCTTGAGGCGTGCGCTGATGTAGTTGGCGTTGAGGATGGCGGTCTCGGTCGCCAGCTTCAGGCCCGGCTCTCCCATCATGCGGATATACATCCAGCTGATCGGAAGAACGGCTGCATTGCCCAAAGGCGCTGCGCTGACAGCACCCACCCGGCGGACGTCGCCTGCGGTGGCATGCCCCGGCAGAAAGGGCAACAGATCCTCGACCACGCACACGGGGCCGACGCCGGGGCCGCCGCCGCCGTGAGGAATGCAGAAGGTCTTGTGCAAGTTCAGATGGCTGACATCGCCGCCGAACTCGCCGGGTGCGGCAAGACCTACCAGGGCGTTCATATTGGCGCCGTCCACATAGACGCGGCCGCCATGGCTGTGCACCAGTTGGCACAGCTCCTTGACCTCGGTCTCGAACACGCCGTGCGTGCTGGGGTAGGTGATCATGATGCAGGCCAGATTGGCGCTGTGCTTCTCGCAGGCCAGCTTCAGATCCGCCATGTCCACGTTGCCGTTGTCATCGCACTTGGTGACCACGACCTGCAGGCCCACCATTTGCGCGCTGGCCGGGTTGGTTCCGTGGGCGCTGCTGGGAATCAGGCAGATATTGCGGTGCGCCTCGCCGCGTGATTCATGGAAGGCCTTGATGGCCAGCAGACCGGCGTATTCGCCCTGGCTGCCTGCATTGGGCTGCAGGCTGATGCCCGCGTAGCCCGTGGCCTGGCACAGCCAGTCGCGCAGCTGCTGATCCAGCTCGGCATAGCCTTGCAGCTGGTTGGCGGGCGCAAACGGGTGGATGTCGGCGAACTCTGGCCAGGTGATGGGAATCATCTCGCTGGTGGCATTGAGCTTCATGGTGCAACTGCCCAGCGGGATCATGCTGCGGTCCAGCGCCAGGTCCTTGTCGCTGAGGCTGCGTATATAGCGCAGCATGGCGGTTTCGGAGTGGTGGGTGTTGAAGACCGGGTGGGTCAGATAGGCCGTGCTGCGCTGCAGGGATTCGGGGATCAGCGAGGTCGGGCCTTCGTCCATGGCCTCGATGGTGGGCAGGGCCTGGCCCTCCTGGGCAAAGATGCTCCAGATCAGCTCGACATCGGTCCGGGTCGTGGTTTCGTCCAGGCTGATGCAGAGATATTCATCCCAGGCCTTGCGCAGATTGACGCCCTTGGATACGGCGCGAGCCGCCAGGGCGTCGGTGGCCTCCCGGGTGTGCAGGCTCACGGTGTCGAAGGCTGTGTCGTGGTGGTGGGCGCCAAAGCCCAACTGGGCCAGGCCACGGCTCAGAATCGCTGTGAAGCGTGCCACACGCTGGGCGATGCGCCTCAACCCCTGGGGGCCGTGGTAGACGGCATACATGCTGGCAATCACGGCCGGCAGGACCTGGGCCGTACAGATATTGGATGTCGCTTTCTCGCGGCGGATATGCTGTTCGCGTGTCTGCAGAGCGAGGCGGTAGGCGGGCTTGCCATGCGCATCGACGCTGACACCCACCAGACGGCCGGGCAGGCTGCGCTTGTATTCGTCGCGACAGGCCATGAAGGCCGCGTGCGGACCGCCCGCGCCCATGGGCATGCCGAAGCGCTGGCTGTTGCCCACGACAATATCGGCATCCCATTCGCCGGGCGGTGTCAGCAGGGTCAGAGCCAGCAGGTCGGTGGCCACGATGGCGGCGGCCTGCTTGGCGTGAATGGCTTGCACATCGGCCTTCCAGTCCACGATCCAGCCGCTGGACGCGGGGTACTGGATGACGGCAGCAAACAGATCGCCTGCCAGCGCGGCCTCCCACTCTTGCTGGCTGTTGGCGATCACCACTTCGATGCCGATCGGCCGGGCGCGGGTCTCGATGACTTCAATCGTCTGCGGGTGCAGATCGCCGGCCAGCACGATGCGATGGCTTTTGGATTTGACAGAGCGCCTGGCCAGCGTCATGGCCTCGGCGGCTGCCGTGGCCTCGTCCAGCATGGAAGCATTGGCAATCGGCATGCCGGTCAGGTCGGTCACCATGGTCTGGAAGTTGACCAGCGCCTCCATGCGGCCTTGCGAGATTTCGGCCTGGTAGGGGGTATAGGCCGTATACCAGGCTGGATTCTCGAGGATGTTGCGCAAGATGACGCCCGGCGTGTGCGTGCCGTAGTAGCCCTGGCCGATAAAGCTCTTCAGAACCTGATTCTTGCTGGCGATGGCCTTGAGTTCGGCCAGCGCAGCGGCTTCGGTAATCGGCGCCGGAAGATCCATGGGCCTGGCGCGTGCGATGGAGTCGGGCATCACATCGCGAATCAAGGCATCCAGCGAGGGCTTGCCGATGGCAGCCAGCATTTTTTGCTGCTCATCGGCGTCCGGGCCTATATGACGGGGGATGAATTCGTGACTGTTTTCCAGCGCTTCCAGGGAAGCGACGGGGGCGGGAGGCGACATCAGCATGGGAGGGACCTATTCTCAAATACTGTGACTGACGGTTTGCATGCCAGGCATGCGTGAATGCCGTATGCCTGAAGGCATGCGGCCGGTGCTTCAAGCAGCGCTGGCTTGTTCCAGCGCGGTGTTCATCAGAGCCAGGCGTTCGCTTTCCTGGTCTGCATATTCCCAATCGGGATATTTGCTGCGTGCCACGGTGTTCAGCCATTGCTGGCAGGCCAGGGCAAGCAGGGCTTGCTGTTGCAGATCGGCATCGATGCTGCCTGTGATCTTGAGCTGACCAAAGGCGGTGGCCACGTGGGCGCGACAGACCGAGCGCAGATAGATCTGGTTCATGTCATCGCTGGCCAGCCACTGGGCCTTGGCCGCATCGTTATGAGCCAGCATGTCCTTGGGCACGGGCAGATCCCAGTCGCTCAGTTGTTGGTGCAGAAAGCGCAGAGTCTTGGCAGACTTGCCGCCCGTCTGCTCCTGGTACCACTCTTGAAGAGCGGCCAGTGTGTCGCTGCCGTCATCGTTGCCGAAGGGGCTGAAGTCGTCACCGCAGTCGTAATAGAAGTCCTGGGCCGCGATGCGCGCAAAGGTCGGGTGGCTGGTCTCGCGGGCGAGACCGACGTGCGGATCGTCAAAATACAGAATGGTGCTCATGGCTGCATGCAAAAACGGCCTTCGCAATGCGAGGGCCGTTGATACGCTTAGTTGTCCTTGGCGAAGTCGTTGTAGGCGGTCTCTTCCATCAGGCCTTCGAGCTCGCCCACATTGCTCATCTTGACCTTGAAGAACCAGCCAGCGGCCAG
Organism: Comamonas sp. F1-6; assembly: GCF_039581415.1. Classification (NCBI taxonomy): domain Bacteria; kingdom Pseudomonadati; phylum Pseudomonadota; class Betaproteobacteria; order Burkholderiales; family Comamonadaceae; genus Comamonas; species Comamonas sp. F1-6. The sequence goes on from NZ_JBCPWN010000003.1 coordinate 168,810, forward strand.
CGGGTCGCTGTTGGCGAGCGACGGGTCATCGCGCAGGGCTTCGTTGACTTCGACGATCTCGCCGGTCACGGGCATGTAGACATCGGCAGCGGCCTTGACGGACTCGACCACGCCAGCCACATCGCCGGCCTTGAAGCTGGAGCCCACGGCAGGCAGGTCCACAAACACCACATCGCCCAGCGCATCCTGTGCGTGTACGGTGATGCCGACGATGGCGGCATTGGTGTCAGCGGCGTTGATCCATTCGTGTTCTTTGGAATACTTGATGCTCATGGAAAGCTCCAGATGGGGGATTCAGGGGAATCGGGTGTTGTTTGAGAAAGGTCCAGCTCGCACTTTAGCGGTGTTCTGGCAGCTGTTTGGCAAACTGGCCCGTCTCATGCGCGGCGGCAGACCTAGCCGCGGTAGTAGCGGGTGGGGACGAAGGGCGTGGCGACCACCTTCATGGGCACGGGCTTGCCGCGCACCATGGCGAAGATTTCCGTATCGATGGCGGCGTAGTCGGGCTCGACATAGGCCAGCGCCACAGGCTGGTTGAGCGTGGGGCTGAGCAGGCCGCTGGTGATGTGGCCGATATGCTGTCCGTCCATGTTTTCCAGCACGGCGGGCTCGCGCACGGGAATGCGTTCCAGCGCGATCAAGCCCACGCGCTTGCGGCGCAGCGACTGAGGGTTCTGCAATTGCTCCAGCACGATGGCCGCACCGGGAAAGCCGCCTTCGCGCTCGCCGCCGGTGCGGCGCACCTTCTGCATGGCCCAGTTCAGCGCAGCTTCCACCGGGGTGGTGCTGGTGTCTATGTCGTTGCCGTACAGGCAAAGTCCGGCTTCTAGGCGCAGCGAGTTGCGCGCGCCCAGACCGATGGGGGCTACCTCGGGCTGTGCCAGCAGAGCTTCGGCAAAGGCTTCGGCAGCTTCGCCGGGCAGGGAGATTTCAAAGCCGTCCTCGCCCGTATAGCCGCTGCGCGTGATGTGGAGCGCATGGCCTTGCCAGTCGAAGTGGTTGCCGGTCATGAAGACCAGTTGCGTCACACCGGGAATCAGACGCGAGAGGGCAGTGACGGCTTGCGGGCCTTGCAGGGCCAGCAGGGCGCGATCGGGCAGTGGGACGACCTCGCAGCGGCTACCGATGCGGTTCTGGATATGAGCGATATCGGCCTCTTTGCAGGCACCGTTGACGATGAGGAACAGATCATCGCCGCGGTTGACGAACATCAGGTCGTCGAGAATTCCGCCTTGTTCATCGAGCAGCAGACCGTAGCGCTGCTTGTGCAGGCCCAGGGCCATGACATCGACGGGCATCAGCGATTCGAGCGCGGCGGCGGCATCGGGGCCGCGCAACAGCAACTGGCCCATGTGCGAGACATCGAACAGGCCGGCGGCCTTGCGCGTGTGCAGATGCTCGGCCATTAGGCCTTGAGGGTATTGCACGGGCATGGCGTAGCCGGCAAACGGCACCATGCGGGCACCCAGTTTCTGGTGCAGTGCAAACAGCGGTGTGGAACGCAGATCGGAAGAGGTGTCAGCAGCAGTCACAGGCAAGCGCTCCGGTGGTCAAACCAAAATGAGTGGCCATGCATGACAGGGCCATGCGTGGCGGGCTTGCCCTGCTGTCCGCTTTACCTGAGAGATTCACTGCACGCATTGCATCGGGCAGTTTGCTCCTTCGGTGGATGCTGGCGCACATACGAAATGACGGCCTGCATCTCTCTCCAGCTAGGGACGCTGCAGGTTTGCACACCTTGCAGCGCTTGTCAGTCCTTTTGCCTGAGCGTTTTGACACCGGGTTGGGGTCTGCGCCTTCGGCGGTGCGAGGCAGCTTCAAGCTGCAGGCACTCTCTCCTGACGTTGGCGATTCTAGCGGTGGGCAAGGGGCTTGCACCACCGAATCGGACGGATTTTGGGGTTTTCGAGCACAGATCGCTGGAATTGAGCTTGTGGTCTCACTGCGGTTCTGTGTTCATGGCGGGTGTTCGAGGAACATCGATCTCCTGGCGCGGAAACACCAGTTGGTAGGGCTGCTCGAAGCAGGACGTCACGGGCTGGCCCTGGCGCATGCCGGGCTTGAACTTCCAGCGTTCGAGCGAGCGCAGTATGGACTTCACGATGCGGGGATCGGCATCGGCAGGCTGGTAGGCCACACGGCCGAGTTCGCCCTGAGCCGTGACTTCCAGGCGGAAGACCACCGTGGTCTCCAGCCCGTTCGGAAACCAGTGGGCGCTGATGAAAGGCGTGGTGTGGCGGCGTGGCTGCGGTTGCCGATCGAGCTGGGCGGGGGGTGTGCAGTCTGCATTGATCCAGGCAGGCCAATTTACGGTTTGGCCTCCGGAAGCCGAGGCGGAGTCAGCCTGGGGCTGGGGAGTGATGTCGGCCACCTTAGGCGCCATGGCTGGGTTGCCAGCGCAGGCACTGAGCAGCAGAGCTCCCAAGACGGCCGCGTATGCAGCAAGACAGCGTGAGTGGCGTGAAGTATCCATGGCGGCATTCTCGGTCATCCCCAGTCGATTTCGGCAGACCTGGTGGAGTCGGTCGTTCAGCCAGGGCCGGGCTGCCTTGCTCCAGAGCTTGTCCTGCAGGGGCAAACATCATGTCCGGCAGGGACTAAACAGAATTTTCCCCATGGATAGGATTATGACGTTCGTCAAAAAATGTTTATTCAAGGAGAGAAAATGCCCGAAAAAGCCACGAATGAATTCTGGAAATATCTGAAGCCGATTTCTGAATGTTTTCAGCCCGATGCGCAGCCAGAGGTTTATATTCAGAACGCTCCAACGGAGGATGAGCGTTATTATGTTCCATTCTCTGAAACCGTTTCCTCCCGTCCCCTCTGGATTTCTCCATCACAAAACAAATGGTGCGATATTCTGATGGCGAAGGAGGCCGGTTTGGTGAACCGCCATTACCATCCGCACGAAGTGTTTGCCTACACGATTTCGGGGAAGTGGGGCTATCTGTAACATGACTGGACAGCCCGTGCCGGTGATTTCGTCTACGAGACCCCCGGAGAAGGCCATACCCTGGTGGCCTATGAACATGAGCAGCCCATGCGTGCGTTCTTTATCGTCAAGGGACCGCTGATCTGGCTCGATGATGACGGAAAGCCTGACGGATATTTCGATGTTCACAGCTACATAGAACTATGCCGAAAGCATTATGAAAAAATCGGCATAGGTGCAGATTATGTGGACACGCTGTTTCGGTAGTTATCCGAAGCTGGATTGAAAATCCATCAATGAAAGGCGGGATTTCCTGAAGAATGAAATAGCCCGCCAAATACGGAATGGAGAGAGGCATGAAAAATCAAGATGAAAACCTAAAAATCGGGTGGTTGAGCTATGAAAACAAGCTGCTGCTCATTCTGTTTTTTACTTTCGGGATTGTTTTTTTTGACCGGCTGGCATTGTCGTTTTTATTTCCCTTTGTCTCTAAGGAACTGGATCTGAACAATGCCCAGCTGGGCATGCTGTCGTCCATTCTGGCATTGGCATGGGCGGCTTCTGGTGCATTCTTCGGGGCCTATACAGACCGCAAGGGCGGACGCAAAACGGTGCTGATTCTTTCGGTGCTGATGTTCTCTCTGTGCTCGGCCCTGTCGGGTCTGGTGGGCGGTTTTGTCGGCCTGCTGTTGTTGCGAGCGCTGATGGGCCTTGCCGAAGGGCCGGTGCTGCCGCTGTCGCAGACACTGATGGTCGAAGCCTCCACGCCAAGCCGTCGCGGCCTCAACATGGGCTTGCTGCAGGGCTCGTCTGCGGGCTTGCTGGGCGCCGTGATCGCACCGCCGGTGATTGTTGCGTTGGCCGTGGCCTATGGCTGGCGCACGGCGTTCTACCTGACCTGTGTTCCCGGGCTGATTGCCGCCGCGCTCATCTGGCTTCATGTGAAAAACACAGATGGCGGGCGTGCAGATGAGCTCGCTGCAGCCCTGCAGACAGGCTCGCGCTGGGCTCTGCTGCGTGAACGCAATATCTGGTTGAGCGTGCTGATCAGCTGTGTTTTCATGGCCTGGTTTGTGATCATCATCTCCTTTGCGCCGACCTATCTGGTCAATGCCAAGGGTTTCGGGCCGGGCACAATGAGTGCTGTCATGAGTTGCATGGGTGTGGCCTGGGTCATCTGGGGCTTTGCCGTGCCCGCCATTTCGGACCATATCGGTCGCCGTCCGGCACTGATCTTTTTTTCCTTTGTGGCGGCTTGCTGCCCTCTGGCCTTTCTGTATGCGCAATCGCCGGTGGTGATGGGCGGCTTGCTGCTGCTGACCTATACCGGCCTGGGCTGCTTCACGCTCTTCATGGCCACGATTCCGGCCGAGACCGTTCCGCGAGCAGCCATGGCCACTGCATTGGGGATGATCATGGGTTTTGGCGAGCTGATCGGCGGTTTCATCGCCCCGACCCTGGCCGGGGTGGCAGCCGACCGATGGGGGCTTGATGTGGTGATGTGGGTGGCTGCTGCAGGAGCCTTGCTTGCCGGCTTGCTTTCCTTGGGGCTGATTGAGACAGCGCCCAGGCGCGTTGACGACAGGCAGCCGGCTGCAGCATTGAAGGAGTCGCAGGCATGAAGGCTTTGAAATGGCATGGTGCCCGCGATCTGCGCCTGGAAATCATCGAACGCCGGCCCTTGAAGGCCGCAGAAATCCGTATCGAGGTCGCGTACTGCGGGATCTGCGGCAGCGATATGCACGAGTATCTGCATGGACCCGACTCTATACCGGTCGAGGTCCCGCATCCCTTGTCCAACAGTGTCGCACCCATAGTCATCGGCCACGAGTTCTGCGGCACGGTGGTGGAGGTGGCTGCGGATGTCACAGGGCTGCATATCGGAGACAGAGTCGCCGTGGAGCCGGAGTACCGCTGCGGCCAGTGCAGCTATTGCTGCGGGGGGCGCTATAACCTGTGCGAATCCATGGGCTTTGTGGGGCTCATGGGAGACGGCGGAATGGCAGAGGAAGCTGTGATTCCCGCTTATATGGCATATGTGCTTCCCCCGTCCTTGAGCTTCAGGCAAGCGGCGGTGGCCGAGCCCGCAGCAGTGGCATTGCATGCTGTGCGCCAAAGCGCATTGCGCCCTGGCGAGGCCTGCGTCATCTTCGGCATGGGGGCCATTGGTCTGCTGCTGGTGATGATGGCCAAGCACCATGAAGCGGGCCGCATTATTGCCGTCGACGTCGATGCCCGACGCCTGCGCCTGGCGCGCGAGCTCGGCGCCTGCGACACGCTCGACGCCAGCCAGGGCGATGTCGTGCAGCAAGTGCGTGAACTCACAGGCGGGCAGGGCGTGCCGGTATCGTTCGAAGCCGTGGGTCGCCCGGAAACCTTGAGAGGGGCGCTTGGCGTACTGAGCAAGGGCGGTGAAGCCGTGCTGCTGGGGCTCATGCCCGAGGCGAGCATCGATACCTTCGACCTGGTCAACCGCGAGCTGCGCATTACCTCCAGCGTGGGCTATCGGGGCTTGTATCCGGAGCTGCTGGCGCTGATGGCTTCCGGGGTTGTGGATGCCGGACGTATCGTGACCCATACCGTTAGTCTGGATGCCGCCATACAGGACGGATTCGAGCGACTGGCATCTGCCGGGGATGCTATCAAGGTGCTGGTTCAGCCGCAGCCGGATGCCGTTGCCCGATTCGCCCGTCCCCACGCTTTTGCCCACAGCTCCTGAGCCTTGCTGGCGCCTGCAGCTTCTGCCGCTAAGTCATGGCACGTAGCTGACCGTGCTGCGCACGCATCTGTGTGGGCGTCATGCCATGGTGTGAGCGGAACCTGCGTGCAAAGTGGGCCTGGCTGGCAAAGCCGCAGCGGTAGGCGATCTCGGCAATGCTGTAGCGGTTCAGCGCAGTCTGGCGCAATTCCATGGCTGCACGTTCCAGGCGGCGCACGAGAATCAGCTCGGTCACGCTGTGTCCCTCGGCCTGCAACAGCCGGTTCAGGTGCCTCAGGGAGACACCTGAGGCGGAAGCGACTTCGCTCGCATCCAGCGAGTGGCGGTGCAGGTGTTGGTCGATATGGGCGCGCGCGGCCAGCAGGTGGGAGGCGCGTAGTGCACTGCTGTCTGCTGCTTCTCCAGCCAGCATGGTGCGCAGCAGGTCGCAGGCCTCGAACTGCATGCGATCCTGGTCCACCCTTTCGGGGTGGGCCATGGCATTGCCTACCAGCTTCTGGAACGCGTGATTGAGCACGCGTCCGCTGCCCGTCGCCCCCGACACACAGATCGGGCCGGGAAGTTGCGCGCGGCTGCAGTTGCGGTAGAACCAGTCGGCAGGCGTATCCACGAGGAATTGGTGCATCTGGTGGGTGAAGCCGAACAGATAGGCATGCCGGGTGTCATAGATCACCAAGTCGCCCGGAGCGAGATGGATGCAGCTGTGTTCCTGATAGAAGAAGGCGCCGCTGCTGAGCACCAGTGAAACGAAAACCGACTCCTTGGGATGCTGGCGCACCAGCTGTGGCGTGCGCTCGATGACATGGGCATTGCCGTCGATGTCTGCCAGGGCCAGCTGGCCCAAGCGCATATTGCTCTGCCGCGCGTTCAGACCTTCGTCGGCGTAGGATGAGCAGCGCAATCCGACCAGAAAAGAAGCGTTATAGGCTTCCCATTGGTCCAGGCGCTGGCTGGCGGGAAAGGCATCCGTAGCGATCCGGTTCACCGCACATGGCGCAAGCGAGGGCATGGGGTCTCCTTGGCAGGTTCTTATAGTGTGTGCCGACCAAGTGGAGTCAGTAGATGTCGGCAGTGCCGAGCAAACTCTAACATGCCATGTTTGCGCCTCGCTCCGTGAAGTTACGGGGTGGCAGGTCGCAAATCATGGTCGCGACGCCTGCGTGCATCAAGGCTGAGGGCGCGAATCCAGCCGCTTTGCTTTGCCGGCTGAAGAAGGGGAGTCCGCATCCGCTTTCATGTCGGCGCAGGCGCGCCACCAGGCTGAACCCGCATGCGGAGCGTTCAGGTCCAGGCGCTCGCCCATCATGGGCGTGGCGATCTCTATGCCGTGCTGCCTGCCCAGGCTCAGGATCTGCTCGAAGGGGTCCCACCAGGCATGCATGGCGAGGTTGAAAGTGCCGTTGTGTATGGGCAGCAGCCACTGGCCGCCGAGATCCCGGTGTGCCTGCACGGTCTGCGCCGGATGCATATGGACATAGGGCCAGTGGGCGTCGTAGGCGCCGGTCTCCATCAACGTGACATCGAAGGGGCCGAAGTGCCTGCCGATTTCGGCAAAACCGTCGAAGTAGCCGCCATCGCCGCTGAAGAAGACGCGCAGCGGCCTGTCAGCCTGGCGATCTTCTATGGTCCAGGACGCCCAGAGCGTGCGGTTGCCGTCGCGCAGGCTGCGTCCCGAGAAATGCTGGGCCGGCGTGGCCGTGAAGCGCAGGCCGTCGACCTCGCTGCCCTGCCACCAGTCATGCTGCACGATCTTGTCGGTCGGCACGCCCCAGGCCACCAGTCTGTCTCCCACTCCCAAGGGGCAGAGAAAAATGCCCACCTTGGGCGCGAGCACGCGAATGGTGGCGCGGTCCAGATGGTCGTAGTGGTCATGCGAGAGCAGCACTCCGCGCAAGGCAGGCAACTTGTCCAGGGTGATCGGCGGGGCATGAAAGCGCTTGGGGCCGGCAAACGATAGCGGCGAGGCGCGCTCGGAAAACACCGGGTCCGTCAGCCACCAGCCGCCGCGCAGCTTTATCAGCAGTGTCGAATGGCCCAGGCGATACAGGCTGCGTTCGGGCGCGAGGTTCAACTCGGTCGTGCTCAGCGGCAAAACGGGCAGCGCCTTGCCCGGCTGGGAATCGGCCGGCTTGTTGAAGAAGAACTTCCATAGCGTCCCGGCATCTGGCTTGGGGCTGTTGGCCGGACGCGGATGCGTGTTGCGAAAACGCCCGCCCGAATACTGGGGCGAGTCCTCGTAGTCGGTGATGGAGGTGGAGAGACTTGGTTTGCGAAACAAGATCGGGCGCCTTAGTAAGACATTGGCCGCAGTTTGGGATGGTTTGCAGCGCTGCAAGAGCCGGCTTGCAAGAGGCCTTAACACAGGCACGGCCATTCAGCTGCTTTCTCGGGGCGGATGCGACACTCGCTGTCCGAGGAGCAAATACACATGAATCCCATGGTTCACAATTTGGAGAGCATGCTGGCGGCCGGCAAGGACGGTGCGCTGCTGCGCTATACCCTGGGCAAGGCCTATGCCGACGACGAGCAGATGGCCGTGGCGCGCGAGCATCTGCGCAAGGCCACGGCACTGGATGCCGAATACTCCGTTGCCTGGAAGCAGCTGGGCAAGGTGGAGCTGGCGCTGGGCGATGCGCAGGCGGCGCGAGCCGCCTGGCAGCAAGGGCTGAGCTGCGCACAGGCCAAGGGCGATGCCCAGGTCGTCAAGGAGTTGCAGGTGTTTTTGCGGCGCCTGGACAAGCAGGCTGATGGCGCTTAGGAACTATCAAAAAAATAGCTGATAACGCTTGTGATTCAAGCGTTATCAGCCAATTTATTCTGAAGTTAATCAGTGTGCGCCGGCGGCCGCGTCGGAGGCTCCTGCGGCAGAGGCCGGGCGCTTGGTGAACCAGATCAGCACGATCAGGCTCAGGAACAGAAAGGACGATGCCAGAAAGATGTCGTCGGCGGCCCGCGTGAAGGCCTGCTGATCGATCAGCCGGTTGATCTGGGCATAGGCCTGTTCGGCACTCATGCCCGCTGCCTGCAGGTTTCTGACCGTGCTGGCAAACGTGCCCTGGCCTTGCACCAGCAGCTCGGTCAAATGGGCATGGTGCATGGAAGCCCGGCTTTCCCAGAGCGTGGTGGCAATCGAGGTGCCCATGGCGCCCGCGGTGATCCGCACGAAGTTGGACAGGCCTGCTGCGGCCGGAATGCGGTCCGGCGTCAGTCCGCTCAGCGTGATGGTAGTCAGCGGAATGAAGAAGAAGGCCATGGCGCCGCCCTGGATCAGCGTGGGAATCAGGATGTGGGCGAAGTCGGTCTCCACGGTGAACTTCGAGCGCATCCACAGCACCATGGCAAACACGATGAAGGCAATCGTGGCCATCTTGCGCGGATCCCAGACACCGACCTTGCGGCCCACCATGGGCGTGAGCAGGATGGCCAGCAGGCCCACCGGCGCCAGGGCCAGGCCGGCCGAGGTGGAGGTGTAGCCCATCCATTGCTGCAGCCACAGCGGTAGCAGCACCACATTGCCGAAGAACAGGCCGTAGGCGATGGACAGCGCGATCGAGCCGGCCGCAAAGTTGCGACGCTTGAACAGGCGCAGATCGACGACGGGATGGGCGTCGGTCAGCTCCCAGACCACGAATACGGCAAAGGCCACGACAGCGATCACCGCAAAGGCGATGATTTCATTAGAGGCAAACCAGTCCAGCTCCTTGCCCTTGTCCAGCATCAGCTGCAGCGCCGCCACCCAGAGCACGAGCAGGGACAGGCCCACGGTGTCGATGGGCAGCTTGCGCGTGGGCGTTTCGCGGTTGCGGTAGATGCTCCAGGTCATGAGGGCCGAGAGCAGGCCCACGGGCACATTGATGTAGAAGATCCAGGGCCAGGAAATATTGTCCGTGATCCAGCCGCCCAGCAGTGGCCCGACCACGGGAGCGACCAGCGTGGTCACGCCCCAGAGCGATAGCGCCACACCGGCCTTGGCGGGCGGATAGCTGGACAGCAGCAGGGTCTGCGACAGCGGAATCATAGGGCCGGCCACGGCGCCTTGCAGCACGCGGAACAGCACCAGCATCTCCAGCGAGGAGGCAAAGCCGCAGAGCCAGGAGGTCAGCACGAACAGCAGCACGCTCATGGTGAACAGGCGCACGGCGCCGAAGCGCTGGGTGAGCCAGCCCGTCAGCGGCACGGAGATGGCATTGGCCACACCAAAGCTGGTGATGACCCAGGTGCCCTGGCTGGGGCTGACACCCACATCGCCGGAGATAGCCGGAATGGCCACGTTGGCGATGGACGAGTCCAGCACGTTCATGAAGGTGGCCAGCGATAGTGCCAGCGTGCCCAGGGCGAGCTGCGCGCCCTTGAGCGGGGCTATGGCTGGCGGCATGGGGCGGGCCGCCGGAGCCGGTGGCGAGGCGCCCGCTCCGGGATTGGCAGAAGTCGAGGAAGTCATGGCTGATTCCGCGTCTTACTGCGCAGGCTGGGCAGCGGGTTGGGCGGGCACGGCCGGGGCCTGGACGGGCAGATCGGCCAGCTGGGTCAGTGCCGGCAGCTTGTCGCCGGCGATGATGTGCTGGATGCGCTGCTCGGCCTGGGCCAGGCTGCCGTCATAGACGGTGGTCTGGGCCACGGGCTCGCTGCGCGGCGTGCTGGCCAGGGCTTGGCCGTCTTTGTCGCGGATATCGACCTTCGCGTCCATGGACAGGCCTACACGCAGCGGGTGCTGCTTGAGCGCTTCGGGCTCCAGGCTGATGCGCACGGGAACGCGCTGCACCACCTTGATCCAGTTGCCGGTCGCGTTCTGCGCGGGCAGCAGTGCAAACGCCGCACCCGTGCCCGCGCCCAGGCCCACGACCTTGCCTTCGTACGTGGTCTTGTCGCCGTAGACGTCGGCGGTCAGCTCCACCTTCTGGCCCATGCGCAGATCGGCCAGCTGGCTTTCCTTGAAGTTGGCGTCCACCCAGAGCTTGTGCAGATCGACCACGGTCAGCAGCGGTGAGCCGGCGGCCACGCGCTGGCCCAGTTGCACGCCGCGCTTGGCCACAAAACCGTCCACGGGCGCGATCAGCCGCGTGCGCTGCAGGGCCAGATAGGTCTCGCGCACCTTGGCTGCGGCTGCCATGACGGCGGGGAAGTCCTCGGCCGTCGTGCCCTTGGTCTGGGCTTCGGCGGCCGTCAGCTGGGCCTTGGCAGCACGCACGGCGGCTTCTGCGGCCGCCACGGCGTTGCTGGCAGCCGTGGCCAGGGCCTTGGCATGGTCAAACTCTTCCTTGCCCACGGCACCGGTGGCCGTGAGCGGGCGGCGGCGCGCCACATCGTCGTTGGCCTTGGCGGCATCGGCCTTGAGGCGCAGCAGATCGGCTTCACGCTGGGCCACCTGGGCGGCCAGCGGGGCGTTGTTGGCATACAGGGTGCGGGTCTGGCGCGCAGTCTGGGCCAGCTGCGACTCGGCCTGGGCCAGCTGCACCAGATAGTCGGCAGGGTCCAGCTGCACCAGCAACTGGCCGGCCCGGACATAGTCGGTATCGTCGGCACCGATGCTGATCACGGTGCCGCCGACCTGGGGCGTGATCTGCACCACGTTGCCGGCCACATAGGCGTTGTCCGTGGTCTGGTAGTTGCGGGCCACCATCCAGTGCCAGCCGCCCCAGGCGATGGCGGCCACGGCGACAGCGGCCGCCACGATGGTCAGGCCCTTGCGGCGGCCCGCAGGGTTGGCGCTGGGCGTAGCTGCCGCAGGAGCTTGGGGAGCGTTCTGAGTAGGCTTGGTGTCGGTCATGATTGGGCGCTTTGTTATCTGTGAAGCGGTTTTGCGCTATTGAAAAAGAGGAGCTGCTAGCGCTTGTCAATAAAAGAATTGAGTGTGTTTTTGCCTTGAATTCATTGATGGCAAAGCGATAGCAGCTATTGATTTTTTTAGCCCGATGTTTATTGCAGGGCAACAGCCGGGGTGTCGTCGCTCCAGCCGCCGCCCAGGGCTGCGGCCAGGGCCACGCGGGTGTCGAGCTCGCGCGCCTGCAGGTCTACGGCCAGACGGCGCTGGTTGATGAGCTGGGTTTCGGTGTTGAGCACGGTGATCTGGCTACCCAGGCCGGCCTGATAGCGCTGCACGGCAAAGTCATAGGCCCGTTCGGCCTTGGACAGCGACTCGGTTTGCAGCTGCTGCTGGCGCTGCAGCGATTGCACGGTGGCTATCGCGTCGCCCGCCTGCTTGACGGCATCGAGCACGGCGCCGTTGTACTGGGCGATGGCGGTGTCGAGATCGGCCTGTTTGCCGCGCAACTGGGCGCGCAGGCGCTTGCCGTCGAAGATAGGCAGGCGCAGCGCAGGCGTGATGCCCATCTGGCGCGAGCTGCCTTGCAGCAGATTGTCCAGGCCCAGCGCGTTGAGGCCCACGAAGGCGGTCAGATTCACATCGGGGTAGAAGTCGGCCCTGGCCGATTCAATGCCTTGCGTGGCCGCTTCCACGCGCCAGCGCGCGGCCACCACATCGGGGCGGCGGCCCAGCAGATCCGCGCCCAGAGCCTGCGGCACGGGCTGGATGCGCAGCACCGACAGTCTGGGCGAGAGCGCATTTTGCGCATCGGGCGCCTGGGCGCAGAGCACGGCAATCGTGCGGCGCGCCAGCGTGATCTGCTCGCCAAGCATCTCGATCTGGGTCTGGGCATCGGGCATGCCGGCCTGGGCCTGGGTCAGCTCCACCTGGCTGTCGAGGCCCGCTCGGGTGCGCTGCTCGCTCAGGTTCAGCAAGGACTGGCGCTGGCCCAGCGTGCGTTCTGCCACTTCCTTCTGGGCAATCAGCCGGGCCAGGGCGATATAGCTGCGTGCTACCTGTGCGGCCAGCTGGTTGGCGGCAGCAGCGCTGTCGGCCTTGGCGGCGCGTGCCTGGCCCAGCGCGGCCTGCAGGTCCGCGCCGTGCTTGCCGAAGAAGTCGGGCGACCAGGACAGACCAGCCTGCAGATTGCCGCTGTTGTAGATATTGCCCGCGATGGGGGCGGGAATCATGCCGTTGGCCGTGTAGCGCTGGCGTGTGGCGTCGGCGCTCAGCGTGCCGCGCACATCGCTGGCCGTGCTGCTGGCCGTGGCCAGAGCTGCGGCTTTTTCAAAGCGGGCGTTGCTGGCGGCCAGGCTGGGGCTGCCGGCCAGGGCCTGATCGATGAGCTGATTGAGCTGGGCATCGCCCAGACCTGTCCACCATTGGGAGGAGGCGAGTGCCGTGGCGTCCGCAGCGCTGAGGCTGGCGGAGCCGTTCAGGCCGACATCGGCCGAGCCCAGTCGTGCCAGCGGCTGGTGCGTGGGCCCTTGCGAGGCACAGCCTGCCAGTGCGAGAACGGCGGCCAGTGCTGCGGTTGTCAGCAGCGAACGGCCGGCGGCGCGCTCGGTGGCGGTTTTGCGTGAAGGTCTAGAGGTCATGGAAAAGTGCCAGTGGTTTTTATTGAAATAGGGCGGTGAAAAAAGTAGGCAGCAGGCCAGCCTAGTCCCCGGGGTCGCGGCCTGCCTCGTTCGTTTGGATGGGGGGCTTGCCTGGCTCCTGGGTCAGGGCCTCTCGCAGCGCATCGCCGTTGACCAGCATGCGCTGCAGCATGGACAGCATCAGCGTGCATTCGCTGTGGCTGAAGCCGCGCAAATGGCCGTTGAGCACCTTGGTCAGAACCTTGGGCACCTGGGTGGCGACGCTGCGTCCCTCCTCGGTGAGCACCAGATGCACCACGCGCCGGTCGGTGGTGGAGCGCTCGCGGCGCAGCAGCCCCTTGGCCTCGATGCGGTCCAGCGCGCGCGTCACCGAAGCCGGGTCCATGCCCAGGTCCTTGGCCAGCGTGCTGCTATTGGTGTCGGCGCAGATCAGCAGCTTGTACAGCGGCAGCCATTGCACATAGGTCAGTCCTTGCTCGGCCAGCTGGGCGTCGGCCAGCTGCAGGATGGAGCTGAGCACGCGCCGCATGAGAAAGCCAATGCTTTTGTCCGGCGCGTAGACCCCTGCCTGATAGAAGAAGCTGGATTCGTCCTGCGGGTCGATGATGGGGTCGGTCTGGTTTTGCAATGGCGCCACCAATATTTGCTTGGTCAATGATTGAGTCGGCAATTATTGTGCAGTTGCAAAAAAATGTCAGCAAGGTTTTGAATGGAGCCGGATCTGCCTGCGTAGTCTCTGTTTTTGTTGCTATGAAAACAAAAGCAGTTTGCGCATTGTTGGTATGCGCTAGAGCCTTGTCGGACTCATAAAAAAAGCCCGGCCATGAAGACCGGGCTTGCTGAAGGCTGCTTCAGGCTCAGAGCGGCACGCGCAGCACGACCACGATCACCAGGCCCAGGGCCAGATTGAGGGAAACCCATTTGCGGATGCTCTCCAGCGCCTTGCCGCCTGCAGGCCAGTCCTTGAGCTGCACGGCCGCATCCAGGCGCTTGAACAGCGCAAAGCGGATATGACCGAACACGGCCATCATCACCAGGCCCAGAATGCTCATCACGATCCAGTTGACCGGCATATTGAACTGGCCGCCGGCCTGGGCGGCCATGGCGTGAATGCTGCCTATCATGCCGATGCCGGTGGCGAGCACGACGACCACCAGCACGAGGACCCAGGCAAAAAAGCGCTGCAGCACGCCGTGCATCAGCGTCACGCGCTCGGGCGGCTGCAGTCCCTGGACGGCAGGACGCAGAAAGAAATGTGCGAAGAACATGCCGCCTACCCAGATGATGATGGCCAGAAGGTGCAGAAGTTTGAACAGAATGAAAAGCATGGTTTGTGGGGCTTGATTGGGGAGACATCGCAAGCCTAACGGAGATCGTCCTACGGGTGGAACACACAGGCCGAAATAGCAGGACTTTCGCTTTGCCCAGGTCTGATTAGACTTGGCTGTAATCCACAACAGCCAGCAATGGCGCAGGAGTCCTTATGTCAGAACAAGCCACCGTCGTCGCCTTCAAGCAGTCTTCCGGGCGGGTTGCCTTGCGCACCGACAACGGCCGCTTTGTGCTGGCCGAGCAGACCGATTCCAGCGCGCTGCGTGAAGGACAGAGTCTGAACGGCAATATGAGCGAGTTCGGCCCGGAGGTCTGGAGCGATGACAGCGGGCAAAATCATTACGAAGTCTTTGTGCTGGGCTGGGATCTGTCGCAGGAAGCGGTCGAGCTGGAGATGTGATGTGTTGATCCTGAAAAAACAGCTGCCAGCGCTTGATTGACAGGCGCTGGCAGCTTTTTCTTTTTGGATTTTCCTGGAGCCGGGGCTTTCACCCCGGCGCGCCCTGTTACTTCTTCAGGTCGAAGCGGTCCAGTTCCATGACCTTGACCCAGGCAGCGACGAAGTCCCGGTAGAACTTCTGCTCGTTGCCCTTTTCAGCATAGACCTCGGCCACGGCACGCAGAATGGCGTTGGAGCCGAAGACCAGATCCACGCGGGTGCCGGTCCACTTCTTGGCGCCGCTCTTGCGGTCCACGCCTTCGTAGTTGCCATCCTCCAGAGGCTGCCACTGTGTGCCCATGTCCAGCAGGTTGACGAAGAAGTCGTTCGTCAGCTTGCCCGGAGTCTGGGTCAGCACGCCGTGGTTGCCGGCGGTGTTGATGTTGATGGCGCGCAGGCCGCCGATCAGCACGGTCATCTCGGGGGCCGTGAGCGTCAGCAGCTGGGCCTTGTCGATCAGCAGGGCTTCGGCAGGTGCCGGGAAACGTCCTTGCAGATGGTTGCGGAAGCCGTCGGCCTTGGGCTCCAGCGGCGCAAAGGATTCAGCATCGGTCTGCTCGTCGCTGGCGTCGCCGCGGCCGGGAGTGAAGGGCACGTTGATCTTCACGCCAGCGTCTGCCGCTGCTTTTTCAACGCCCGCGCTGCCGGCCAGCACGATCAGATCGGCCAGCGAGATGCGCTTGTCGCCCTCGGCAGCCTTGTTGAATTCGCGCTGGATTTCCTCGAGCTTGCCCAGTACCTTGGCCAGTTGCGCAGGGTTGTTGGCGGCCCAGTCCTTTTGCGGAGCCAGTCGGATGCGGGCACCGTTGGCACCGCCGCGCTTGTCCGAACCGCGGAAGGTGGAGGCCGAGGCCCAGGCCGTGGCCACCAGCTCCTGCACCGACAGGCCCGATGCCAGCAGCCTGGCCTTGAGGGCGGCCACATCGGCGTCGTTGACCAGTTCATGCTTGGCGGCGGGGATGGGGTCTTGCCAGATCAGCTCTTCCCGGGGGACTTCTGGGCCCAGATAGCGTGCACGCGGGCCCATGTCGCGGTGGGTCAGCTTGAACCAGGCGCGGGCAAAGGCTTCGGCAAAAGCCTGCGGGTTTTCGAGGAAGCGGCGCGAGATCTTCTCGTAGGCCGGGTCCATGCGCAGCGACAGGTCGGTGGTCAGCATGGTGGGCTTTTTGTTGGGGCCGCCATGCGCGTCGGGGATGACATCGCCAGCGTCCTTGGCAACCCACTGAATGGCACCCGCAGGGCTTTTTTCCTGCACCCATTCATACTTGAACAGGTTCTCGAAGAAGAAGTTGCTCCACTGTGCAGGAGTCTGGGTCCAGGTCACTTCCAGGCCCGAGGTGATGGCATCGCCGGCCTTGCCGGACTTGTAGCTGCTGGCCCAGCCCAGGCCCTGGGCTTCCAGGCCGGCGGCTTCGGGTTCGGCACCCACATGGCTGGCGGGGCCCGCACCATGGGTCTTGCCGAAGGTGTGGCCACCGGCGATCAGCGCCACGGTTTCTTCGTCATCCATGGCCATGCGGGCAAAGGTGTCGCGGATGTCATGCGCGGCCGAGAGGGGGTCGCCATTGCCGTCCGGGCCTTCGGGGTTGACATAGATCAGACCCATCTGCACGGCGGCCAGCGGGTTCTCGAGGTCGCGCTCGCCGCTGTAGCGGCTGTGCGGGTTCTGGGTGGGGGCCAGCCATTCCTTCTCTGCACCCCAGTACACGTCCTGATCGGGTTCCCAGGTGTCCACGCGACCGCCACCGAAGCCGAAGGTGCGAAAGCCCATGGTTTCCAGGGCGACGTTGCCGCACAGCATCATCAGGTCGCCCCAGGAAATCTGGTTGCCGTACTTTTGCTTGATCGGCCACAGCAGGCGGCGCGACTTGTCGATGTTGACGTTGTCGGGCCAGCTGTTGAGCGGGGCAAAGCGCTGCTGGGCGCGACCGGCGCCGCCGCGACCGTCCTGAATGCGATAGGTGCCGGCGGCGTGCCAGGCCATGCGGATGAACTGAGGGCCGTAGTGGCCGAAGTCTGCAGGCCACCAGTCCTGCGAGTCGGTCATCAGGGCACGCAGGTCGCGTTTGACGGCTTCATAGTCCAGCTTCTGGAAAGCCTGGGCGTAGTTGAAGTCTTCACCCAAGGGGTTGCTTTTGGCGGAGTGCTGGCTCAGCAAATCCACGCGAAGCTGATTGGGCCACCAGTCCTTGTTGCTGGTGGCGTTGCCTGCGGCGGCGGTTTCGCTGTTCTGTCCTTGGTGGAAGGGGCACTTGGATTCAGTAGTCATGGGGCTCTCCGTTTCAACGATCCGACAGGTCGGTAGGTCCAGGAAACAGATATCAATCAATGATTGATATCAATCAATTCAACTCAATAGCTATTTGCGATTGGTTGAGATGAATTATCGGTGCGCGGCTGGCCTGAAGGGCGTGTTGTGCTATTGAAATTACTAAGCAGCGCCATAGGAAGAAATATGGGTCGAGTCTTGAGCCGACGCAAAGTCGGGTTCAGATACTTCGCAAAGTGACTGAGACTGTGACTTTTTGAGCGTATGCGAGCCTGCCTGTTTACACAAGCATGAGCCATCAAATCAGGTCGTTGACCTACCTGGCCTCAGCTGTGGCAGCGGCTCAGCCGGCTACCAGCTTGTGCACCAGATCGGCTGCGGTGGAGGCGCCGTATTTGCGCATCAGCCGGGCGCGGTAGATTTCCACGGTGCGATGACTGATGGCCAGTGCCTTGCCGATTTCCTTGCTGGTCATGCCTTCGAGAAGGCGCGCAGCGACTTCGCGTTCGCGGCCCGTGAGCTCGGCCTTGACGGGGCGATGGGCAGAGAGGTCCTCGAAGCTCCAGATGCCCGAGGCATGGGGATCGTTGCGGTCCAGCGTGCGGCCGCTGACATGACACCAGAACACCTCGCCATTGGCGCGCTTCATGATGCGGTTGTCGGAATAGATGCCTGTGGTGTTGAGAATCGGGGCAATGCGTGCGCCCAGGCGCTCGTATTCGTCAACGCTGGGATAAAGCACCTGAAAGGTTTGTCCTATGAGTACTTCGCGCGATGCATGGAACATTTCACACAATTGCCGATTACAGTCAATCATGATGCGGTTGCGCGAGATGACGAGACCTACAGGGGCGGCGTCGAACGCCAGCCGGTAATCCACAACCATGGTACTGCTCTTTACGAAAAACTACTTACTTAAGTACGTAGTATCGTAGCGCATCCAATTTCAAGGAGACATGTGTGAAAAAGCTCTACCCATCCGCAGAAGCGGCGCTGCAGGGCGTGGTGTCCGACGGGCAATTGCTGGCCGTTGGCGGCTTCGGCCTGTGCGGCATTCCCGAGGCCCTGATCGATGCGGTTTGCGCCAGCGGCGTCAAGAACCTCACGGTGGCATCCAACAACGCCGGCGTGGACGGCTTTGGTCTGGGCAAGCTGCTGGACACCCGCCAGGTCAAGAAGATGATCTCCAGCTATGTGGGCGAGAACAAGGAGTTCGAGCGTCAGTACCTGGCCGGTGAGCTGGAGCTGGAGTTCACGCCTCAGGGCACGCTGGCCGAGAAGATGCGCGCCGGCGGCGCCGGTATTCCCGCCTTCTTCACCAAGACCGGTGTGGGCACGCTGGTGGCCGAGGGCAAGGAATTGCGCGAATTCGATGGCGAGACCTATGTGATGGAGCACGCCATCGTGGCCGATGTGTCCCTGGTCAAGGCCTGGCGCGCGGACAAGAGCGGCAATCTGCAGTTCCGCCTGACGGCGCGCAACTTCAACCCTGCGGCAGCCACCTGTGGCAAGGTCTGCGTGGTGGAGGTCGAGGAATTGGTGGAAGTGGGCGAGATCGCTCCCGACGACATCCATCTGCCCGGCATCTATGTGCACCGCATCGTGCACAACGCCAATCCCGAAAAGCGCATCGAAAAGCGCACCGTGCGCGAAGCCTGAAATATGGCGGATACGTCCTATTCGCCCGAGGCTGCCGCCCAGGCCGACATACCGGTCTTTCGTGCGCTGGCTGCGCAGGAGCTGGAGCAACTGGAGCGCGAACGCTTGCTGGTGTGCCAGGTCGCGGCCCGTGAACTGGGGCTGAGCGATTGGAGCATGGACCGCTCTGGCCTGGCGCAGCTGCAGCAGTTGCTCGATCGTGGCCTGGTGTCGGCCGACAACCTGCTGCTGGCCCGAGGATTGGGTGTGGTGCTGGGGGACGCGCTGAGCTGCGAAATGGACGATATGGACTGGCATATGGTGAGCGACGACTGGGGAACCGACCCCGTTGTGCGCTACCGCGAAACCAGTATCCAGGTGGGGGCTCGCGACATGGTCCTCAAACGGCTCGAAGACGGCCAGAGCGTCGATCTGCTGCACTTGCTCGATGGTGTGGTTTCGCACCTGCAGCCCATGATCGACTCCGGCGACTACCAATAACGTCAATCAAGATTTATTCAGGAGGCTCTTATGCCCTGGACCCAAGACCAGATGGCCGCGCGCGCGGCCCAAGAACTCGAAGACGGTTTCTACGTCAACCTCGGTATCGGCATTCCCACGCTGGTGGCCAACCACACGGGTGACAAGGAAGTGTGGCTGCAGTCCGAGAACGGCATGCTGGGCATCGGCCCCTTCCCGACCGAAGACCAGGTCGACGCCGACCTGATCAACGCCGGCAAGCAGACCGTGACCACGCTTCCCGGTTCGGCCATTTTCGGCTCTGATCAGTCGTTTGCCATGATTCGCGGCGGCAAGATCAATCTGTCCATTCTGGGCGCCATGCAGGTGTCCGAAAAAGGCGATCTGGCCAACTGGATGATTCCCGGCAAGATGGTCAAGGGCATGGGCGGAGCCATGGACCTGGTGGCGGGCGTCAAGCGCGTCATCGTGCTCATGGAACATGTGGCCAAGAAAAAGGACGGCACGACCGACCTGAAGATCCTGCCCAGCTGCACCCTGCCGCTGACGGGTCTGGGCGTGGTGGATCGCATCATCACCGATCTGGGCGTGATGGACGTGACACCCGAAGGCCTGAAGCTGGTGGAACTGGCCGATGGCGTGAGCTTTGACGAGATCCAGTCCAAGACGGGTGTGACGCTGCTGAAATAAGCGGCGCTGCGCTCCCAGGCAAGAACCGCTGCGGCGGTTCTTTTTTTGCGCCTTTTTCTGCAGCATTGACAGAATTAATAGCTGTCGGGGTCGATAGGGCAAGCGATGCAAGCTGTTTTTGCTTTAATTGTGGCCCACAAATTATTGCAATCTGCAACAATCGAGTTTGATTGAGCAGACAGAAACAGAGCGCTTTGATGAGTGAGAACGCTGGTGCGCAAGGGCACGAGACCGATGTACATTTTTTGCGCGCAGTCACTGATATGGCCGAGCATACGGAGGTCATGACAGGCGATGCAATCTATACCGATAAGGGCATGAAACTGGTGGACAAAGGCACACGTGTTGACAGTCGTCTCTATGACCGTCTGGTCATGCACAAGCTGCGTGACCCGATCGATGCCAACCTGATCACGGGCGACCTGGTCGACGTGACATCCCTGGTCGCTCTGGCGCGCCAGCAATGCGAACAGGTCGATCTGCTGCATCGCATGGTGGCGTCCATCGGCGATATCGAGCGTCTGCTGGCGCCGCTCAAGAGTCTGCTGCTGCCCCAGGCCATTGCCTTCAAGCTCACCGTCATGCGCGAGCAGCGCAGCGACCTCTACCAGCACAGTCTGCAGATGACGCTGGTGGCGATCTTTCTGGCGCTCAAGAACGGCTGGACCGAGCGCGAATGCGTGCCGCTGGCCACGGCCGCGCTGCTGCACGATGTAGGCATGCTCTATATGGACCCGGTCTGGACCGACCCGGACCATCGCTTGAGCGGCGAGGAACGCAAGCATCTGGTCGCGCATTCCGTCACCGCCATGCTGGTGGTGCGCAGTACCGAACTGTATTCGCGCGCCGTGGAAATCGCCGTGCTCGAGCACCATGAGCGCATGGATGGTTCCGGCTATCCGCGCGGCATCAAGGGCAACGCCATTTCTCCCATGGGTCAGGTGCTGTTGCTGGCCGAGGTGGTCTCGGCCTTCTTCGAGAAATTCACGGACATGCCGGGCCAGCGCCTGTCGCTCATGCTGCGCATGAACCACAAGAGCTATCCGGCCGATCTGGTGCACCTGATTCTGCCGCTGCTCTACGACGAAATCAGTCCCGGCAAGCCACTGGCGCCGCTGCAGGCCGAGTTCTCCCACAGTATTGCGGCTCTAGAGGCTGCGCTGCGCAAATGGAGCGAACTCAGGCGCGACTTTCCCGAGCACTGGCAGCAAATGCCCGATGCGCAGGCGGCGGTGGCCGTGGAAGCTAGTCTTGCGCAACTGCAGAAACAGCTGGCCGAGGCAGGCTCTCACCCCAGCCAGCAGCTGGACGTGCTGAGCTATTTCAAGGACGACGCCTTGGGCATGAGTGAGCTGGCCCTGGTCAACCGCGAGGCCCTGTGGCAGTTGCAGGCCATCATGAACGACTGCCTGCGCCGCTGGCCCACGCTGGGGCAGGGCGGCTCCACGCTGGAAGTCGCCGTGGCCGAATGGTGCGAGGCCTGTGCTCAGTTGATGCCGCAGGCAGGCCGCAGCTCGGCCATGAATGCCGACAGGCAGTCGCTCAATTGAGGACATTGACTGCGAGTTTTGCCCAGGACGGCTGGCCTCAAGTTTGATAGCGGCAGGCGCTTGATTGACAGGCGCTAAACCGGTATTTCTTCAAAATTCTGTGCATCACGCCGCAGCGCGGCATGCTTTGCTGCGTCTGCTTGCGCTATCCTGAAAAAGTATTTTTGATAGCGCACGACGTCCGATCTACAAGGGTCGACTGTATCTGCTGCCGATATTAAGGTCTTGTTTTGCGCGGAAACTTGGATAACTGTATATTTGTACAGTAATCAAGAGCTTTCGCATGCATACCCAGCCCCTGACATCCTTGGCCCATCCTGGCTCACCGCCCGGCATGACGGAGTCTGTCCGGCAGCAAACAGGTGCAGAGCAGGGCGTGCGGCCGGGTCTGCCCGCTGCGGGCAGCCCGCATTTGTCCACCATACAGATTCCCGGTGTCTGGCGCGGCACGGACTGGCAGGCGGGCGCCGGCTCTCAGGTCTGGCCCAGCGGGCATGCTGCGCTGGATGCCGAGCTGCCGGGCGGCGGCTGGCCCGGCAATGCCTTGATTCAGCTGCAGCAACCAGCGCACTGCCATGCGGAGTGGGCCTTGCTGTTGCCGGCGCTGGCCGCCCGTGTCCGGCAGCATGCGGCTTCACGCGCGGATTCAGGGCTGGGCCAACTGGTGCTGGTGGCTCCACCCTATCTGCCTTTTGCCCCGGCATTGCAGGCCGCCGGTATTGACGCGAAGCGGCTGTGCGCGGTGCAGCCGGGGCGCAGTGCCCAGGATCTGGCCTGGGCCTGCGAGCAGGCTCTGCATTGCCGGGATGTGCTGGCGGTGCTGGCCTGGTTGCCCGAATTTCCCGCGTCCACGCTGCGCCGCTTGCAGCTGGCCGCCGCTTCGCAGGGCCGGCCTCTGTGGCTATGGCAGGAGCTGCAGGCCGAGTCGCGCAGCTCCCCCGCCGCATTGCGGTTGAGACTGGAGAGAGCTACGACAGTCTTCGCTGCTCAGCAGGCGCCGGGTTTGCGGATACAGATACTGAAGCGCCGTGGGCCTTTGCTGGAGCGCCCCATACAGCTCGCGCTTTCGCAGTGGGCCTGGCAGCCCGTGCTGCAGGCGCAGGCCCAAAGACATGCGCGCCAGAGCGAGGAGGCTGCCATGCTCATGCAAGGGCGCATGACAGTCGCCGCTCCTGCAACGGCCTCGCCTTGGATGACGGAGGCATGAGATGGGCAGTGCAGAGCACTGGATGGCCTGGCCTCTGGCCTGCCTGAGCGAGTCAAGCCCGGTGGCTGAGAGTGCCTGCTGGTGGGCGCTGGAGTTTTCGCCGCGTGTGGCCTTGCTCGAAGACGCCTTGCTCATGGAGACCAGCCTGGTGCAGCGTCTTTGGGGCGGAGCCGAGGTCTTGCTGGCGCGGCTGGACAGTGCTTTTGCGCAAGCTTGTCAGGCTGGCCCCCCGGAGTCCGGGGGCGGCGATGCGGCATTGCAGCCGCTGCGCGGCCAGGGCGGCACGGCCTGGCAGGCTTTGGCACGGCTGCGGCTGCAGCAGGCCCGGCCTTGCGGCTCCGTCCCTGTTTCCCTGTCCATGTCCGAGTCATCGCTGCATGCCGATGCGCTGCCGCTATGGACGCTGAGCGCCCTGGAGCAGCACAGCTCCGTGCTGCTGCGCCTGGGTTGCCGCAGCTGGGGCGATGTGCGAGCATTGCCGCGCGCGGGGCTGTCGCGCCGCATTGGAGCCAAGGCCTTGCGTGCGCTCGACGAGGCCTATGGTCTGCTGCCCCAGCCGCTTGACTGGCTGCAACTGCCCCAGCAATTCCTGCTGCGCCACGACCTGGGTTACCCGGCTCACCATGCCGATGCCGTGCTCCATGCCGCGCAGCCGCTGTTGCGCGCGCTGCAGTCCTGGTTGCAGGCCCGTCACCATGCGGTGCTGGCGCTGCGATTGCGCTGGCACCATGATCTGCGTCGTATCGACGGCCAGGAGCTACCGGCCTGGGAAGCGCTTGTCATCCGCACGGCCCAGCCCACGCAGGGCATGGCGCATTTGCAGCGCCTGTTGCGTGAGCACCTGGGTCAGCAGCGCTGGCGCGCCCCCGTGGACATGCTGGAGTTGCAGGCGCTGGAGACGGTTGCCTGGGCGGCAGAGCCGCTGAGCTGCCTGCCTGCCGTCCAGGGCCAGAGCCCGTCGGACAGTCTGGCCTGGCATGAATGGGTGGAACGCCTGAGCGCCCGCTGGGGCGAGGAAGCCGTGCAAATGGTGCGGCCGCTGGCCGATCACAGGCCCGAGCAGATGCAGTGCTGGCAAGCTGCGGCGAAGCTGCTACAGAGCCAGAAGCCAGGCGGCACCAGGGCTAGCGCCAGGGCCGAGGTGGGAGCCGGCTTCGGGCCACGCCGTCAGCCCGGCTGTGCCGACCCCTGGCAAGCCCTGTGGCCGCCCTGGCTGCTGCCCCAGCCCCAGGCCTTGCCCGTGCAGGGCAATCGTCCCCAATGGCATGGGCCGCTGCAGCTCAGGGCCGGGCCCTACAGGCTGGAGTCCGGCTGGTGGGATGCGGCTGGCGATGCCCAGGCCGGCGCGCCGGCCGGCCTGGCCGTGCGTGACTATTTCGTGGCCTATAACGCCGTGGTCGGCCATGTCTGGATTTACCGCGAGCGCGCCCGTAGCGAACACCTGATGAGCATGACAGCCAGCCCCGCCAGCTGGTTTGCACAAGGCGTGTATGGCTGAGCAGATCCTGATCGAGCCGTCCGCTCCCGCACTGCGCCTCGCAGGGCCGCCGCCTGCCGCCGTACCGGCCAGCCCCGTGGCCCAGGGCATGGGCAGAGGGCCGCTGGCCTATGCCGAGCTGCATTGCCTCTCGAATTTCAGTTTTCTGCGCGGTGCTTCATCGCCTGCCGAGCTGGTGCACCGGGCCAAAAGCCTGGGCTATGCGGCGCTGGCGCTGACCGACGAGTGTTCGGTGGCTGGTGCCGTGCGGGCCCATGAGGCGGCGCGAGACAGCGACCTGCACCTGATCCATGGCAGCGAATTCGCCTGGGGCTCGTTCAGGATCGTGGTGCTGGTGCGTGATTTGCAAGGCTGGGGCAATCTCTGTGAATTCATCACCGTTGCACGCAGCCGGGCTGCCAAAGGGGAGTATCTGGTCGATGAATCCAGTCCCTGGCAACTGCTGCAGCAGGGCTGCGAATGTCTGCTGCTGCCGCAGCGCGAGCAGCTCAATGCATCGGATTTGATCGCTGTAACCGCTCTTCTGGAAAACGTTGCAGCGCATTTTTCGACAAATAACCTGTGGCTGGGTGTGGAGCTGCATCTGGCGCCCGACGACAGCCTGTGGCTGCAGACCCTGCAGCAGGCTGGCGTGGTGCTGGGCCTGCCGCTGCTGGCCTGCGGAGATGTCCATATGCATGCGCGCTCGCGCAAGCCGCTGCAGGATGTGGTCACGGCAATACGCCTGGGGCGCACCGTGGCCGAATGCGGCTTTGCGCTGCAGCCCAATGCCGAGCGGCATCTGCGCTCGCGTCTGCGGCTGGCTTCGCTCTATCCCAGGGTCATGCTGGAGGCGACGCTGGAGCTGGCCGGGCGCTGCAGCTTCAGCCTGGACGAGATCCGCTACCACTATCCTCAGGAGAGCGTGCTGCCCGGCATGACGGCCACGCAGACCCTGGCCTGGCTGACCTGGGATGGCGCGGCGGGACGCTATCCCCAGGGCATTCCCGAGGACGTGAACGATCAACTGCATAAAGAGCTGGCGCTGATCGAGGGTCAGAAGTACGAGATGTACTTTCTCACCGTGCATGACATCGTGCGCTATGCGCGCAGCGTCGGCATTCTGTGCCAGGGGCGCGGATCGGCGGCCAATTCTGCGGTCTGCTACTGCCTGGGCATTACGGCGGTAGATCCGGAAAACAACAATCTGCTGTTCGAGCGCTTTATCAGCAAGGAGCGCAGCGAGCCGCCCGATATCGATGTGGACTTCGAGCATGCGCGGCGTGAAGAGGTCATCCAGTACATCTACGACAAATACGGGCGCGACCGCGCCGCGCTCACGGCCGTGGTCAGTTGCTGGCGCAGCCGTAGCGCGCTGCGCGATGTGGGCAAGGCGCTGGGCCTGCCTGCCGATCTGATCGATGCCCTGGCTAAGGGGCAGTATTGGTTCAGCGAGCATGCCCAGGCGCAAGCACAGACGCATGCAGAGGCGGCCGATTCGGCAGAGGAGGAGCAGGCGCCCGAAGCACTGCCCGAAGACTGGGGGCAGCGCAAGCTCCAGGAAGCCGAGGTGCTGGCACGCGAAATGAATTGCGCAGTGGGCGCGCATCGGCTGCGCCTCTGGATAGAGCTGGCCTGGCAGCTCAAGGACAGCCCGCGCCACCTCAGCCAGCACGTGGGCGGTTTTGTGCTGACCGAGGGCAAGCTCACGCGCCTGGTGCCCGTGGAGCCTGCCACGATGGCCAAGCGCTCCGTCATACAGTGGGACAAGGACGATCTCGATGTCGTGGGCCTGCTCAAGGTCGATGTGCTGGCCCTGGGCATGCTCACCATGTTGCGCAATGCCTTGAACGAGCGTGCCCGCTGGCGTGGCGAGCCATGGGGGCTGCACCAGATTCCGCAGGAGGATGCTGCGACCTACGAGATGATTTGCCAGGCCGATACCGTGGGTACTTTCCAGATCGAAAGCCGCGCCCAGATGAGCATGCTGCCGCGCCTGCAGCCGCGCACTTTCTATGACTTGGTGGTCGAGGTTGCCATCGTGCGCCCCGGCCCGATTCAGGGCGGCATGGTCCATCCCTATCTGCTGGCACGTGAGCGTGAACGCCGCAAGCTGCCGCTCAAGCTTGAGAAGCCGGAGCTTGCAAATGCGCTCAAGCGCACCTTGGGCGTGCCCATTTTCCAGGAGCAGGTGATGCAGATCGCCATCGATGCCGCGGGCTTTTCGCCGGGCAGGGCGGACGAGTTGCGCCGTTCCATGGCCGCCTGGAAGCGAAAGGGCGGGGTGCATCGCTTCCGAGACGAGCTTGTCGGCGGCATGCTGGCCAAGGAATACAGCCCCGCATTTGCCAACGCCATCTTTGCGCAGATGCTGGGGTTTGGCGAATATGGCTTCCCCGAAAGTCATGCCTGCAGTTTTGCGCTGCTGGCCTATGCGAGCGCCTGGCTCAAGCGCCATGAGCCAGCCATCTTTCTGCAGGCGTTGCTCAATGCCCAGCCCATGGGTTTTTATTCGCCGTCCCAGCTGGTGCAGGATGCGCGCCGCCATGGCGTGCGCGTGCTGCCCGTCGATGTCTGTCATAGCCACTGGCATTGCACGCTCGAAGCCCCTCTGCAAGCCATGCGCGGCGTGGCCCAGCCCCAGCCGGCCGTGCGCCTGGGGCTGAACCGGGTTGCCAGGCTGGGCAAGGCCGCAGCGCTGCGAATCGAGAGGGAAGCTGCGCAGGCTCCGTGGAAGGACGTGAGCGATCTGGTCATCCGAGCCCGGCTGGACAAGGCGGATATGGAAGCCCTGGCCGCAGCGGATGCGCTGCGCAGCCTGGCCGGTCACCGTCGCCAGCAGATGTGGGATGCTGCTGCGCAGGCCAGCCTGCCACCCATCTTTGCCCAAGCTGCGATTCATGAGCCGAGGCTTGAGCTGCCCCAGGCCGCCGAGGGCGAGGAAATCATGTTCGACTATGCCGCCACCGGTCTGAGCCTGCGCCGCCACCCGCTGGCCTTGCTGCGTCCCAGGCTGGCGCGCCATGGGCTGAAGACCGCAGCCGAGCTGCGTCATATGCTGCCAGGCCAGAATGTACGCGCCTGCGGCATTGTTACCGTGCGCCAGCGTCCGCCTACCGCCAACGGCACGCTGTTCATCACGCTGGAAGACGAAACCGGCGTCATCAACCTGGTGGTCTGGAGTCAGACCTTTGCCCGCTGGCGCTCTGCGTTGCTGGCCTCGCGTCTGCTGGCCGTGGAGGGCATCTGGCAGCGCAGCACGGCCCCGCAACTGGAGACGCCGGAATCAGCAGGGGATATGCCTGCGGCCAAGAAAGGGGATGAACCTGCGGTTCGCCATCTGGTCGTGATGAAGGCCAGGGATGTGACCCGCTGGCTGGGGCGGTTTGCCGAGGTCGGGCTGAACAGCCGGGATTTTCATTGAGCCTGCCGAGGCAGGTGCGCGCTGGCCACTGCGAATTCAGGACGCTGCCGGCAGCTTGGCAAATTGCAGTGCATGTTCAATGAGCGTCTGCACTGCCCGGCTGCCCGGCGTGAGCGAATGCACCAGCGCAATGCCCACATGAAAGCCCGGAGGATTGTCCAGCAGTGGCAAACACTTCACGCCGCGCGGCTGAACGAGATGCGAGACGCCAGCGACCAGACCCACACCCAGGCCGGAAGCCACCAGGCTCATGATGGTCTGCACCTGCATGGCCTCCTGGGCGATGCGCGGGGTGAAGCCCGATTGCTGGCAGCGTAGCTTGGCCAGTGCGGCGAGGCTGGGTACCGTGTCCTGCGGATACATCACAAAAGGCTCATGCGCTGCCTCGGACAGGGCAATGGCGTCGCGCTGCGCCAGGGGACTGTTGTCCGAGACGGCCAGCACGAACTCGTCCTGATCCAGCGGCGTGAGCGCGATGCGCTCATCGAGTTCTAGCACGGGGTAGCGCAGCAGGCCGGCATCGAAGCGCCGGCTTGCCAGCCCTTCGAGGATTTCGGCGCTGGTCGCTTCGTAGAACTCCAGCCCGACCTTGGGGTAGCGCTCGCGAAACGAGGGAATCAGGCGCGGCAGCAGTTCGTAGGTGGCCGAACCGACAAAGCCCAGCCGTATCAGGCCGCCCACGCCTTCCCTGGTATCGCGCACAGCCTGGCGACATTGCTCGGCATGAAACAGGGTGGCGCGTGCGCTCTCCAGCATGGCCTTGCCGGCAGGCGTCAGCACGACTCCGGTACTGGTTCGATCGAACAAGGCGCTGCCCAGCTCCTCTTCCAGCTTGCGAATCGAGATGGACAGCGGCGGCTGGGCCATATGCAGTTGCTCAGCGGCACGGTGAAAGTTACCGGTTTCGGCCAGGGCAATGAACTGCTGCAGTTGCTTGAGATTCATTGATATTCAATCGATATCAAAAACGAAATTTTTAATATTAGACATTAATTTCACGCCTGCCTAAAGTGGGCTCACAAGAAAAAACACGGCAGCAATTCCGTATCAGGAGACAAACTTGAAACAAGCACGCAGATACCTGCTGGCGGCACTGCTGGGCTGCGGCCTGCTCGGCGCCGGCATGCCCTCTATGGCTCAGGCACCGGCTCAGGGCTTTCCTGCCAAGCCGATCAAGCTCATCGTGCCCTTCGGGCCGGGCAGCGGCACCGACACCTCGGCGCGCTATTTCGGGCGCAAGCTGCAGGAGCTCACGGGCCAGCCTGTGGTCGTCGAAAACAAGGCAGGAGCCAACGGCTTCATCGCCGTCAAGCAGGTGCTGTCGGCGCCCGCCGACGGCTATACCGTGTTCATCGGCAGCAATTCAACGCTGGCGGTCAATGCGGCGCTGTTCAGGCATCTGCCCTACGATCCCTTAACGGACTTTGCGCCGCTGACCATGATGATGCGCTCGCCGGCCATGCTGGCCGTCGCGCCCCAAGCGGCCTACTCCGACCTGAAGGGCCTGATCAGCCATGCCAGGGCCAACCCGGGGAAGGTGAATTTCGGGGCCGGCTCGGCAGGCTATCAGCTGATGGGCGAGCTGCTCAACGACGCTGCCAGGATCGAAACCGTGCATGTCCCGTTCAAGGGCGCAGGGGAGACCACCACGGCCGTCGCTTCAGGGACGGTGGACTACACCTTCGCAGAGGTCACGGCAGTCCAGGAGCTGGCCCGAGGAGGGCGTGTCAAGGTCCTGGCTGTGGCCTCCGACAAGCGCGTGAGCACCTCGCCCGAGATCCCCACGGCCACCGAGGCTGGATTGCCAGGTTTCGAGGCCTACACCTGGGTGGGGGCCATGGTGAGCGCCAGGACACCGGCTACAGAGACTGCCAGGCTCGCCGAGCTTTTCACCGCCATCTCGAAGATGGATGAAACCCGTGCCTTCTACGAGCGTCTGGGAGCCATTCCCATGACCGGCGGCCCGGCACAGATGCATGAATTCCAGAAGAACGAGATCGCGCTCTGGAAGCGCATCGTCGTCAAGGCCAAGGTTCCCCTGCAATGAAAGCCAATGACAGCCGGCCGGCACAGGCGCTGCAGCACATCAAGGTGCTTGATCTTTCAAGGGTTCTGGCAGGCCCGTGGGCGGCGCAGACCCTCGGGGATCTGGGAGCCGAGGTGATCAAGGTCGAAAGACCGGGCACGGGTGACGACACGCGTGCCTGGGGGCCGCCTTATGTGGCCGACCCCGAAGGCTTGCCGACGGGGGAGTCGGCCTACTATATGTGCACCAACCGTAACAAGCAGTCGATTTCCGTGGACTTCACCCGCGGCGAAGGCCAGGAGATCGTGCGTCAGCTGGCGGCCCGATGCGATGTGCTGATCGAGAACTTCAAGACTGGCGGTCTGGCGCAGTACGGGCTTGATTACGCGAGCCTCAGTGCCCTGAATCCGCGTCTGGTCTACTGCTCGGTCACAGGCTTCGGTCAGGACGGTCCCTATGCGCATCGTGCGGGCTATGACTTTCTGATTCAGGGCATGGGGGGGCTGATGAGTATTTCGGGCCACGCCGATGGCCAGCCCGGAGGCGGCCCCATGAAGGTTGGCGTGGCGCTGACCGACATCCTCACCGGGCTATATGCCAGCACGGCGATTCTGGCGGCCCTGCAGGCCCGCGAGCATACGGGGCGCGGCCAGCACATAGATCTGGCTTTGCTCGATGTCGGCGTGGCCTGCCTGGCCAACCAGAGCATGAACTATCTGTA
This sequence comes from Comamonas sp. F1-6, assembly GCF_039581415.1. NCBI lineage: Bacteria > Pseudomonadati > Pseudomonadota > Betaproteobacteria > Burkholderiales > Comamonadaceae > Comamonas > Comamonas sp. F1-6. The sequence continues at coordinate 199,115 of NZ_JBCPWN010000003.1, forward strand.
CGGGGATCAGGTGCCTCAGCGCATGGGCAACGCGCATCCGAACACGGTGCCCTACCAGGAGTTCCCGACCGAAGACGGCCACATGATCCTGGCCGTGGGCAATGACGGCCAGTTTGCCCGCTTCTGCCAGGCGGCAGGCAGGAGCGAATGGGCCGAGGACGAGCGCTTTCGGAGCAATGCGGCGCGGCTGGCCCATAGAGCCGAGCTCGTTGCGATGATCCGCCGCGTGACGCTCACGCGCAGCACCAGGGCCTGGGTGCAGTTGCTGGAGCAGCATGCCGTGCCTTGCGGCCCCATCAACACGGTGCGTGAGGTGTTCGAGGATCCGCAGGTCAGGGCTCGCGGCATGCAGATCGCCATGACACACCCCAAGGCAGGCCAGGTGCCGCTGGTCGCCAGCCCCATCCGCTTGTCGGACACACCGGTGATGTATCGCCATGCACCGCCTCAGCTGGGCCAGCACACACAAGAGCTGCTGGAGCGCCATCTGGGTCTGTCTGTTCAGCAAATGCAGGCCTATCGGGACAGTGGAGTATTGGGATGAACAGCCAGGAATCGTTGACGCACACGCGCATCGCGGGCCAGGACCAAGCCCTGGGGGCATTGTCAGGGGTGCGGGTACTGGACCTTTCCAGCGTGATTTTCGGCCCCATGGCCAGCCAGGTGCTGGCCGACTACGGTGCCGAGGTGATCAAGATCGAGCCGCCGCAGGGCGACTCCACGCGCCACACCGGCCCGGCGCTGGAGCCTGGCATGGCGGCCATGTTCATGGGCTCCAATCGCAGCAAGAAAAGTGTGGTGCTGAACCTCAAGCAAGAGCAGGCGCAGGCCGCGCTGCATGCGCTGTTGCAGGGCGCCGATGTGCTCATGCACAGCATGCGCCCGCAAAAGCTGGCCAGGCTCGGGCTCGATCCGGACAGTCTGCGCAAGCAATATCCGCGCCTCATCTATGTGGGCCTGCACGGTTTTGGCGAAGACGGCCCCTATGCCGGGCAGCCTGCATATGACGACGTGATCCAGGGCATGAGTGGCCTGGCCGATCTCATGCAGCGCCAGACGGGCGAGGCCCGCTATCTGCCCACGATTGCGGCCGACAAGACCTGCGCTCTGGTGGCCGCGCATGCGGTGCTGGCGGCGCTCTACCAGCGCGAGCGCAGGGGCGAGGGCAGCTATGTGGAAGTGCCCATGTACGAAACCATGGCGGGCTTCAACCTGGTGGAGCATTTCTACGGCATGCACTTCACACCCGCGCAGAGTGGCGCGGGCTATCCGCGCGTGATGGCGCCCTGGCGCAAGCCCTACAGGACGCTGGACGGCCATGTCTGCCTGATGCCTTACACCGATGCGCACTGGCGCCGTTTCTTTGCAGCCGTTGGCCAGCCCCAGCTGGCACAGGACCAGCGCTTTGCCACCCAGGCGATGCGCACCCGCCACATCGCCGAGCTGCTGGAGACGATGAGCGGCTACGTGGCGCAAAAGGACACCGCCTATTGGCTGGCCAACTGCGAACAGCTGGAGATTCCAGCCGCCCCGGTGACTCGCATGGACGATCTGCCCCATGACCCGCATTTGCAGGCCACCGGCTTTTTTGTCGAGAAGAAAGACGCGGCGATGGGGGTTGTGAAATTTCCGCGTTCGTCCGTGCGTATCAACGGTACCCAGCCACCGATAGGCATGCCCCCGCGCCTGGGTGAGCACACGCAGGCATTGCTGCGCGAGGCAGGCTGGGACGACGCGCGCATTGCGGCCTTGCAGTCGAAAGACTGCTGAACAAACAGCATGAAGCGGAGACAGAATGAGCGTGAGCAATTTGATTTCATCTACTGAAAACCGTGCCGCGGCGCTGGCAGACACGCCGCGCATGGGCCAGGGTTTTGTCTGGCAGGACCTGCGGGTAGGTCAGCAACTGCGCACCTTTCGCCGTACGGTGACCGAGACCGATCTGGTCAACTTCATCAACACCACGGGCATGCTCGAGGCGATCTTCATCGAGGACGGCTATGACGGCGGTGCCATTCAGGGCCGCCCGGTGCCGGGCGCACTCACCTACACCTTGATCGAAGGCTTCATCCTGCAAAGCATGATCCAGGGTACGGGCCTGGCCATGCTCGAGTTGCACCAGAAGATTCTGGCTCCTGTGGTGGTGGGCGACACCATTGAGGCGCTGCTCGAAGTGATCGACATCAAGCCAACGAGCAAAGGCGGTCGCGCAGTAGTGAGTTCGCGGATCGAGGTCTACAACCAGCGTCACCAGCAGGTGATGGTCTATACCGCCGTGCGCCTGCTGGCCGGCCGTGAAGCTTAGGTCCGCGCTGCCGCGGATGCCGTTGCACCGGTGCGCACTTTCCAGTGCGCCGAGATGAGAAAACTACAGGAGACACAAGATGAGTTATCGATTTTCACGTCGGTCCTCGCTGCTCGCCGTTGCCGCGCCGGCCGTTGTCGCGCTGGCCGTTTGTGGTGCGGCGCACGCGCAGGACAACTGGCCCAGCAAGCCGATCACGCTGATCGTCCCTTTCCCGCCCGGCGGTCCCACAGACATGGTGGCGCGGGTGCTGGCGCAGCAGGTAGGCCAGCAACTGGGGCAGTCGGTCATCGTGGACAACCGGCCTGGTGCCAACGGCAACATCGGCAATGCGCTGGTGGCCAAGGCGCCGGCCGACGGCTACACCGTGCTCTACAACACTTCCTCGATTGCACTCAGTTCGTCGCTCTACAAGAAGATGAGCTATGACGTGACCAGGGATCTGCGCCCCGTGGCCTTGACGGCGGTGGTGCCACTGGGGCTTGTCGTCAATCCCAAGGTGCCTGCCAACACCGTGCAGGAGCTCGTGAAGTACGCGCAGGAGCACAAAGGCAAGCTCTCCTACGGCTCGGCTGGCAACGGCAATGTCACGCACCTGGCGGCTTTTCAGGTGGTGCAGCACTACAGCTTGGATGCAAGTCATGTGCCTTACAAAGGCAGCGCCCCTGCCGACGTGGACCTGGTGGCTGGCCAGATAGATTTCATGACCGACACCATCAATTCGGTGGCGCCTTTCATCAAGGACGGCAGGCTCCGGCTGCTGGCCGTCAGCACGGCCGCACGGATTCCCAATTTCCCCAATGCGCCTACGCTGGCCGAAAGCGGCATGACCGGATTCGAGGCCGGAGCCTGGCAAGGCGTGATGGTGCCCGCCAAAACACCTGTTGCGGTCGTGGAACGCCTGAATGCCGAGCTGATGAAGGCGCTCAAGGATCCGGGAGTGCTGGAGAAGCTGCGCGTGCAGGGTGCGGAGCCGCTGGGGTCTACGCCCAAAGCGTATGGCGACTACATCCAGAGCGAAATCAAGCGCTGGGCAGGGGTTGTCAAAAGCACGGGCGTGTCCCTGGACTGAGAGAAAGCAAGACGATGACCATTCTCGATGGACTGAGCCTGACAGGCATCCCGCCGGAAGGCGAGGCACTGCGCGCCGAGGTGCGTGCTTTTCTGCAGGACGCGGTCAAAGACATTCCTGCGCATGTCCGTGCCAAATCCTGGAGCGGATATGACCCGGCACTCAGTCGCAAGCTGGGTGAAAAGGGCTGGATCGGCATGACCTTGCCCAAGGCTTATGGCGGAGGCGAGCGCAGCGCGTTCGCCCGCTATGTGCTGGTGGAAGAGTGTCTGAACTTCGGTGCGCCTGTGGGCTCGCACTGGATTGCCGACCGCCAGAGTGCGCCGCTGATCCTCAAATATGGTACGGAAGCACAAAAGCAGTTCTACATTCCCAGAGTCTGCCGGGGAGAGGTGTTTTTCTGTATCGGCATGAGCGAGCCCAATGCAGGCTCGGATCTGGCAAGTGTGAGGACTAGAGCGGTTCCCAACGAGCAGGGCTTCTTGCTCAATGGCCAGAAGATCTGGACCACCAACGCGCATCACTGCCAGTACATGATTGCTCTGGTGCGAACCTCCGGCAGTGCCGAGGACCGTCACAAGGGCTTGTCGCAAGTCATCGTGGACCTGACATTGCCCGGTGTGACGGTGCGTCCCATCCAGGATCTATCGGGTGACAGCCATTTCTGCGAGGTTTTTTTCGAGAATGTGCAGCTGTCGGCCGATGCGCTGATCGGTGCCGAAGGTCAGGGCTGGGAACAGGTTACCGCCGAACTCGCTTTCGAGCGCAGCGGCCCGGAGCGCCTTTTCTCCAGCATCGTGCTGTTCGATCAATGGCTGCAGTATGCACGCACGCCGCAGGGACGCACCGAGTCCGGCATGCGGCTTGCGGGCAAGGTGCTGACGCAACTGGCACCGCTGCGCGCGATGTCGGTATCCGTGCAGCAGAAGCTGACCCAGGGAGCAAGTCCTGTTGTGGAGGCCGCACTGGTCAAGGAGCTGGGCACGACACTGGAGCAGATGATTCCGGCAGCCATTGCCGAGGAGCTGTTTGCCCGACCGGTCGAGGATGTTCCGGTGGAGCTGCTGCTGACGCTCAAGTACGTCACTGAAGCTTCTCCTTCGTTTTCCTTGCGCGGTGGCACGCGTGACATTCTGCGCGGCATGATCGCCCGTGGACTGGGTTTGCGCTGATCGGAGGCAAGTTCATGAGCAATAACGATTTGTTTGCAGATGCCGCGCGCAAGGTGCTGGCAGACTGGTGCACCCCTCAGGTGATTCGCGAGATCGAGAGCGCCGGTAGCCGCTCGGTGGCCGTCGCCCGGCTATGGCAGCAGCTGGAGGAAACCGGCTTGGCCGATGCCTTGCTGGCCGAAGAAGAGGGCGGCGCCGGTCTGGGCTTGGGTGAGATATTTGGCGTGCTGGAGCAGTGCGGAGCCCATGCCCTGCCTCTGCCTCTGGGAGAGACCATGCTGGCGCGGGCCATGCTGGCGCAGGCGGATATGACCTGCCCGGCCGGCAGCATTGCGCTGGCGCAGGGGGCGATGCAGACAGATGGTGGTTTGCATTGCGCGCTGGTGCGAGGCGGGCAAGTCGCGGACTCGGTGCTGGTGCAAGTGCAAGAGGAAGCCGGGGTCTGGCATCTGCTGAGCGTGTCACAGGCTGGGCTTGCGCCACACGCTATGGCGCTGGACGCGTCGCTGACCTGGTCGCCAGAGCAGTTGCGGGCCGCCGGCGTCATCCGGCAAAGGCCGCAATTCGATGCCCGGAGCCTGCAGGCCGCCGTGGTGGCCGCGCAGATGGCGGGGGCCATGCGTGACGTGTTCCAGCGTAGCTTGCACTATGCGAACGAGCGTCAGCAGTTTGGGCGTGCTATCGGGAAGTTCCAGGCGATCCAGCATCAGCTGGCAGTCATGAGCGAGCATGTGTTTGCCGCCCGCATGGCGGCTCAGCTCGGTTGCAGTGGTGACGGCATCGCGGCTGACAGATTGCGTGTGGCCGTCGCCAAGGCACGCTGCAGCGAGGCGGCTTTGGTGGTCACGGAGCTTGCGCATGCGATTCATGGCGCGATTGGCTTCACCGAGGAATATGACCTGCAGCTGTTTACCCGCAGACTGCATGCATGGCGCCTGACGGCCGGCAGCGAAGCCTATTGGCAGGCATTGGCCGGACAGGCCCTGATGTCGCACGAGGGCATGACACTGGATCTGATCCGGCGGATCACCGATGTCGAGGCCCTGGCTTGAAGTTGCCCCACAACTATGGAGACCTGGAACATGGCATTTCTGAACATTGAACGCGATGGCGGTATCTTGACCGTCACCATGAATCAGCCCGAGACACGCAATGCGCTGACCGGCAATACGGCGGTGGCCGAATTCGTGCAGCTCTGCGCAGATGTGCGCCTGGACGCCAGCGTGAAGGTGCTGATCCTGACCGGCGCCGGCTCTATTTTCAGCTCCGGCGGCAATGTCAAGGACATGAGGCGCTATTTCGATGACGCACTCACTCCCGACATGATTCGCGAGGAATACCGCCAGGGCATTCAGCAAATTCCGAATGCCCTCTACCAGCTGGATGTTCCCGTGATCTGCGCCGTCAACGGCCCGGCTATCGGCGCGGGTCTGGATCTGAGCTGCATGTGCGATATCCGGATTGCGTCGGAGAATGCCACTTTTGCGGAGAGCTTTGTTCGCGTGGGCATTGTTCCTGGTGATGGCGGGGCCTGGTTGCTGCCGCGTGTGGTGGGGATGTCAAAGGCCAGCGAGATGGCTTTCACGGGAGAGGCGATCAGCGCGGGCCAGGCATTGGCCTGTGGTCTGGTGAGCCGGGTCGTGCCTCCGGATGAACTGCTGCCGACAGCCAGGGCATTGGCGCTCAAGATTGCTGCCAATCCGGGCGGGGTGATGCGCATGACAAAGCGTTTGCTGCGTGAGGGCCAGAACGCCACGCTGGCTTCGCTGCTGGAAATATCGGCCGGGTATCAGGCAATTGCCCATAAAACGGCCGATCATCGTGAAGCCGTGACGGCCTTTGTCGAGAAGCGGGCTCCCCGCTTCTCATGAGCCGGCGGGTTTGCTTAACCAGAGCAGGTAACAAAGACAGCAAGGGCGCATTTTGCGCCCTTGCTTGTTTTGGCGAAGGTAGCAGGGCCTTGCTTGCTGCGTTGATGTTTCGGGTCGGCCAATCCAGCGATGTAATCCCTTGATAATACTAATTACATTGTGTTGCGATTTGCGCTAAGCGAGTGATGCAGCAAGCGGCTTTGCCGGGTCGGCCCCATTTCATGTATCGGAGTGGCCGCTTTGCCGGCTATTTACTTTTCTATGGAATGGATGAAAGCGATGAGATTGACCAAGCTGAACATTGGTGCCCGACTGGGCCTGGGGTTCGCAGTGGTGTTGGCATTTGCCGTGGTGATCACGGTTATCGGCATCTGGCAGCTGCACTCGGTGGGCAAGGCCACGCAGCAGATGATGCAGGAGCCGCTGACCAAGGAGCGCCTGATCAGCGACTGGAACAGCAATGTCAGCGTGGCGGTGGCACGCACCACGGCCATCGCCAAGAGCAGCGACGCAAGTCTGGTGCAGTTTCTGGCGGCGGATGCGGCTGCCACTACCAAGAGCACAGCCAATGTGCTCAAGCAGATCGAGCCCCTGATCACCCAGCCTGCGGAGCGCGAGATCCTGGACAAGATCATGCTGGTGCGCAAAACCTATATTGCCAGCCGCGACAAGGTCAGTCAGCTCAAGGCCGACGGCATGGCCGAAGAGGCGGAGTCCACGCTGATCAACAGCTATGTGCCGGCCGCCCAGGGCTATCTGAAGCTGCTCGGCGAGCTGCTGAACCTGCAGCGCGCCAGCTTGGATGCCAAGGCGGCGGAGGTGGAGCAGATCGAGAGCAGCAGCAGGACGTACTTCCTGGTTCTGGCCTTGCTGGCTCTGGCCATCGGCTCTGTCAGCGCCTGGCGTCTAACGCAAGGCATCACCGCTCCGCTCAAGCATGCGGTCGGAGTGGCTCGCCGCGTGGCCGATGGTGATCTCACGGCTCAGATCCATGTGAGCAGCAGCGATGAAACCGGGCAGCTCATGCAGGCCTTGCACGATATGAATTCCAGCCTGGATAGGCTGGTGGGGCAGGTGCGTCAGGGCACGGACAGCATTGCCACAGCGTCGGGCCAGATTGCAGCGGGCAACCATGACCTGTCTGCGCGCACGGAAGAGCAGGCCAGTTCCTTGCAGCAGACCGCTGCCTCCATGGAGCAGCTCACTTCCACGGTCAAGCAAAATGCCGATAACGCCAGTCAGGCCAATCAGCTGGCGCTGTCGGCCTCCGATGTGGCTGTCAAGGGAGGCATGGTGGTGTCGCAAGTGGTGGAGACCATGGGCGCCATCAGCCAGTCTTCGCGCAAGATTTCCGACATCATCGGCGTGATCGACAGCATTGCTTTCCAGACCAACATCCTGGCGCTGAACGCGGCCGTGGAAGCGGCCCGTGCCGGCGAACAGGGCCGCGGTTTTGCCGTCGTGGCATCGGAGGTGCGCTCGCTGGCTGGCCGCAGCGCTGAAGCGGCCAAGGAAATCAAGCAGCTGATTCAGGCCTCGGTCACCAAGGTCGAGGAGGGCAGTGCGCAGGTCAGCCAGGCCGGTCAGACCATGGATGAAATCGTCAGCAGCGTGCAGCGCGTGACGGACATCATGGGTGAGATCACCGCCGCCAGCCATGAGCAGACCAGCGGCATCGAGCAGATCAACCGCGCGGTGGCCGAGATGGATCTGGTGACCCAGCAGAATGCCGCCCTTGTGGAAGAGTCCACCGCTGCTGCGCAATCCATGCAGCAGCAGACCAGCGACCTGTCGCAGATGGTCAGCATCTTCCGCCTCAAGAGCGCCTGATTCCGTGACGCTGCCGCAGTCCAGGCTGAAGGGCTTGCGGTTGCCGCTTTTGCTTTGCTGACCTCCGAGACATGAAATATGGTGTGAGGCACCTCCGCCATATTCCGTCCGAGCGGCTGCCTGCATTCTTTGCAGTGTGCCAGGACTCGATGCTGAGATCGGGCTGTGAGCTGCTTGCCCGTATTAGCGATTGCGTACTTGAGTCAGCAACTGCTTGCAGTCCACATCGTCGTCAGCGGCAGGCACGGTCAGCGGCACCAGTGCCAGTGCCGCTGGCGCAAAAACGGCAGCAGCCACTGCAGCGCCGGCACGGGCTGCCAGGGGGCCTGGCTCCAGGCCCACATCGGGCTTGGCAAAGCTGCCGCGCACATAAAGTGGCGTGCGCAATGAAAAGAACTTCCACTTCAGCGATTCGGGGACGATGCGCAGATTGAGCTGTTCCTGCGCCAGATTGATCTCGCCTGTGGCCTCGACAACGGCTTCTGTGGTGGCCAGCTTGGCCATGCGTGGGCGGGCAATGCCTTGTTGCACATTGAAGTCGGCCACGGCACAGCGCAGCTGAACTTCCTTGTCGCTGCCAAACAGCTTGGCGATGACAATGGAGCCTACGTTCAGCCCCGCGAGGTCCAGCAGTTGCGAGCTGAAAGTGCCGTCGCGTACAAACAGGCGTAGCGAGCCATTGCCCGTGCCCAGCCACTGTGCCAGTGACTCGCCCTGTCCGGTGAGCGCGACTGCGCCATCGAGCCGGCCCAGGCTTTTCTTCATCTTTTCAATCGTAGGAAACAGCGCGGAGAGCTTGAGCGACTGCACCTGTGCGTTGAGTTTGGCAGCAACGGGCTTGGCATGGCTGTCCACGGTGGCATCGATATTCAGCGTGCCTTCGGCGAGGCCGAACTTCAGTGGCGAGAGGGTGAGTCTGCCGTTGTCCAGCAGCGCATGCACGCTGAGGTCTTGCAGGGGCAGAGCTTCGGGCCGCAGGATATGGCTGCTTTCATAACGCAGGTCGAGATCCATCTTGTCCCAGTTCTCGGTCTGGAACCGAACCTGCGGCAGTACCTTGCCGTTGACGGGCTGGGGCTTGTCGGGGCTACCGGACGGGGCTGCGCCTATGACCGGCCCCAGATCCACCAGTCGCAGTTGTTTGGAGTGCAGCTGTGCCGTCAGCTTTGGCCGAGGCTGGGCGGAGCGGTATTGGAGATCGCCGCGCAAATCGCTCTGACCTAGCTTGCCCTGAAACTTTTCGTACTGCCAGACGGCCTTGCCCGGCGCTAGGCTGCCGATCAGACGGCCGCTGGTCTCGAACGACGGAGTGGCGGGCAGCAGCAGGCCGCTGAGCTCGAACAGGTCGGCCATGCTCTTGCCGCGTACCTGAACTTGAAAGTCCAGTCCGTCCAGTGTCTTGGGATTGTCGAGAATCCCCTCGGCAAACGCTTGTAGGCTGCCGGCCTTGGCCGATATGCGCAGCGGAAAGCGCAGCCTGTCCTGGCGTAGATCCAGTACCGGTCCCGCCAGACCCTGGGCCCGAATCTGCGTGCGGGTCTTGCCTTGATGCAGATAGCCAGCGAGGCCGAAGCGCACACCATAAGGTTGATCGGCGCTGACCGGTCTGCGCAGCGTGTCGATACGGGCGCGCACGGCCATGTTCTTGACGGCGTCGGACCAGCCCAGAACGCCGTCGCTGATGCGCAACTGGCCTATTTCAAAACTCCACTTCGGGCCGCTGCTTGAGGGCTTGTCAAATGTCCAGTTGTTCTCGCCCTTGTCGTTGCGGGCCAGCACCATATCCGGAGCCTGCAACAGCAAGGAGTCGAGTTGTACATGGCGCGCCAATAGTGGCCAAAGGCGCAGGCTGGCCGTGGCATTTGCTGCGGTGATCATGGTGCGAGCATCGCGTTCGGGCGGTTGCCGGCCGGCATCGGCTATGGCGTCGTCGTCATCTACGCTCGTCTTTTTCTCGTTCGCTACCTGGCCTTGCTCGGGCAGGCGACCGGTGTTGAGCTCCTTGGGCGTCGCAGGCAATACCGGCTGTTTGTCATCGGCTTTTTCAGGTGCCTGCCGAACCAGCCAGCCCTGGGGCTGCGAAAGTGTCAGATCGCTGGCATGCAGCACCACTCCGGGCACCCAGTGGCGCCAGCCGGTATCGAGGGGCTGTGGCCAGGTCCATTGCAGCTGCAGGTCACCATTGATGGCAAAGTCGCGGCCCGCGAAAGTGCTGACTTTTTCATTGACCCATGGCCTGAGCTTGTTCCAGTCCATGAAGGCAATCAGCAGTGCCGCAGCCAGAATCAAGGCCAGCAGCAGTGCCATAGCAATGGCCGCCCAGCGCAGCCAGTGGCGCATCAGGCGCTGATGTGCACGAGTGGAATCAGGGGCTGAAGTACTGGTGGTGTCGACCATGGCTGTTGCATCCTTTTTGCCACATGCTATTACGCATAGGTGAAATGCCTCGTCATCCAATTGCCTGATGCAGGTTTGCCCGCATGTGATCAGCTCAGACGCCGCGACCGATCCGGGATACGGTGTGGCAGTCTGAAGTCTGCTGGAGTCAAGAGTGCAAGCATCTGCAACAAAGGCTGCGGCGCTTCATGAAGTGCTGTGAAGTGCTGCGCCATTGCGCAAAGGCACCCTTGGCGTTGAGGCGGCTGTGCGTCTCCGATGCTTGCCGATCCTGTGCGGTCAAACGGCAAGATTGCCGATGGACCAGGAAACACCGGTATCGAAGTTCGCCTTCAACTCGTCCGCAGCATGTTCCAGCTCGGTCAGAAACATTTCCGTTGCGGCTGCCATCGCATAGCCGGTGCGCTGATAAGCGCAGCTGTGCAGCAGCGAACCTGCATCGTGCAACGCACGCCAGCTCAGACGCTCAGCGGCCATGTCTTCCGCCACATTGTCCGGCAGCATGAAGGCCAGTGCCTGGCCGCTTGCCACCAGGCGCCGGGCCATGGGGATGCTGCTGGTCTCCACCATCGGCTGGATCCGGCTCAGCGCACCGTCGCCCAGACGCTCGAGCATGCTGCGCAACTCCATGTCGGGAGTCATCATGATCAGCGGATAGGCCAGGCAGTCACGAAGACGCAGCAGTCGCGGACGCATTCGCAGAGGGTGATCCGGAGCCATCACCACGCCCAGGGGCTGTGCCCAGGAGCGCATCTCCTCGACACCGGCAGGAGGTGTTCGGCGCAGGCAGTAGGCCACATCGATCTCGCCCTGAGCCACATGGCGCAGCAGCTCTTCACCGATTCCGGCACGCACGCTGAAGGTGATATCGGGATAGCGTTGATGCATTGCCGCAATCACCTGAGGCACGAGGTATTCGGCCGTCGCGTGGGGAACACCCACGCTTACATGCCCATGTCGCAAGGCATTCAGATCTTCGACCTGGGCCAGGGCATTGTCGAAGTCTCGCTGACTGCGCCTGACTGCTGCCAGCACGATCTCGCCCGCCACCGTCAGCTGCATGCCTCTGGGCAACCGGTCGAACAGAGGCTGACCGACCTGCGCTTCGAGATTGAGGATCTGCTGGTTGACCGCTGCGGCGGTCAGGTGCAGCGTCGCCGAGGCCTTTCGCACCGAGCCTCGGCGCGCCACCTCGTCAAAGCATCGAAAGGCCTGTGAAATCGCTGGCATGGGCTGAGTGTAAAGTTTTTTCTGACATCTATTAAAAAACAATCAGCTATTCCTGACGCTCTTGAGCTTCTAGAGTGGCAGCCATCAATCCCTTCTGTCACAGAAAGAACCCCATGGCTACCACCGTTGACCAGGTCACTCAACGCCGACGCGGCACAGGCCTTATTGCTCATGACAGCGCTCTCAGCGCCGGCGGCTACACATTGATCGCCCCCCAGACGGCCGATGGACATGTCTACCTCATAGATATCCACGGTCAGGTGGCGCATGAATGGAAGCTGCCTGTACGCGCCGGTCGCCATGCGGTCATCCTGCCTAACGGCAATCTCGGCTACAACGGCAACCATCGTGAATCGCCTGATCTTTACGCACCCTGGTCCATGTGGCATGGCGGTGATTTCTACGAGGTCAGGCCCGACGGGGAGGTGGTCTGGCGCTATGAAGACCCGACACACCACCATGACGCACAGTGGTTGCCCAACGGTCATCTGCTCTATGCAGCCTGTGCCCCTGTTCCACAGGGCTTTGCCGAACGGGTGCCCGGCGGCACCTCCCTTGCTGCTGACGAGCTGATGTACGGCGATGTGATCCGGGAAGTGGACCGCACAGGTCGATTGGTCTGGGAATGGAAGGCCTGGGAGCATCTGGAGCCTGAGGACTTTTCCATTCACCCGGGTTTTGGCCGCTATCACTGGCCCCTGGTCAACGGCCTCGGGATGGCGGCCGATGGAACAGTGCTCATGAGTCTGCGCACGACCTCGGGAATCATTGGCGTGGACAAGTCCAGCGGCAGGGTGAAGCTGCATATCCCACCTTCGGTGGTCTCGCACCAGCATGCTCCGGTTGCGCTGGCAAACGGCTGTGTCCTGACCTTTGACAACGGCAACTTCCGCCAGGGAGCCCATGTGGCTTTCTCGCGTGTGCTGGAGATAGATCCTGTTTCCCACGAGATCGCATGGAGCTACCAGGACGAGATGGTCAACGCCTTCTACACCGCCTTCATGGGCAGCGCGCAACGTTTGTGGAACGGCAACACGCACATCACGGAGTCCGCCACCGGACGATTGTTTGAGGTGACGCCGCAGGGCGAGGTGGTCTGGGAATTCATCCTGCCCTGGTTTGGCGAGTACCCCGATGCCGCTGCGCGACGCACAGGCCCGGGGCGCGTGAACACGGTGTTCCAGACATGGCGCTACCAGGCAGAGCAACTGCCTTGGCTGTCCCGCTGAACCATTCCAATCCCAGCAGAAAGATCATCATGCAAATACGACGCAGACAGTTTGCAGCCTGGGCGCTGGGCGCCCCGCTGCTGCAGCAGCTATCACTGGCAAGCCAGGCTGCTGCCCAGCCCTGGCCTGCCCAGGCACTGACGGTGGTGGTTCCCTTCGCGCCCGGAGGCAGTGTGGATGTGGCCGCCAGGCTGGTGATGCCGCGTCTGGCTGAGCGCCTGGGTCAGCCCGTGATCATCGAGAACATGGTCGGAGCATCGGGGACCATTGCAACGCAGCGTGTTATCAAGGCCAGACCCGATGGCTATACCTTGCTCTTCGGTGTGGCCAGTTCGGTGCTGGTCGCGCCGCTGATCTCGCCGACAAAGTTTCGCTACGACGGTCTGCAGGAGTTGAAGCCCGTGGCACCCGTGGCCTCTTCGGTCTTTGTGCTTGTCGCACGCCCGGGACTTGCTGCAGGCAGTGCGGACGATCTCATTGAACTTGCGCGCCAGAAACCGGGGCGACTGACCCTGGGCACCGACGGCGTGGGCACCAGCCTGCACCTGACGGGGGAGCTCATTCAGCAAATGTCCGGTATAGATCTGGTACATGTTCCCTACAGATCTGGCCCGCAGGTGCTGACCGAGCTGGCAGGTGGTCAGATCGACCTTGCCGTGCTGCCTGTTGCGCTGGCTCAGCCGTTTGTTCTGGAGGGCAAGGTCAAGGCACTGGGCGTGACATCCCGCCAGCGCCTGAACACGCTGCCCCAGGCACCAAGTCTTTCGGAGACACCGGCTCTTCGCAATCTGGAGGTCGAGGCCTGGCAAGGCTTGCTGGCTCCCGCGCACACGGGTGCCCATATCGTGAAGCGTCTGGCCGATGAAATCGCGATCCTGCAAGCGGACCCCGAGATGGCCAGAAAACTGACGGAAGCAGGCTTCAAGCCCATGCGCATGGGGCATCCTCAGTTCCTGGCCTATCTGGAGCAGGAGAAAAGAGTTCTGGAGAGCACCATTCGCAAAGCCAATATCCGAACAGATTAGTCAGCACGAAGTCGCATCACGGTCTGACCAGGGCCCATGGGGCCACGAAAGCCAGGAGCCGGGCCAGCCACTAAAATCCCGCGCCATGCATAACTCCCACGATCCCAAGGTTCTGCCGGTGCGCGATGGCGTCAGCCCCAGCTGTGTGGTCTTGCCGTCTCAGGGCGGGGGCCTGCTGATCGACTTTCTGTGCGAACGTCTGCCTGTCGTCGAACGCGCAGACTGGCTGCGCCGCATGGCTGCCGGTCAAGTGGTCAGTGAAACCGGAGAGATGGCTGGCCCGGACGCTGCATTCATGCCGGGGCTGCGCTATTACTACTATCGCGAGCTGGAGGCCGAGCCAGAGATTCCGTTCGCGGCTGAAGTCATCCATCGCGATGCACATCTGCTCGTTGCGGACAAGCCGCACTTTCTGCCTGTGGTGCCAGCCGGCCACTATTTGCAGAACACGCTGCTGGTGCGGCTCAGGCGCGAGTTCGACCTGCCCGAGCTGTCGCCGATTCATCGTATCGACCGCGACACTGCGGGGCTAGTGGTGTTTTCGCTGCAGCGCGCCACACGTGGCATCTATCAGGGGCTGTTCAGGGACAGGGCGATTCACAAGGTCTACGAGGCCGTGGCGGCTTACCGCGCGGAGCTGAGCTTTCCGCGCGAGCACGCGAGCCGCATGGAGGAGAGTGGGCATTTCTTTCGCATGCATGAGGTCGCGGGCGAGCCCAATAGCCGCACCCGGATGGAAATCATCGAGCACAACAGCGCCTGGGCGCGCTACCGGCTCAGTCCGGTTTCGGGCAAGCGCCATCAGCTGCGTGTGCATATGGCGGCGCTGGGCCTGCCGCTCCGGGGCGATGCCTTCTATCCCGTGGTCAATGATCCGGAGCCGGGCGACTATTCCAGGCCCTTGCAACTGTTGGCTCGCAGCCTGGCCTTCGATGATCCCCTGACTGGACAACGGCGCGAGTTCACCAGCCGGCGCAGCCTGCAGGCGCTGCCGCGCGATTGAGCGCAGTCTTGCCCGACCCTTGCCAGGGCAGGGGAAACGCCGAGTTCAGCAATTTATCGGACAAAACTGTCCGATAATTGGCGCCATGTCCACCACCCGTCCTCCATCCGCCGAACGCCGCGCCCAGTTGTTGGACGCGGCTGATGCCGTGTTTGCCGAGCATGGCGTGACCGCACCCCTGGATCTCATCGTCGAGCGTGCCCAGGTGGGCCGTGCCACGCTGTATCGTCAGTTTCCGGACCGTCGCGCCATCATGCTGGCGCTGCTGGAGCGCTCGGTCGAGAAGACCCGCGCCGCCGCAGCCGCCTGGCATGACGACGACCAGGCCTTCTTCAAGCTGCTGGCTCTGGTGGGCGAGCGCATCGCCGTCTCAGCCACGCTGGTGGACTACTGGCGTACGGTGGACCAGAGCGATGCAGAAGTCATTCATGCGCGCCAGCAGATGTGGCTGGTGTTCGAAGAGCCCATGAAGCGTGCGGTGGCCAAGGGCCTGTGCAAGCAGGCCTTGAACGCCAAGGATCTGTCCCTGGTGTTCGGCATGCTGGGCGGCGCCCTGCGTGGCGAAACTCCTGCGCAACGCAAACAACTGGCGCGTCGCGCCCTGCAAATCATTCTGGACGGAATCAAGGCCTGAGGTTTATGAGTCAAGCTGCAGCACAAGCCACTGGGGCTCAAGCCAATCAAGAAGGCCCGAAACCTCCCAGCAACCAGGCTTCAGCTTCTCCAGCCATTCCTCAGGGGCCCGTCATCCTGCTGCGCCGCCCGCCGGACTGGGCCGAGCATGAAAAGCCCGCGCTGCCCGGCTCGCCGGCCATGCCCCATCACGAGCCCTGGATCCGCGTCTGCTATGGGCTGATTGCAGTCCTGGTGGGACTGACCGGCGGCCTGGGCAATGCCTTGTTCACCGCCAACCTGCCAACGATTCAGGGGCAGTTGGGGCTGACCTCGGTCGAGGCGGCCTGGCTGACGGGCGCCTACGTCATGTTCAATATGACGGCCAATCTGCTGGTCTACAAATTCCGCCAGCAGTTCGGCATGCGCCTGTTCACCGAGATCGGCCTGGGTTGCTACGCCGCGCTCAGCGTGCTGCATCTGCTGCTGGGCAGCTACGACAGCCTGATTCTGCTGCGTGCGGCCAGCGGCATGGCAGCGGCGACCTGCTCCTCGCTGAGCACGCTCTACATGCTGCAGTCGGCACCGCGCACCTATGTGCTCAAGATGCTGGTGATCGGCGTGGGCGTGGTCCAGCTGGCCACGCCGTTGGCCTGGATTCTGTCGCCGGGTCTGCTCTATAACAGCGAGTGGCACAACCTCTATCTGTTTGAAGCCGGTCTGGCGCTGATGTCCTTTGCTGCCGTGGTGCTGCTCAAGCTGCCATCGGGCCTGTACATCAGGACTTTCGAGAAGCTGGACTTCGTCACCTTCAGCCTGATGGTTCCGGGTCTGGGCCTGTTGATTGCGGTGCTGGTCCAGGGCTACTCGCGCTGGTGGTTCGATACGCCGGGGCTGGCCTGGATGCTGGTGGCAGCGATCGCGCTGCTCAGCGTCGCGCTTTACATCGAACACCATCGTGCCAACCCCATGTTCCACACGCGCTGGTTCGCACAGATGCCGACGATTCGTTTTGTGATCGGAGCCATCTTGCTGCGCTTTCTCACGGCCGAGCAGAGCTACGGCGTGGTTGGGTTGATGCGCACGCTGGGCATGACATCCGACCAGATGCAACCGCTATTCATGGTAATTTTGCTTGGAACGCTTATAGGTATTGCGCTATCTGCTATCACTTTTGGTGTTCCGAATATGGACAAGCAGATTGTGGTGGCGATTGCACTGTTTGCCGTGGCCGCGTTCCTCGATCACCACCGCAGCAGTGTGGACCGTCCTTCGGACTTTTTCTTCAGCCAGTTTCTGCTGGCGGTGGGCTCGGGTGTCTTCATGGGTCCGCTGATGCTGACCGGCATCATCCAGGGACTGAAGTTCGGCGCCAACCACATGCTCACCGCCGTGGTCACCATTTCCATGACCCAGGCCATGGGCGGTTTGCTGGGTTCGGCCTTGCTGAGCACTTACCAGACCTACCGCGAGCAGGTCTACTCCGTGGCCCTGGTGGCGCAGATAGACCCGACCGACCCCGTGGTGGCCGAGCGGCTCAAGATACAGGGCCAGATCTACGGCAGGGTGACGCCCGATCCCGCCATGCGCGCCAACCAGGGAGCGCTGCAGCTGTCGCAGATCGTGCGGCGTGAAGCCAATGTCAGGGCCTATAACGATGTGTTTGCGCTGACGGCCGCCATCGCCTTGCTGTATCTGCTCTGGAGCCTGGGAGCCTCGGCGCGCGTGCGCCAGGCTGCCGCCATGGTGCGCGCCATGACACGGCAAAGCGGCAACCAGGTGGCGGCAGCCGCCGGGACCGACGGTACGCCTCAGCGCGCACCTTCGGTGGCGCCGGTTGCAGAACCTGGGGCAGCGAGCGCTCATGAGCCCGATGTATCGCAGCGTGGCACGGTGGTGGTGCAGCCCACGGCCACCGATGCCTATGGCGATGTGGAAGAGGGCGCTCGGACCGAATCCGCCAGTCCGGCGCGGACCGTGGTGATCGAAGGTTCCGAGGCCAGGCGGCTTGCCGCCGCCGCGCAGGCGGCCGAGACCCGTGAGCAGGCCGTGCTGGCCAGCCGCGACCCTTTGCAGGACAACGCCCAGGCGCTCGAGCTCGAGGCCGAGCTGGAGCAGGAAATCGACAAGAACGCCCGCAGCAGCCCTGCGGCCGGTGATGGCGGTCGGGGTGGCTCCGGTCACCAGGCAAGGAACTCAAACCGATAACAGCAAGAGATTGAGCATGAGCGACAGTCAACAACCCCATTCCCCCGCCGCATCTGCGGCGACAGCAGCCCCTTCACCCGCTGCAGCATTGCCTCCCACGCCAAAGAAGATCAAGCCTTCTTTGCGCAGCGTGCTCATCATGCTGGTCGTGGCCCTGGCAGGCATGCTGCTCGTGTTGCGGGCCTGGAATCTGTGGCCTTTCAACAGCTCTGTGGTGACCACGGACAATGCCTATGTGCGCGGTGCCGTCACCGTGCTGGCACCGCAGGTCAATGGCTACGTGACCGAGGTGCTGGTCAGGGACTACGAGCAGGTCAAGGCCGGCCAGCCGCTGGTGCGCATCGATAGCCGCAGCTATGAAGCGGCCGTCGCCCAGGCGCAGGCGCAACTGGCCAATGCACAGGCGCAGCTGAGCAATTCCGAACAGACACAGGCCCAGAACCGTGCCACGCTGAGTGCCAGCCGCGCCGGTCTGGCTGCCGTGGAGGCAGAGGCCCAGCGCTCGCAGGCGGAGCTCAAGCGTGTGCAGGAGCTGGCCGAGCGAGGCTCCGTGTCTCTGAACGAACGCGACAAGGTGCGCGCCACCTCGCGCCTGGCAGCGACCAACGTGGCCAAGGCCCAGGCCGACATCGCGATCAACCAGGAAAAGATCAAGGCCACGACCGTGGGCCGTGACTCTCTCAAGGCCCAGGTGCAGATGGCCGAGGCGCTGCTGCGCCAGGCACAGATCAATCTGGACAACACGGTGGTTCATGCGCCCAGCGACGGGCAGGTCAGCGAGGTATCGGTACGCAAGGGCCAGTATGTGGCGGCCGGTACGCAGCTCATGTATGTGGTGCCGCCCACTTACTGGGTGGTGGCCAACTACAAGGAAACCCAGACCGCCCGGGTGCAGATCGGCCAGGCCGTGAGCTTCAGCGTGGACGCGCTGGGCGGCTTGCGCCTCAAGGGCCATGTGCTGGAGATTGCGCCAGCCACGGGTTCGGAGTTCAGCGTGCTCAAGGCCGACAACGCCACGGGTAATTTCACCAAAGTCGTCCAGCGTCTGCCCATCAAAATCGCCATCGACGAGGGCCAGGCCGATGCCGCGCGCCTGCGCCCCGGCATGTCGGTCATCGTGCGCCTCGATACTGCACAAAAAGTAGAGCATTCAGCGCAGACCTCTCAAGCGATTGAGATCGATTTTGCTCAAAAATCTCAAGCGCCCGCAGTTTCCGCATCCGAGCAGGCCAAGCCATGAAGAACGCCTTCCATACCGTGCGTGCCTTGCCACTGGCGCTTGCATTCCTGATGGCCGGCTGCAGCGTGCCCAGTTTGACCCGGGCTCCAGACAGCGCCCAGCCTGCAGTGCCTGTCAGCTGGAGCTCGGACCAGGCCGCAGGCGCTGCCGATGCTGTCCAGGCCGGCTGGTGGCAGGCCTTTGGCGATGCGCAACTGAGCCGCTGGGTGGAGCTGGCGCTCGAGCGCAACAACGATGTGCTCACCGCCGTGTCCCGGGTGGAGGAGGCGCGCGCGAATCTCGATGTGGCGGGCTCGGCGGCTGCGCCTCAGCTGTCGCTCAGCGCACCGGGCTCGGCCAACCGCAGCCTGAGCGCGCGAACCGGCCAGATGGTGCATGTGCGTTCGGCCCAGCCCGTGCTGCAAGCGAGCTGGGAGCTGGATCTCTGGGACCGCCTGGGCAGTCTGAGCCGGGCCGCCGATCAGCGTCTGCAGGCCAGCCAGGCGGATCGCGACGCGGTACGCCTGACGGTGGCCGCGACCGTGGCGCAGGCCTATATCGCTCTGCGCTCGCTGCAGGCCCAACTGGCCGTGGCCGAGAACACAGTGAAGTCGCGCGAGGATGCGGTGCGTCTGCTCACCGACCAGGTGCGTGTGGGCTATATCTCGCAGCTGCAGCAAAGCCAGGCGCTGGCCGAGCTGGAAAGCGTGCGGCAATCGGTGCAGCAGCTGTCGCTGGCGCTGCAACGCCAGCGCATAGCGCTGATGCAGCTGGTGGGCGGAAGCGGTGATGACCAGGCACAGGCCCTGGCACGTACCACATTGAGCGCCCATGCTGGGCTCGAGTCCATGAGCTTGCCTGCCATGCCTGCACCTGGCTTGCCGTCGAGCTTGCTGGAGCGCCGCCCCGATATTGCACGGGCCCAGCTGCTGCTGGCGGCCAGCGACAGCAATCTTGCGGCACAGCGTGCGGCCTTTTTGCCGCAGGTGAGCCTGAGCGCGAACTTCGGCAGCCTGTTCATCAACGCGCTGGATTACAACCCGGCCCGGGTCTGGTCGCTGGGCGGCAGCATTCTGGCGCCGCTGTTCAACGGCGGTCGCCTGCAGGGTCAGTTCGATGCGGCATCTGCCCAGCGCGATCAGGCCGCCTACGCCTATCGCGGTGTGGTCATCAAGGCCTTTGGCGATGTGGAAACAGCTCTGGTCAGCTCCCAGCAACTGCAAGCCCAGTGGGAGCACGCCAAGGAACGCGAAAAAGTGCTGGGTCGTACCCTGGGCTTTGCCAAGGATCGCTACGAGGCCGGCTACGCCAGCTATCTGGAGGAGCTGGACGCCCAGCGCAATCTGTTTGCCGTGCAGCAGGAAGTGCTGCGCCTGCGTCAGAGCCAGCTGGAAAACGCCGTGGCGCTGTACCAGGCGCTGGGTGGCGGCTGGCAGCTGGCGGATACGGCCGCCCCGCAACCTTGAGTTCAAGTCGAAAGCTCCTGAAAAGTGAGCATTTTCGCTTGTCTCCTATAGGCTCCAAGGAATATTGAAGTAATACCAAAGGCCGGCAGCAGCCAGGGCCAGCACCAGCGGCCATAGATACCGGCCTTGTCCTCTGGGGACTTCGCCCGGTGATGGCGCTCCGGGCTGAAAGCTGCTCGGGACGCTGGCCCGCACCGATTGTCGTTGCAGGATCTGCCAGTCCAGCGCAATCCCGTCCATGGCCGCATCGATATGGTCCTTGGCCTGGGCAAGACCCAGGCCCGTGGCATCGCGCAGCAGCTTGATGGCTTCGACCTTGTTGCCGCGTGCCATGGCGTCTTCCACCTCGGCCCTGGTCTCTGCAGGCACTGCGTTTGCGCCGGACAGCAACGCCTCTATGGCCTCTGCATGATCGCCGCTCACGGTGACGCTGGTGGTGGTCTTGCCATTGACGGTCGTGGTGGTGGTTTTGATGGAAGAGAAGGAACTGTTGGACGCGGCGTCGTCCCGATTCAGCTGGTCCAGCAGCAACGTGGCATCTTTCATGCCCAGTTTTTCCAGCTGCTCGCGCAACTGCTGTATCGCCTGCGTCTGCTCTGCAGCGCCATGCTGGACAAAGTCCGGCTCGTCGCTGGCTTCCAGCAGGTCCTTGGCCTCCTTCAGACCCAGCCCGCCTTGTTCGCGCAGTTGTTTGATGGCTTCGATCTTGTGACCGTTTTGCCAGTGCTTGAGGATCTCTTGTGGAATCTGTGTAGGCATGGGCTGCTCTTCAAAGTTGTGGCTGTTGAACCAGGCGTTAGCCGCAGTCCACTTGCAGATGGCTGAAGTCCCTGGCGTGCAGCTTGGCATCCTCGATAAAGGCCATGAGGCGTGCCCCGTCCTGCCAGCACCAGTGGAATTCCTCGTGCGACTGCAGCGTCAGCAGCGAGCGCCAGTGCGAGCTGCCAGGGTGTTCCTCGGCCTCGGGCGTGGGGTCGTAGCCAAGGCTGTCCCAGGAGGGGCGGCCCAGCAGATAGTCGCGAGGCAGTTCGCCGCTTTCCTCAAGCCCATGGAGCCAGTCCTGTAGCTCATCGAACTCCACTGGCCAGTCCTTGCATAGCTCCTCGTGGCGAGGAAGGTCGATGCCGTTCTCAAACTGCAGCGCACGGCTGTCCGTGACCCACTGGTGGGGAGCCTGGATTTCATGCATGCCGCTGATGTCCGGCCAGTAGAACGCCTTGAGATAGTCCTGGTCGCGCCAGAAGATGGCGTCGTCCTCGTCAAAGCCGTGGAACAGCGACAGCAGGCCGCTGGCCGGCAGCTCTGCGGGGCGACCGGGTCCGCCGGGGAGCTCGGCAAAGTTGATCTGTCCGACAAACAGGTAGTGGCCGTTCGGATGCTCGGGCCAGACAAAGCCCGCTGGCACCATGGGCTGGCCGCCAAAGCGGCTTTGCAAGGGCTCGCCCATGGTGGGGCCCAGGCGAATGGCGACGGCGGGCTGGGCCAGATTCAGGAAGTATGGCTTGTGCGCCTTCAGCAGTGGCGAGGCATCCAGGTGTTTTTCAAGCGTTGTGAAGTCCATGAAGCTTGGGGCAGTGAGTTTGCCGGTCATTCTGACCCAGACAGCGGCCGGGCCTTGCCAGAGACCGTCCGCCAGATGCAACAAAGCGTCTGTTCCCGGCCAGCCCAGGGGCGGCAAGTGTGCAGTCTCATAGCTGCATGCGAAGGTATTCGTCGGAGCGCAGGCGAAATCGGCTCAAAGCTTCCGAGGAACTGCTGCACGAAACCGAAACCGGCCTGTCCAGCTGATCGCTCCATGCCTTGTAGGTACGAAGTGCCATGGCATGCAGCTGCTCTATGTGCTGCGGCAGTCGGTCCAGGATCTGGGCCTCGCTTTGAGCGGCCGGGCCCCGGGCCTGCAGCAGCTCATCGTGGCCCTCGCCGCACCATTGACGCACGCTGTCAGCGGTCACTTCCAGATGGCCTTGAAACGCCCATTGCCGGCCGTGGACAAATCCCTTGTTCAGGCAATGCCGACCGTACATGGTGCGCCTGGCGGCCGTCGGAATGTCGAATGTGTCGTAATGCCAGTTGAAGATGGTGGCTTGCGCGGGCAGGTTCATCAGTTGCTGGGCGTTGGGGGTGATGCGGACTTCGCTCCAGCCTATGTTCGGGCAGGGATTGCGCCAGACGCCTGCGCCCATGGCGCGGGCCAGCATTTGCGCGCCAAAGCAGTGGCCCAGCACGGGGATGTCGTGCTGCAGGGCACTTTGCAGCAGGCAGCGCTCTTCATCAATCCAGAGCAACTGCTCGTTGGCGCAATGGTTGCTGCCCAGCACGATGATGCCGCGATAGTCGCGCGCATTGGCCGGGGCCGTGCCTTCGGCACAGGGATCTATCAGCACATGGGCAATCTCTTGCTGGCGCAGATGGTCGAGCAGGATGCCGGGGCCTTGCGACGCTTCGTGCTGGAGGATGGCGACGGGCTTCATGGGAGACGGGCTTGAAGGGCAAGCCGGTTGTTGCGAAGCCTTGAATCTAGAAAGGCAGGCCTCAAGCCCTGGTATGGATTGTGGCTGCTGCTATCAAGATTGCATAAAGAAAGACAGCTCGGCCCAGCGTCATCCAGCTTTCCAATTTCCGTCAGCGTGCCATACTGGGCTGCCGCCGCCCGGCTGCAGCGGCCTCTATCACTGCAAAAGCATGGCTATGTCACAAAGCAAACACGGGCTTCAGGGGGCTGGGGATACGAGGCAGGGCAGCAGCCAGTCGGCACTGACATTGGCGGCGCTGGGGGTGGTATTTGGCGATATCGGTACCAGCCCGCTCTATGCGTTCAAGGAGGCTTTTACCGGCGTCCATGGGCTGACGGTGGGCCACGAGAATGTGCTGGCCGCGCTCTCGGCCCTGCTCTGGGCCGTGATCGTCATAGTCGCCATCAAGTATGTGTGGGTTGTGCTCAGCCACGATAACGATGGCGAGGGCGGCGTGCTGGCGCTGACGGCACTGGCCCACCGCGTGATGGGCGATCAGTCGCGCCGCTCGCGCTTTGTGGTCGGGGCCGGCGTGTTTGCGGCCGCGCTGTTCTATGGGGATGCCATCATCACGCCGGCGATTTCCGTGCTCTCTGCCGTGGAGGGCATGAGCATTGCCACGCCGGAGTTCGAGCATTTCATCGTACCTATCACGATAGGCATACTGATCGGACTGTTTTCCATTCAGATGAAGGGCACCAGTGTGGTGGGGAGGCTGTTCGGCCCGGTCACCATTGTCTGGTTCCTCTGCATTGCCTGGGCGGGCGTGGCCAGCATTGTGCAGACGCCCATGGTGCTGCAGGCCGTCAACCCGCTGCATGCGCTTCGCTTCGCCGTGCAACACACGGACAAGGCCTTCTTTCTGCTATCGGCCGTGTTTCTTGCCATGACAGGCGCCGAAGCTCTTTATGCCGATATGGGCCACTTCGGCAGCCGGGCCGTACGTCTGGGCTGGTATGGACTGGTGTTTCCGGCTCTGATGCTCAATTACTTCGGTCAGGGTGCCTTGCTGTTGCGCGATGCGACTGCGGCCAGCAATCCCTTTTTCTTGCTGGCCTCGCCGTCCTGGTTGCTGATTTTTGTGGTGCTGGCCACGGCCGCCACGGTGATTGCCTCTCAGGCGACCATCTCGGGGGCTTATTCCATGACGCTGCAGGCCAACCGTCTGGGGTATCTGCCGCGTGTGCGTGTGTTGCATACCTCCGATCAGGAACAGGGCCAGATCTATATTCCCAGTGTGAACTGGTTGATGCTGCTGGCCGTGATCGCGCTGGTGCTGGCCTTCAAGTCCTCGGGAGCGCTGGCGGCGGCCTATGGCATTGCCGTGTCGGGCACCATGCTGATCACCACCATGCTGGTGGGCTTTGTGGTCTATCTGGGGCGCAGCCGAGCAAGAGCCGTGACACTGGCGGCGCTGGCCTGTTTTGCGGTGCTGGAGATAGGCTTTTTTGCCTCCAACCTGACCAAGCTGGAGCAGGGCGGCTGGCTGCCGCTGACTCTGGGCGCCATCATCTTCATCGCGCTGACCACATGGCGCGACGGTACCCAGCTGGTGGCCGAACATCGCCGTCGCCTTGATATTCCCATGAGCGATCTGATGAGCTCGCCCATGAGCGGCGTGCCGGTGGTGTCCGGCACGGCCGTCTATCTGACTTCCGACCCCAAGCTTGTGCCGAATGCGCTGTTCCACAATCTCAAGCATTTCAAGGTCATGCATGAGCAGACGGTATTTCTCCACGTGATCAACGAGAACACGCCCTATGTGCATGATGGCGAGCGCCTGCAGCTGAAGCCCATGTGCAATGGGGTCTGGGCACTGGACATGCATTTCGGCTTTCGCGAGCAGCCTGATATTCCGGCGGCGCTCCAGCGGATTGCACCGGACGCCGATGGAGAGATACCGAACCTCGACCCCATGACGACCAGCTTCTTTGTGGCCAGGGTGCAGGTGGTGGACGGGCCCGGCGGTCTCTCGGCCTGGCGCTGCGCGCTGTTTGGCTGGATGTCTCGTCAGTCGGCCAGTGCGGCCACTTATTACAAGCTGCCTGCGAACCAGGTGGTGGAGCTGGGCACGCAGGTTGTGCTTTGACGGCTAGGTATGGCTAGCCAGACAGGCGCTGGCTGCTATCTTTTTAGAACGTTACTCGTCCAAAGCGTCCAGAGCGCGAGCCGAGTAGACCATGGCGGCGCCCGCATTCAAGGCCACAGCCACACCCAGGGCTTCGGCAATTTCTTCCCGGCTGGCACCAGCTGCCTTGGCAGCCTTGGTATGCACGGCAATGCAGCCGTCGCAACGCGTGGTCACGCCCACGGCAATGGCAATCAGCTCGCGTGTCTTGGCATCGAGATGGCCGGTCTTCCTGCCCGCACCGGACAAGGCCTTGTAGCCCTCCATGGTGCCTGGGCTCAACTCGGAAAACTCTCCCAGCCTGCCTGCTAATTCCTTGCGGTATTCGTTCCAGTCCAGCATTGCCTGCTCCTTGTTGAATGAAGCATTGATTGTGTGCCACTGTCACCGGGCATTCAAGTCGCAAGCGTTTCGTCCGCTGATCGGCAATCCTGGGTTCGGAGGAGTCTGCAGGGACTTATGGGCTGTATGAAAATACAGGTTTCATGGTCGGCATCCAGCCGTCTTTTCCCCGAGCATTTTGTGAGCGTCACCGTGACCGCATCCCAGGCCGCCATTCTTCCGCCGCACCGCTTCTACTATCTGCACAACTTCCAGCAGGCGCTGGATTGGCTGGCGCAGCGCTATGGAGATCTGCTCAGTGAGCAGGAGGCTGATTTCATTGCCGACTTTGCGCGCTTGCCGCAGAACTCCAGGGCGCTGCTGGTACGCATGCTGATGCGGCGCGGGCCCTGGTTTCGAGCCAGCAAGCTGGCCTACGAGGAGATTCCGGTGACGGGCGACGCCGCAGCACCTTTGCTGGAGCGTGGCTGGCTCAGTACCACCGAGCCCATGGAGGCGGTCGAACTATTCGGCCTGCACACCAAACCCGAGCTGCTTCAGATCTTGACTGGCTTTGAGCTGTGCTCCTCGATGCGCAAGGCCGAGATGCTGCAACTGTTGGCTGAGAGGCAACCCGAGCCTCGGCCGTATGCCGTCTGGCATCCCGAGGCCGTGGAACCTGTCTGGCGCGTCATGGTGGACGAGCTGGGAGAGCGTCTGCGGCTGATGTTCTTTGGCAATCTCTACCAGGACTGGTCGGAGTTCGTGCTGGCCGACCTCGGTATTTTCCGCTACGAGCCGGTGGCGCTGGATGCTGACTCGCGTGCATTTCAGCGCCGCGAAGATCTGGACTTCTATCTGGAGATATCGGCCCGGCGTCGGGACCTCGACGAAGGCGTGGAGCCGGCACAATTGCTGCCTGCGCTTATTGAAAATCATAGCGAGAACCCATGGCTGGACATGCGCCGGGCCAAGGTTCTGCTGAAGCTTGGCCAGATGTGCGAGAGGCTGCAGGACTGGCCGCTGGCGGCTCAGGCCTACACGGCCAGCTGCTATGCGGGTGCACGCCACCGTCATATTCGCGTGCTGGAGCGCATGCAGCGCTTTGATGAGGCACTGGCCCTTGCCAGCCAGGCGCAAGCCGCGCCTGAAAGCGAGGAGGAGCGCCAGCGTGTGGCGCGCATGCTGCCGCGTCTGAGCCGCAGCCTGGGACTGGGGGCCACGGGGCGCCAGCCAGCTCTGGCCCCGGCCGTGGCGGCCCTGCGCAGCGATGTGCTGCTGGACCGACCCGCCCAGCCCATGGCGGTGGAGTACGCGCTGCAAGCCCATTGGCATAGTGCTGATGCGCCCGTGTTCTATGTGGAGAACGCGTTGGTCAACTCGCTATTTGGTCTGCTGTGCTGGCCCGCCATCTTTGCGCCGCTGCCGGGGGCGTTTTTTCATCCCTTCCAGAGTGGGCCGGCCGACCTGGGAGCACCGGATTTTGTGCTGCGCCGCCAGCCTCTGTTTGATGCCTGTCTGGCCGAGCTGGAGGACGGTTGCTACCGGGCCACGATTCGCCAGCGTTTTGTCGACAAGCAAGGGGTTCAGTCACCGTTTGTGTTCTGGGGCTCATTGACGCAAGAGCTGCTGGAGTTGGCGCTCGATTGCATGCCTGCCGCCCATCTGCGGACTCTGTTCACGCGGCTCCTGCTGGACCTGAAGGCCAACCGCACCGGCTTTCCCGATCTGGTGCGCTTCTGGCCCCTGCGGTCCGATGCCGGTTCACGCTATGAGCTGGTGGAAGTCAAAGCGCCGGGTGACAAGCTGCAGGACAACCAGATTCGCTGGCTGGCCTACTGCAAGGAGCAGGGCATTCCTGTGCGCGTCTGTCATGTGCAGTGGCGCGACGAAGGTGGCACGTCATGAAGCCTGCGCTTAGCGTGGCAGTACGCACGCTGTGCGAGTTCACGGCGCGCGGCGGCGATCTGGATCTGCGCTTTACGCCCACGCCCAGTGCGCTGGAGGGCATGGAAGGGCATGCCGTGGTGCAGAAACGGCGTGACAAAGTGGGTGGCTACGAGGCGGAGCTGGCGCTCAGCGGCTGGTTCGAAGAGCTGCAGGTTCGCGGTCGGGCCGATGGCTTTGATGCCATGAAGCAGCAGCTCGAAGAGATCAAGACCTACCGGGGCCGGCTTGACGGCGTGCGTCCCCATCATCGGGCACTGCATTGGGCCCAGGCCAGGGTCTATGGTCATTTGCTGTGTCAGGAGCGCGGTCTTGAGCGGATCAAGCTGGCGCTGGTCTATTTCCAGATCGGCAGCGCAGAGGAGACCGTGCTGGTGGAGGAATGTTCTGCCACCGAACTGCAAGCCTTTTTCGAATCGCAATGTGCCAGCTATCTCGTCTGGGCACGCGGCGAGGCCGCCCACCGTCAGGCGCGTAATGAGGCCATGGTGCAGCTGAGATTTCCCATGCCGGCCTTCAGAGCAGGGCAGCGGGAGCTGGCCGTGGCCGTCTACCGCACGGCCCATGCCAGCGAAGGAGGTCGTTGCCTGATGGTCCAGGCCCCGACCGGTATCGGCAAGACTTTGGCCACGATTTTCCCCTTGCTCAAGAGCATGGGAGCCGTCATGGGCAAGGGGGCCACGGATTCAGCAGGGCTGGACAAGCTGTTCTTCCTTACAGCCAAGGGGACTGGACATGGGCTGGCACTGCACGCACTGTGGCAACTGCAGCAAGCTTTGTCGGCATCGGCATCGGCATCGGCATCGGCATCGGCATCGGCATCGGCATCGGCATCGGCATCGGCATCGGCATCGGTTGTGCCACTGCGTATCCTGGATATGCAAGCGCGCGACAAGACCTGCGAGCATCCCGACAAGGCCTGCCATGGAGAGTCCTGTCCGTTGGCGCGCGGTTTCTTTGACCGACTGCCTGCGGCCAGGCAGCAGGCGCTGCAACTGCCGCTATGGGATGCGCCATCGTTACGGACTCTGGCCCTGGAACATGGCATCTGCCCCTATTACCTGTCGCAGGAGTTGGCGCGCTGGGCCGATGTAGTGGTGGCCGACTACCACTATTACTACGACAGTGCCTCCATGCTCCATGCGCTGGCCTTGCAACAGGAGTGGCGTGTGGGCGTGCTGGTGGACGAGGCGCACAATCTGCTGGAGCGCGCGCGCAGCATGTACACGGCACCGCTGTCCCAGTTTGATCTGGCGCAGGCCCGCCAGGCCGCGACCGGAGCTGTCAAAAAGGCACTCGATGCAATGCAGCGCCAGTGGCAGGCGCTGAACAAGGCCCAGGATCAGGCCAGTTACCAAAGCTACGAGAGCATTCCTGATGCACTGCTGGGTACCGTGCAGCGGGCCGTAGGTGCAATAGCGGATCAGCTGGCTGAGCAGGAGATAGCCGGCCATGCAGCTGCAGTGGGGCAGCCCGCACTTGCCGATGATGCCTTGCTGGGTTTTTACTGGGAACTGCTGCATTTTCAGGCACTGGCCGATCAGTTCGGGCCGCATGCGCTGTTTGATATTCAACTGGCCACGCCGCCGCAGCGTGCGGGCAGAGTGCGTACGCCAGCATCCACGCTGTGCATTCGCAATGTGGTGCCCGCGCCGCATCTGGCGTCACGCCATGAGGCGGCACAGGCCACGGTGCTGTTTTCGGGCACGCTGAGTCCGCCCCAGTTCTACCGGGACCTGCTGGGGCTGCCTGCCGATACTGCCTGGCTGGATGTCCCGTCGCCGTTTGCGGCCCGACAGCTGCAGGTGCATATCGCACGCCATATATCGACACGCTGGCGGGATCGCGAGGCATCGCTGATCCCCATGGCCGAGTTGATCGCGCAGCAATATGCGCGTCAGCCCGGCAACTATCTGTGTTTTCTCAGCAGCTTTGATTATCTGCAGCAATTGGCCGCCACCCTGGAGCGGCTGCAGCCGCAACTGCCGCTGTGGCTGCAGCAGCGTGGCATGGACGAGGCCGGGCGTGCCGAATTCCTGGCCCGCTTTGTCGAGGGTGGTCAGGGCCTGGGGCTGGCCGTGCTGGGCGGGGCATTTTCCGAAGGCGTGGATCTGCCCGGCAGCCGTCTGATCGGTGCTTTTATTGCCACGCTGGGTCTGCCCCAGCTCAATCCTGTCAACGAAGCCATGCAGCGTGCCATGGATCAGGCCATGGGAGTGGGGCTGGGCTATGACTACACCTATCTTTACCCGGGCTTGCGCAAGGTGGTGCAGGCGGCTGGCCGGGTCATACGCGGCGAGAACGATCGTGGCATTCTGGTGCTGATGGACGATCGCTTCGCGCGCGCCGAGGTGCGTGCACTGTTGCCTGCCTGGTGGCAGATCAAAGGGGTCGACCGAGGTTTCTGAACGCATGGTTGCCAGAAACGCTCGCTCACATCTCCGTTTGTAATCCCGCTCGAACGGCTTTCGCCTGCCTTGATACTTGGGGCAAAGGAGAAAAAGGCCATGAATTCCCGCGAAACCTACGACTCTCAAACCCACGCTGAAGGGCAAGAGGGCAGCCAGGGATGGGATGCAATCGATGGGGCGCTGCAGGCGGTTTATGGTGATCAGCAGCCCGCGCATTTCGGGACGCTGATCAAGTTTCGTCTTGGAGGAGAAGAGCCGCTGGACGGCGTCAGCGTCTATCGCAGCGAGCAGGGCGTGCCTCACTGGCACTATGTCAGCTATGGCTTCAGCGACCTGTATGGTGATCTGGACGACAGCTACGACATCGCTCCAGGCAAGCCCAGTGGCTATGGTTTCGAGCTGAGCTTCAGGCTGATGCGTGCCGCCAGCGAGCAGGAGCCGCCTAGTTGGCCTGTTAACTTCTTGCAAAATATTGCTCGATATGTATTTCGCACCGGCAATGTGCTGGCCCCCGGCCACTGGATGACGGCCAGCGGCCCGATCAAGGCTGATGCCGACACGCTGCTGACCGAGATGGGCTTTGTGCAGGATCCCGAGCTGGCGGCCATTCACACGCCCTATGGTGACCTGATGTTTCTGCAGCTGGTGGGGTTGACCAGTGACGAGTTGCGCGAGGTACGCCGCTGGAATGTGCTGGGAGCGCTGCAGTCCCTGCAGAGTTATATGCCGCTGTGGATCACCGATCTGGCCCGGCCCAGTCTGCATGACTTGCCCGATATGCAGGCCGCCATCGATGCCGGGGCGGCAAGAGAAGGCTCCAAGACGTGCGTGCTCTACAACGATGTGCTTGGCTTCAGTCATCGCAAGCGTCTGCTGCGCAGTCCCCAGACCGTGATTCGCCTGGGCAGCCTGGGCGTGCGCGATCTCAAGGCCATGCTGCCTGCTCGCCTGCCCCATGGTCGTCCGCTGATTCTGGCAGGCGATGGTTCCACGCTGGAGTTGGTACCTGCCGGCGACAGTGAAGGCGGGATGCTGGACTGGCATAGCGACCATGAACTCAAGCTCAGCCTGACCCAGGCTCAGATGCAGGCCTGGAAGCAGGCCGTCAAGGGACGCGACGGCGAGTACACCGTGCCCGGACTCGATGGTCTGGTCTGGCAGGTCAAGAGCAGTGTGGTGACGGATAGCCAGGGGCGCGTGACAGGCAGGTACGAAGAGCGCTAGGTACCATGCCATGCATCAAGTAGCTGCATGCGCTTTGGAGCTAGACGCATCAACTGTTCCAGCTCGGAAAACAAATAGCTCTTAACGCATGCGCTCGTCGGAGAGTCTGCCCGGCAACTGATCCAGCCCTCTGGCAAACCAGCCTATGCGTTCTGTCTCGCGCACATCCAGCTGCGGTACATAGGGTTTGATGTCGAGCACGGGCGTGCCATTCAGCATGTCGTTACCGCGGAAATGCAGCCAGCATCCGTCCATGCCAAGCAGCTCGACAATGGACAGACCGATGCGGTTGGGTCTTGCCGGTGCCCTTGTGGCAAAAACGCCATGGCTGCTGGTGTCCATAAAGGGCACGACTTCCAGCTTTTCCGTGGCCTCATGCAGGTGCGTGAGCAGGATCAGGTATTGAAACTCCTGCACATCGCGCAAGCCTGCGGCAAAAGGTGCAAAAACCTCGATCTTTCCCTCATGCTGCTGGGCAGCCACGGTCTGTATGGGCATGCCCACGGCATGCTTGAACGGGCTGTGTACACGGCCTATGGGCTGCAGAACAATGGATTCGTTCATCAGGGCAGCACCGCCAGCACGACCTGAAAAGCCTTGAACAAGGCCGTAGCCGTCCTGCCCACGGCAAGGCCCAGGTTTTCAGTGCTTTCCTGGGTGACCATGGCCACCACCTGCAGGCCCCGGGCATCTATGGTCACTTCGGCATTCACCGCTCCGGGCTTGATTCGGGTGATCTTGCCGTTGAGCTGGTTGCGCGCCGAGAAGCGCACGCCTTCGCAATTTGTCACCACCATCACGGACGGCGCCTTGACCATGGCGATCACCGTACTGCCGGCCTTCAGGCCCAGGCTGACGGCACTGCCATGCGTGATGGTCGCCACCAGCTCCGCATTGTGCTCGGTACGGATCTGGACCTCATCGGTGACGATGCCGTGGCTGATATGGGAGACACTTCCCTTGAACTGGTTGCGTGCACTGCTTTGCATGAGGGTTTCCTGAAAATACCGGCGGGAAGGAAGCTGAATCTATTCTTATAGCACCCGCGCCTGTGCAGTTAAACGCTGCGCAGGCCACGACTGCTTGGACCTTGCCCATAATACCGACTCTGATTTGGGTGCCTGAGGCCAAGAAATGAGTGATCTGAACATCGTGCAATGCACGCACGAACGCCACGCCGCTGCGATTCTGGACATTTTCAACGATGCCATCGTCAATTCCACGGCGCTCTACGACTACCAGCCGCGCACGACACAAAACATGGTCAGCTGGTTCGATGTCAAGCGTGCAGGCGGCTTCCCCGTCATCGGCATTGAGGATGCGCAAGGCCGGTTGCTGGGCTTTTGCAGCTGGGGAGGTTTTCGCGCCTACCCCGCCTATAAGTACACGGTTGAGCATTCGGTCTATGTCCATCCACAGCACCGGGGCCGAGGTTTGGGGCAGCAATTGATGGAACTGCTGATTGCCGAGGCCAGGCAGCGTGGAGATGTGCATGTGCTCGTCGGTGCCATCGACGCCGCCAACGCGGGCAGCATTGCACTGCACAAGCGGTTGGGTTTCGAGTCCGTGGGCCTGATGCCCCAGGTGGGCTTCAAGTTCGGCCGCTGGCTGGATCTGGCCTTCTACCAGCTCACGCTGCAGACGCCGGAACACCCGATCGACGGTTGATTTGCTGTCAAATCAGGAGCATCAATCTTTTCGATAAAAGGATTGATGCTTTTGGGTTTCGGCTCTTGGATACATTCTGTGGCAGACCGGCAATGCCTTGCTCTTGCCATTGTCCAGTTCGACCGCAACTGAGGATTCGGTTTTTTCACTTTTGCCGGAGTGACTACTATGTGGAAACTGGGTCGCGCGCTGTCACGCTTTCGCAAAGAACTGCTGCTCGCCTGGGCCGTGCTGCGCGACCCGCGTTCGCCCAAGGCGGCCAAGCTGGTCACCGTGCTGGCGGCGTTCTATATCGTCAGCCCCATAGATTTCGTACCCGACAGCATTCCCATTCTGGGCTGGCTGGACGATGGCCTGATCGGCTTCTTGCTGCTGCAACTGGCTTTCAGGTTTCTGCCGGCCGAGCTTCTGGCGTCACTGCGCGAACGCGTGGGCACCAAGGTCGGCTAAGTCGCAATCACTACAACCATAGCGACCAGCGCTGATGCATCAGCGCTGGTCGCTTTTTACAAGCCCGCCAGACCTTGGATGCCCAGAAATTGAAACGGTGCCAAGGGCTTGAGTTCTGCCGTGGCATTGCCCGAAGAGGCATGGCTCTGGTCTACGCCCAGCTCAAGCTTCCTGACCTTGTCGGTTTTCGGGTTGAAGTCCAATGCCTTGAGATTCGCCCAGAGGGCATGGGGCGTGGGGTCGATTCGAAAATACACAGCTTGCGCTGGTGCTCTGACACCGTGCTCCAGGAGGGCGAGATATTGGGCTGCTCGCGCGTGCCGGTGTCGTAGGGCACGAAGACATTGGGGATCACACGGAATATGCAGGATGACTGCTTTGATTCTCCAACACGATTTCAGTCGTGGCGATGGCAAGCAACTGGCATACTGAACTCTCATGATCGCAAAGCCCTTGTTCTCCTTTTTGCTGCTGGCGCTGACAGGTCTGGCGGGCTGCAACTCTGGCGAAGCCCAAGCACCTCTGAGCAAACAGGCGCAAGCCACGCGTGATGCAGCGCCGGAGCAGGTCTTCAAGGGCGTGCTGGCAGGCCAGCCGGTGTTCCTTTTGGTCCACGATTGCGAGGTCTTTCTTGTGGAGCCTCTGGAAAAGGGCGAAGTCCGCTGGGAAAAAGTACTGGCGCCCGAGCCATACCCGTTCTTCACCTCCTGCCAGCGTCAATCCATCCGCTATGAGGAAGGCGTGCTTCGGGTCACACTGGGACGCATGGCCTTTGGTGCGGGCGGTTGCTGTGCCACGGGTGGTGACTATCGCTCCACGGACGGAAGAAGCTGGAAAAAGACCTCCTGAACCCCTGAGGTCGAAATCAGGGGCAAGTAGATGAATGGTCCGGGAGCTAGGAGGTGCCTTGAGCATTGCCGAACCGCGGGCAGAATGCACGGCGTTGCACAACCGAGATTCAACCGAGGGCTGGCCTTGCCAGCCGGTAGTGACCGTGACAGGGCCGGTTGCAGCGATCAGAGCGTTGTCAATGTCCATGTTTCAGCGGCGAAGCTCAGCTGGTGCGTCAACTTCAGCGCGCGGAGCAGCATGGTGTCGTGCGAAACGATAATCAGCGTGCCCGCGTATTGGCACAACATGCTCTCCAGCGCCTGCAGGGATGGCAGATCCAGGTGGTTGTCGGGTTCGTCCAGCAGCAGCAATTGCGCCGGCTCGTCACGGTAAAGCGCGCAGGCCATGGCGGCCTTGAGGCGTTCACCACCGCTGAGTTGCCCGCTAGGCTGATCGATATGGCGCGCATCCAGCCCGACTTGTGCCAGTCGCATACGTTGCAGCGACTCGGGCGTGCGCGGACTGGCGGCCAGTAACTGGCTCAGCACCGGTGATTCGGCTTGCAACAGACTCTGGTGCTGGTCCAGCATTGCAAACGGCGTTTTCAGGCAGCACTCGCCCGTCAGCGGTTGCAACTGCCCAGCCAGCAGTTGCAACAGCATGGACTTGCCGCAGCCATTGGGGCCGCTGACGGCCATGCGCTGACCGGCACGCAGCACCAGGTTCAGAGGAGGGTGCGGCTCAACATGGGGCAGTTGCACATCACGCAGCTCGGCAACGATGCGGTCTCCCTGGCTCCTCGGCTCTTGAGGCGCATGCCAGTGGATGCCGTCGGCCTGCCAGTCCACTTGGCGCTGCAGTGCCTCGGCGGCCTCGCGCACGCTTTGGTTCAGGGCTTCGCGCGTTGAGGCCTGTTGGGTGGTCAGCTTGCCGCCCGAACTCTGGGCGCGTTCCTTGTTTGCGTCCAGCAGAATCTTGGCCTGATTGCCGTTCTTTCCCAGCTTTTCACCACGTGCCTGTCTGCGACTCTGGCGTTCCTGCTGCGTGCGCAAGGCTTGCTCGGCGCGGCTGCGTTCCAGCTTGAGGCGGGCCAGCTCGTCTTGTGCATTCTGGCTTTTCTGGCGCTGGACTTCTCTATAGAAAGAGTAGTTTCCGCCATAGATGTTGATTGCGCTGGGGGTCAGTTCCGCAACGGAGTCCATGACCTCCAGCAAGACTCTGTCATGGCTGATCAGCAGCAGGCCGCTGCGCCATTGCTGCAGTTGCTGCGCCAGGGCAGAGCGGTTGGCAGCGTCCAGATGATTGCTGGGCTCGTCCAGAATCAGAAAGTCGGCCTGGGACAGTTGTGCACCCAGCAGTGCCACGCGCATGGCCTGGCCGCCACTGAGCTGGCTGGCAGGTGTTTGCGTTGCCAGCGGAGGCAGGCCGATCCGTTCGAGCTGCATCTGAAACTGCTGACGTATGTCCCAGCGCTCGGCTAGCAGTTCGTAGTCGCTGGCTTCGCAGCTGCCTTGCTCAATACGCTCCAGTGCCAGCAGCGTGTCGCTCAGGCCTGCCAGTGCAGCGATGCTCAGATCTGGACGGGATGCCAGAGGGTTTTGCGGCAGATAGTGAATGCGACCCGCACACGTTACGCCGCCGCAGCCGGGAGGCAGCTCGCCAGCCAGAATGCGGGCCAGTACGGTTTTGCCCACGCCATTGCGGCCCACCAGCGCCGTGCGCTGTGAGCCGAAGCTGCAGCAAAGATTGGAAAAGAGCGGCCGCCCATTGGGCAGCGTGTAGGAGACGCCATGCAGCGTCAGGCGAGCTTCTGTCATAGAACCATGCGATGGGTTGATGCCTAACATCCCCAGGCTGCACATGTGGACGGCAGCGATTGGGAGGAGGGGAGGTGGCCGTCAATCAGACGGCGGCATCAATGGCGCATGGGTGAAGAGCCTCGTTGGAAGGTTGAAGTGATCGATTTTAGGCAGTGCGGCGCTGAGGTCAAGCAAGGCGTGGCGTGGATGCCGCTGCCTGATTGCCGAACTTCGCCAGCACCGCCAGCACGCTGGCGACCGCAGGGTTCAGCGTTGGCAATTGGCGATGGGCGATGGCCATGGGTCGCATCAAGGTGGGTGACAGGTGCCGTATCTGCACGCTGCTCTGTTGTTGCTGCTCTTCCATGGCCTCCAGCGGCAGCAGGGCTGCAGCCTGACCGGCTGCCGCCAGGCTTTTGAGCGCCTCGGTATAGGTCAGCGCAATGAACGGGCGAGGACTCAGTCCTGCCTGACCGAACCAGCCGGCAATCAGTCCATGCATCTGCGTGGCGGACGCAAAGCAGGCCCAGGGGCGACTTGTCAGCCATTCGGGGCTGACCCGTTCGGGGACCTCCCAGGCGGCAGGCAACAGGGCCACCATGGGATCGTTACGCCAGGGCGTGAGCATGATCTCGGCGCTCTCCGCCTGCGGGCTGGCGACCAGGCCGATATCGAGAGTTCCGGCCTTGAGGCGCTGCATGGAGTCGGCTGAGCCCACAGCCTCCAGCTTGATGTCAATGCCCGGGCTGTGACGACTGAGGGCGTCGAGCATCAGCGGAAACAGCCGGATATTGACCCCGGCCGATACGCCTACCTTGACCAGCCCGGCGCGGCCGCTGGCGTGACGCTGCACCTGATCGATCAGGTCGTCGCCGGCCTCGAGCAGCTTGCGTCCTTTCTGCACCAGCACCTGGCCGGCCGATGTCAGCTCCGCCTGGCGCCTGCCGCGCAGCAACAGCGTGGCGTTCACGCGTGCCTCCAACTCCTTGATATGCAGGCTGACCGTGGGTGGTGCCAGATGCAGCGCATGGGCTGCTGCGGCAAAGGTGCCGAGATCGGCGATGGCAATCAGCGTCTGCAGCTGATCGAGGTTCAGGTTTCGCATGGACTTTAAGTCAGATTTTCTGAACTGAATGGTCAGATCATTCAACTTTACAGATGTTTGGCCGCCAAAGACTATTGGTCGACCATGAAAAATCATCGAATTGAAGACCGCGGCGCGGGATATGACGCATTGGATGGCGGGGCTGCAGCTGCGCCCACACACAGGCTTGAAGCGGCAGGGCCCGGGGAGGCCCGCGCATGGCGCTGGCTGGCACAAGTCCGGAATTGGCTGGAGCGCGCCGAGGCGCGAGTAGGGGCGGGCTTCAGAGTGCCACCCAATGGAGGGTGAGGAGGAGGCCGGCATTCTCGGGGATCGATTACTCCTGGCTGCTGTGTGGCATGCTTCTCAGGCGATCTCAGCTTCTGCATATCGGCTGCTCTTCAGCACCAGGCCAGCGCTATATTTGTGGACCGCTGTTTTGCAGAGTCCTTGAGAGCTTATGTTGCTGAAGCAAATTGAATCCGTCGTGCTGTTTGTCCAAGATATTGATGCCACTGCTATCTGGTATGCCGAATTGTTTCAGACCGAGGTGCAATATGAGAATCATCACTACGCTTTTATCCGGACACCGGGTTGCCTGATTGGTTTCCATCCGCAGGACAGTAAGTGTCCGGGGGGAGCCGGCGGGGCGACAGTCTATTGGGAGGTAGCTGATCTGCAGGATGCGATACGGGAACTTGAACAAAGAGGGGCAGTTTTGTACCGAGGTCCTATTGTCACAAGCCTTGGTGCAGTTGCGGCAATGCTGCTTGACCCCTTTGGTTGCACCATAGGGCTGAATCAGTCACACCCTCATTCCGCGCCAGCGCTCCAGACATTGCCAAGCGTCAGCCAGCAGCTGGAGTCGCTGCCTGGCGAATGAGCCATCAAGTCAATGTCGAGCCGAGCATCGATTTGAAGCCTTTCACGAGACTTCTGGATATCAAGGTCAAATGTCAGAATTCCGATGTTGTTGACTTTTGCATCAAGGGAGATCGATGCGTGCACTGGCAGAACTTTTGGAGCGCGACGAGCCGGCCTTGTCGCTGATACAAGCCTGGGCGCAGGACACGAGCATTCCTGTCGAATGTCTTCCTCCGTCGGCTCAGAGAGACTCGGTGTTGCTTGCTTTGCAGGTCACGACACGCTCGCCGCTGGGGGCCATGGCTCATGGAACCGGTGGAATTCTCATCGACGGGGGCTGGCTCAGAATGCTGGGCTCGGGGCATCCCAGGCTCACACGCGATCTCGCGGCGTGGAATCGCGCGCGTAGCAGCGGATTTTTGCTGATTGCCGACGATGCGGTGGGTGGATTCTTTGCCATCAATGGCGGGGCCTTGGGCGAAGATCTGGGGGCTGTCCATTACCTGGCTCCGGACACCTGGGCCTGGGAATCGCTGGAGATGGGGCATACGGCTTTTGTGCAATGGGCTTTCACAGGTGGGCTGCGCGACTTCTACCGTGATTTACGTTGGGAAGGCTGGGAAGCCGAGGTGGCCGGCATGGGGAATGATGCTTGCATGAGCTTCTATCCCTTTCTCTTCACGGAGCAGGGCTCCGTACATTCGAGTGCGCGCAAGCCGGTACCGGCAGCAGAACACTATGCATTCATGAGCAAGAGTGGTTAGAGAGAGCCGGCCTGAGCCAAGACAATGGAGGAGACGTCAGTGGATGTACCGCTTTCTCCGCCTGCGTGCGACCGGCTCAAGCGGCTATCAGCGCTTTTTCCGTGTCGCAACCTCTTGGCGTGCTGTCGCCATTTCAACCAATTGGGCAATCGTGTTGATATTTCTGGCCGTACCTTGGGCAGCTGCTGCAATCCTGAGCTTGGAACTGCCCATTCCTGCACCATAAGCCACATAGATCTCTCGCCGTCCCAACTGAAGTTGTTCGTCCTTGCGGCCTTTGATCTGGGTCAGCGCGTCTGTTGGTGGTGCTTCATCGAGAAAGATGGCAACAGTGCGGTTGCCCGGGGATTCGGGAAAGGGGTTGTTGGCCAGCACCTCCATCATCTCCCGGGCCGTGCGCACGATGACATCCACGGGCTTACCCGCATAACTGGCCAGGCGTCGCTCCAATGTCGACTTGAGCTGCTGCTCGGTGCAATCTGCATCCAGCACCACATTGCCGCTGGCAATATAGGTCTGTACCTGCGCAAACCCTTCGGCCTCGCACATGGACTTCAACTCCGCCATGGGGAGTTTGCCGGTTCCGCCGACATTGACGGCCCGCAGCAGAGCTACATAGATGGGCATGACTGATAAATGGAGCGGATCTCGAAGGGGCAGGCGGAGAAATCCCGTACGATGTGACGGAGCACCAAGGCGCAAAGAGGATGCTAGCGTATCGCAACAGCCCGCGAGATTGGGGTTGCCTGGATGGAGAGGATTCAGGAGGACTTGCAGTCCACAATGGATCAGGCTGAGATGGATTTGTCCTTCCACGAGACAGAAATTCCACAGCAGCACCAACCGTGCTTGGCTTGGGGCAAAGCCCGAGTCATTGCACGGATTGCTGCTGCATTTCACAGAATTCGCCCAGGCTCAGGCTGCCCTTGTGTCCCCCGCCGGGATTGGCCTGAGCGCTTGTCAGTTCGGATAGAGGCTTGCCGTTTGCCTGGACTCGATTGCCTGCTCGAGACTGGTGCCAGAAACGGCCTGCGCGGTAGACGGTGCAGGACTGCCTTGTGTTGAAGCATCCGGCCCATAGTTGTTCCGGCGCTCATCTGCGGTCATGGATTGCGGGCATTTCGAACCCGTGATCTCCAGTGCCACGCGAGCGGCGGGATCCATGCAGTCCATTGCCAGCGAGGCTGCCTTCATGCCCTTGTTCCAGAGCTCACGGCTCATTTTCAGGCGTTTGCAATGCTCGTCCGTCCAGGTGGTGCCGAAGCTCACGCCAAAGCCAGGGCCGTTGGCACTTCCGCTGCTGCTGCCCATGCAGGTGTCATTGCTGGTCGTGAGATTGGGGCCGTTCACGCTGGGAACGTTCTTCACGGTGTAAGTACCGCTGTACTCGACGATGTTCCTGGATGTCCCGGATACCGTGCTGTTCAGATTCTGGGTAGTGGTTCCGCTGGTCGTTATGTTTTGATCCGAGCTTGAAGTCGACCTGCTTTCGATGCTGGATACCGATCGACTGTCCGCCGCAGCAACCGGATTGACGATGGTGATGGACTGATTCTGTTGTGCTCCCACTGCGGAAGAGCTGGAGAGGCTTTGTGCACTGCTATCGGCATTCTGCGCAAAACTGCACAGAGGGACACAAAGGCTTAGCAAGGCTATTGAGGCTTTCATGCTGTTTCTCCTTTGTCCCCGAGTCTTGACTTGGGAGGCCGCAACCCGGGGGCAATACAACTGAGTTCGCGGAGCTTATCTAGTTGGCGGCCGAGTTCGCCCATCCATAAGCATTGCCCGAAGTTCCGCCACCATTGGAGCCTCCGAAGGCTGTACCCAGGCTGAAGCCGGTAGTTGTCGCGTTGCCAACGGAGGAGGCGCCAGAGTTATTGCTGGTCGAGGTTCCTCCCGGCCCCGAGATCGCCTGCGAGTTCGCTCCAAAGTAGGAGTTGGTATGGGCAGTGCTGTTCACCACCGCAATGCCATTGCCGATGGACGCGGTTCCAGCCACATTGTTGGTGCTCGAGTTTGCATAGCCTCCGGCGCCACCGCTGACCAGCTTGCCGGGAGCTTGGCCGAGGTAATTGCTACCTACGTCCGAATGTGCGTTGGCATTGGTGGTTCCGTAGCCGCCGGCAACGCCGCCCCCGCTGGTCGCGGCAAGACTGGTGACGGTTCCTGTGGTGGAGGCGCTTCCTCCGACACTCGATTGGCCCGAGGCCACAGGCCCCCAGGAGCCGGTGGTGCCGGTGCTGGTTCCAAAGCCGCTTGCTTGAGCGCTGGCCGTCGCACTATTGAAGCTCACAGCGCTGCCCGTGCCGGAGCTGGCAGCCGAGGAATAAGTTCCTGAGGACGCATTGGTCCCTGTGTTGGTTGCAGCAGATGCCACACCAGCCAAGGCAGCAACCGCCATGACAATCAAAGACTTTTTCATGATCATTCCTTTGAATAGCGAGTTCTCAGACCACGGGGATGAATTCAGGCGAAAGACCATTTGTCATTGCACAATGATCAATGCCAACCGGAGTTGCGCTTTGGCTTCGCAGATGCCTGTTCCAAAACGTTCTTTCGGTTAATGGCAGTTTCAATAAGCCGGATGAAAACAGAAATACCTTGTTTGGGCACGAAATAGGATTCTGTTGATCTGCTATCGTTATTTGTGCAATTTATTGGAATTCAGAACTGCATTGCTATCAACAATGAAGCGAAATCAGATGATTCCATTATTGTTTTTAAGTGTAATTTTCAAAACAATATAATTGTCTATATTGAGATGGCTGTATACGAATATTTTTCGAGAAGAAGGCAACCTTGTTCTTCTCGACTTTTAATACCAATATTCAGTGGTTTTTAATTGTAAATAATGTACTTTCCAATTCGATTGAATAGTATTTCATGGATTCATTACCATTTTTTTTTTTTTTTTTTTTTTGAGTTTTCGTAGAAGCTGAAAGACGGACATTCAGGAATGGTGCCTGTGGTTTGCCATGTCCGATTTCGGGACGAGCCTAATCCGGCCCCGATTCTTGTTGCAAGCCAATGGGCGGCAATGCGGTTGATCCTCGGCAGGTTCAAGATATCGCCGCGATTTGCTGGCAGTCGTTTCAAGGCCATCCCTCGTAGATGCGAGCGGCGGGAATTTCTGTCCCGATCGCCCGCCGGAGCTTTAGGCCCTTATCAAGCCTTTCTCACTCTCACTGGCAACCCTTGCCTGACCACTGCCCCCGATACCCAGTCGATCCAGACATTGTCCTTTGCAGGTCGGGTCGGATCGGCAAAGCCTAGAGCATTGAGATTCACGCCATTGCCGTGCTGTGGGTTGGCATGGGTGAGCTGGCCGTCAACCTTGTGGGCCACGGTACCCAGTTGCTTGTGACCGTAGCCGTGCTCAATGGCGATCGCACCGGGCGCAATACCAGCGCGTACCAAGGCCACGCCTTGGAGTTTGCCGCCGGGGGTGCTGAGTTCGATGTGGTCGCCATTGGCGATGCCCAGCTTTGCAGCGTCGGCCTTGTTGATGCTCACAGGATTGTGTGGGTGCACCTGGCGCAGGCGTGAGGCGGCGATGGACATGCTGCTCATCAGGTTTGACTTGTAGCTGGTCATGGTCAGCGGCCAGTCTTGTTCGGAAAACACTTGGCGCATGTCCGAGCCGTCGGCCAGGCGCGTGGGGTACCAGGTGGGGCAGCCGCTGTAGCGCTCGCCGGTCATGGAGTGGCGCATCCTGGACAGACCTTCGTGCCAGAAAGTGGCCGGGAACTTGGCCTGCAGCTTGAGCTGGTCGTCCGTCCATGCGTCTTCAACCTTGTCGAAGCGGCCGCCACGGCTCATGACCATGGCGACGCGGCGCACTTCTTCGGGGGCGACACGCTGTTCTAGCGATGGCATCCATTTCTCGAGGCCGGTGATTTTTATGTCGTCATCGCTGGCTTCGGGTACAGGCTTGCCCGCCTGATAGGCGATATTGCACATGCCGCGCAGGTAGAAGTCTTCGGCGTTTTCCAGGTCTAGCAGCTCGCCTTGCTTGGTGCTCATCGCATTCTTGCCAAAACCTGGCAGACCCAATTGCTTGGCCACGGCAAAGATGAAGGTCTCGAAGCTGATGGCCTGGCCGTCTGCCGTTTTGGCCGTGGCGGCTTCTACCGTGGGCCAGCGCACTGTGCTGCTCTTGGCTACGACGTCGGCCCAGGGCGCGCCAATGCCCCAGCTCTCATAGGTGACGGTGTCTGGCACGATGTAGTCGGCCAGAGCAGAGGTCTCGTTGATGAAGGGGTCCACCGAGACAAACAGCGGTAGCTTTTTCACGTCCTTGACCGAGTCTGCCAGCGCATTCTCGAAGCCGCACATGGCGTAGATGGGGTTGCTGATGTGGTTGATCCAGGCCTTGACCGGGTAGGGGTAGCCCAGCATGCCGGCGGCCAGCATCTCGCTGGAAAGGCCGCCAGGCGCAGGATACCAGGGCGCCTTGGCGGGGTAGGGGTTCTGGCCCGCTTCCTTTTTGCGCTTGAATTCGCTGGTCTTTTCGTAAGGGAAGCGGGTGCGCGACAGGGCCACACCCCGGGGTTTGACTGCGCCTTCAAACTGCGCAAAGTTGTATTTCGGTCCCGGGCCAAAGGGGCCGAACGGGCCGGCATCCATGACCCAGCCGCCGCGCACATTGAGGTTGCCGATGAGGTTGTTGAGCATGGCAATGGCATAGGCTGTGTAAAAGCCCGAGCCATTCATGGTGCCGCCGTGCGAGTTGGCCACGGCCTGTTTGCCATGGCTGGTGAATTCGCGCGCCAACTCCTCGATCTCCTTGACCGGCACGCCGCACATAGCTGCGTATTCCTCCAGCGTCTTCCTGCGCGCTTCGGCGCGCAGCTTGACAAAGGCGGTGCAGACGGCCATAGGCGCAGGCTCTTCGGTGGCGCCGACAGCCTTGATGGGTGTGAATTCGCGCTCGGCAACCAGCTCGGCAGGCTGGGCCACGGTATGGGCGGCCAGGCTGCCATCGTTCAGCTGCACCACATATACATCTTCGGCGGGTGTTTTTTCGTCGATAGGATCTGGCATGGGCAGACCAATATCTGCGCCGCGCAGGAACTGGCCGTAGCGCGGATGCTTGGGCTCGTTGACCAGCAAGTGGGTGGCGTTGCTCCAGCTGGCTTCGCCAACGCTAGCCATGGCTGCGGGGCCGGGCTGGGTCAGAAACTGCTTGTCGTAGCGCTCGTTGTCGATGATCCAGCGGATCAGGCCCATGGCCAGTGCCAGGTCGCTGCCGGGTTTGACGGGCAGCCAGCGGTTGTTGTCACCTGCCGCATGACTGGACGAAGTGGGCAGCATGGGCGAGACCA
Source organism: Comamonas sp. F1-6 (assembly GCF_039581415.1). Taxonomy (NCBI): domain Bacteria; kingdom Pseudomonadati; phylum Pseudomonadota; class Betaproteobacteria; order Burkholderiales; family Comamonadaceae; genus Comamonas; species Comamonas sp. F1-6. The sequence goes on from NZ_JBCPWN010000003.1 coordinate 243,082, forward strand.
CCACGTATCGATAGGTGTTCTCGCCGCGCGAGCGGGCTTCGGCCAGCTCGCGGCCCACGCGCTGGAACGGGTTGCCAGACTGAGCCGGCGAGGTGCCGATGAACAGGCCAAATCGCGAGCTCTTCCAGTCCGGCTTACCGTGGGGCATGCCGGCCATGTCGCCCAGTGCCGCGCCCGTGCCTACCCGGTAGGTCTGGCCGCAGTAAGAGCCGTGGTTGGACACGTTGATGGTGCCGAACGATTGTTTGGCAAAGCGGTTAACCAGCGGAGTACGGCCTTCGTTGGCGGCCTCCGTCACCAGCAATTGGTTGGACTTGGGGCCGTATTCGGGATTGGCTTCATCGATCAGCGTGTTGACGTCGCGGATGGCGCGCAGGCCGTCCACATGGCCTTCGCCGAAGAGATCGCCGCCTTCGCAGATTTCCTGAACCAGCTCTTCGAGCGTGATGCTCTTCCACTGGCCGGAGCCGCGTGGACCGACGCGCTTGAGCGGCTTGAGAACACGGTGCGGTGCTTTTTGGTGCTCGAGCATGGCCGAGCCGCGGGCGCAACTGGTGGCACGTCCTTCCAGACCGTTGTCACCGCCCAGCATGGCATAGACCTCGCGAACCGGTGTTTCCATGGGGGCGGGGTGGGTGGTGGCCAGGGGGTGATAAGGGTTGCCAGCGATACGGATGATACGGTTGTCGGCAGTATCGACGCGCACACGCACGCCGCACTGTGTCCAGCAGCCCAGACACGAGGAGGGGCTGACCACCTGGCCGGGCTGGGTCGTAAGCTTGCCGCTGACGGGGTCTATACGGAATTCGGGCGTCAGCGAGTTGCCGCGCGTGGCACTTTGGGTGGCTTTGCCCGAGCTGCCGGTGATCAGCCCTTTGGCTCCCTTGGCCACGGTTTCGCCATAGCCTGCGGCAAAAGCTGCCAGACCGCCTGCGACGGCGCCGCCGCGCAGCAGCATGCGGCGGCGGTTGGCATCGGTGCGATCGGCCTCGACGTCTTGTGATTGTCCAGGGGAGAGTTTCTTGTCAGTCATTGTCTTGCCCTTTGTGTGAGGGAAGGGCAAGCGCTGCAGCGTTTCTATAGTGTTGAGAGCTGCTGGCGCCTGCTGGTATTGCGTTAGATGTGTACTTGGCTTGGTTTTTAGGCAGCGCTGGCGGGCTTGCGGGCCGGGAGCAGCTCCAGCGCCCAGGTGGTCAGCGCAACCAGTGCCACGCACAGGCCTGCCATGCCCAGCATGCCCATCAGGCCTTCACCGCCCAGAGGCATGCTGTACAGATACAGGCCGGCTCCAAACTTGGGTACGCCCTGCACGCCCATGAACAGTGCCCAGCGGAAGGCCCATGCCGACGCCGCCAGGCCGGTGCCCAGCACCAGGGTGTAGCCCTTGGCTGCCAGACGATGCTCGCCGCGCAGCAGGGCCATCACCACGGCTGCTCCAAACACGGCCGAGCCCAGCATGGAGACGCGCCATACAGGGAACTCTTTGAACAGGCGCACAGCCATGTCGAATGAAGGACTCTGGCCCGCGATGCCGGCAATTCCCCAGGTCAGGGCGCTGGCAATCAGGCCGGTGGCCAGCCACAGGCCCAGATTGCGCAGCCCTTGCAGGGCTGCCGCATCGGGCTGCAAGGATCGGGGCAGAAAGCGGTAGAGCACAAAGCCCATGCCCACGGTGGCCAGCCAGCCGCTGAGTGTCAGATTGATCGGTACCCACAGCGTGTTCCACAGCGGGCGCGATCGGATGACCATTATTTCGGCGCCCGTGTAGACCACGATGCTGAGCGTGGACAGCACCAGTACAGGCACCAGCAGGCGCATCAACCGCTGCTTGCCCAGCCACCACAGCGCGCACATCAACACGCACAGCCCGACAAACGTGGGCATGAGCACGGCACCCAGGCTCATCCACGACCAGGGCGTGAGGTGGGCATAGAAATGCCAGAAGCGTGCAGGCTGGTGCAGATCGGCCAGCAGGGCCACCGGCGCGGCAATCGCACTCATGGCCAGCACCAGCACCGCTGTGGGCAGCAGGCGCTGGAGCAAGCCTTGGGCCGGCCCGAACGCACAGGCCGAAGTCAGCAGTGCGGCCCCCGTGGCCATGCCGACCAGAAAGAAGTACTGCACGGCCCATGGCAACCATGCCGCTTCGTAGGCCGGGGTCAGGAGTTCAATGATTTGCATGAGGGCACTCCTTTCACAGATGTTCGGCAACAAGGCGAACCGTGGCCTGACCATCGACACCGTTCACAAACTCATCGGGCAGACCGATGTAGAAGACGTGCGGCTTGGTCTTCATGCCCGGCTTGAGGACCTTGATATCGTCCTTGTGAGCATTGATGCGCTGGTTGATTTCGCTGTACGCGTCGTTCAGATCGCCAATCACGCGCGCGCCACCCACGCAGCTTTCCACGCAGGCGGGCAGCAGACCGGCTTCCAGGCGGTGTTCGCAGAAGGTGCATTTGTCGGCAGTCTGCGTTTCGTGATTGATGAAGCGCGCGTCGTAGGGGCAGGCCTGCACGCAATAGCCGCAGCCCACGCAGCGCTCGTTATCGACAAGAACGATCCCGTCGGTGCGTTGAAATGTGGCTTGCACCGGGCAGACGGGCACGCAAGGCGGTTCGTCGCAGTGGTTGCATAGCCGCGGCAGACTGACCATGGCGGCAGCCGTGTCGCCGGCCTGGTCGATTTCGTATTGCAGCACCGTGGTGCGGAACTGGCCGATGGGGGGCTGGTTTTCGACCGAGCAGCTCACTGTGCAGGCCTGGCAGCCAATGCATTTGCGCATATCGACCAGCATGCCGAAGCGCTTGCCTTGCATGCCGGGTCGGCGCAGGGGCTGGAAGCTGGGGTCGCCGGGCAGCGCTGCGCGGGCGCTGCCCGCAACACCGAGGCTGGCGGCCATGGCAATCAAATCCTGCAAAAAACCGCGCTTGGTGGGCGCAGTCACTGCCTGCTGAGGTGCCTGGGTAATGGATGGAGTGCTGCAGGTGCAGGCCGAACTGCTGGTTGCGCAGTCGGAGAGTTCTCGTTTCTGAAGTGGCATGGCCCTTCCTTTCATCGTCGCACTGGCACCAGAAAGCCCTGATGCTTTAAACATAAAAGAGTATTAAATTAATATCTTTTATGCCTAATTGACTATATGAAAGTTGCCATTTGTGACACTTGATTTGAGTCAAGTCTTCGCTTGCTGAAGAGTTTTTTTGAATGGAACTCCCGCAAGCAGATGACTTGTTGCCGAGCATGCAGCCACTTTATTAATGAACTGTTAAGCAATCAGTGTGTTGCCGTATGTAATCCGCTTTGCTTGGCGGCAGATGCTGGAGATCAAGCTATGCATGCACAGCATGCCTGAGCTCAGGCTGAGGTCGCTCTGCTGCGCCAACGTAAAGGCTGCTGCAGCAAACAGATTGGTTTGGAGCCTTGAACGGCTTTATATTCCTTGACATGAGGCAGTTTCGCTGCTGTCCGACAGTGCCGCAGGCCCGCGAGTTTCTTGTAGGCGGTGCGTTTTCTGTAAGATGTTCACATGCTGCAGGTTTTATGAGCGGCCGGCCCTGATGCTTGCTGTCTCGCAGCTATCTTGGTGCACTGCCAAGTGCATGCGATATTCCAATTTCGTCACATTGAAAGGATCGATATGTCACGCTCTGTTTCCGACGCCGTTTCCACCGCCCAAGACGATCTGGAAAAACTGGTCAGCGATCTGCGCGGTCTGCTGTCTGCCCGTGAACTGGACAAGCTTCCTGAAATCAGCGTGCTTCGTCAGCGCATCGACGACGGCATGGCCAACGTGCGCGAGTCTGCTGTGCGTGCGGCTCAGGACGCCGCTCGCCAGGCGCGCGAAGCTGCCGATGTGGCGGATCGTTATGCCCACGACGAACCCTGGCGCGTCGCCGGTGCCGCGCTGGCAGTGGGTGCACTGCTGGGTTTCATGCTGGGCCGTCGCTAAGCATTGCTGAGCTGCAAAAGGACAAGTGCCTGTGAATTTGATTTCACTACTAGGTCTTGATTCCCTGCTGGAGCGCTGGCGTGCCAATCTCAACGAGGCAGCGATCGCGGCCGAAGATCGCGTTGATCTTGCGCAGCTTGAGTGGCAACAGCACAAGCGCAGCATGCAAACGCTGGCGGTGCTGGCCATTGTGCTCGGCGCACTCACCGTGGTCGTGCTCATTGTCCTGTCCATGGCTGTGCTCGTGCAGTTCTGGGATAGCGAGCATCGTCAGCTGGTGGCGTGGCTGCTGGTCGGTGGCTGGGTTCTGGTCTGGGGCCTGGGGCTGTGGCGACTGCTGGCAGCTGTCAATCAACTCTCCAGTCCTTTCAGGCTCACGCGGCGCGAGCTCAAATCGGATTGGCAGGCTCTGAAGGAGAGGATTTAGCATGAACAGCATCTCTCCCGATTTGCGATCCACAGAGTTGGAGCCCGTCAAGCCCGCAGGCATGGATGCTCGGCTCTGGGATGAAGCGACAGCCGAGCAAAAGCTGGTGCTGTCGCGCATTGCCAAGCAACGCGCGCGCGTCAAGGCTCGAGCCGCTGCCAAGGCGCAGGCGCAGGCCTTGCGCAGCACGCAGCCTGCACATGTGGACGCCGATGCTCCCCTGCCCGAGCGCCTGCTGTCTTTTGTGCGCCTGCATCCGCTGGCAACGGCGGCAGCGGGGGGCTTGCTCATGGTTCTCGGGCCGCGCAAGCTGATTCGCTGGGGCAGCGCAGCACTGCCCTGGATTCTTAAGCTGCAGCAGCGCGCACGCGGCTGAAGGGTCCTGGAAAAACAGCCCGTCAGGCTCAGGCATGACGGGCTGTTTCTTTGTGCGCAGCCAGGCCACGCGTCAAGTTCAGTGCATATGGGCGATGGCCTGGGCGGCTTCGGTCACAAGATCGGGACCGCGATAGATCAGGCCGCTGTAGATCTGCACTACATCAGCACCTGCGCGGATCTTGCTCACGGCGTCGGCGCCGCTCAGGATGCCGCCCACGCCAATGATGGGAAAGCGGCTGCCAAGGGCTGAGCGCAGCTGGCGAATGATCTGATTGCTGGCTTCGAGCACGGGCGCACCGGACAGTCCGCCGGCTTCTTCGGCATGTTGCAGACCCTTGACGGCATCGCGGCTGATGGTGGTGTTGGTGGCAATCACGCCATCCATGCCGTGGCGCTCCAGCGTCGCCGCAATCACGCCGACCTGCTCTTCATCGAGGTCGGGAGCGATCTTCACGAACACCGGCGTGCGCTTGCCATGCTGGCTGGAGAGCTGTTCGCGGCGATTGGCGACAGCTCCCAGCAGAGCATCCAGTGCCTCGTCGCTTTGCAAGGCACGCAGATTCTTGGTGTTGGGTGAGCTGATGTTGACTGTCACATAGTCGGCATGAGGGTACACGCCGTCCAGGGCCTTGATGTAGTCGCTGGTGGCCTCTTCGATGGGGGTTGTGGCGTTCTTGCCGATGTTCAGGCCCAGCAGCATGGCGCCGCCATTGGCGCGCACTTGCGAGCGACGCACATTGGCCAGAAATGCATCCAGGCCTTCGTTGTTGAAGCCCAGGCGGTTGATCAGTGCATTCTTTTCAGGAATGCGGAACATGCGGGGCTTGGGATTGCCGGGCTGGGGGCGGGGCGTGACGGTGCCCACTTCCACAAAGCCGAAACCCATGGCGGCCAGCGCATCGATGCAGCGCGCATTCTTGTCCAGGCCTGCGGCCATGCCCACACGGTTCGGGAACTTGAGGCCCGCCAGCTCGATGGGGTCGTTGATCAGAGGGCGCGCCCAGGCCTTTTGGAGCAAGGTATTTTGACCCTTTGCCATGAAATTCATGGTGAGGTCGTGGGCCGCTTCGGGGTCCATGCCGAAAAGAATAGGACGCGTCAATGAGTAAGGAATAAGAGACATGGGGATAATCGCAGGATTACCTGGATTTTCCCTCATGACGACATCTGCTGCACCTCTTTCTCAAGATGAACTGAAAACTTTGGTCGGACAAGCTGCCCTGAAATATGTGGTCGCCGGTGAAATTGTGGGCGTGGGCACAGGCTCCACGGTCAACAAATTCATTGATGCACTGGCCACCATCAAGGATCGGATTCCTGGCGCCGTCTCCAGCTCGGTTGCCAGTACCGAGCGCCTGAAGGCGCTGGGCATCAAGGTGTTCGATGCCAATGAAGTCGCCAGCCTGGCCGTCTATATCGACGGTGCCGACGAGATCGACGGCAAGGGCTATATGGTCAAGGGCGGTGGTGCGGCGCTGACGCGCGAAAAGATCGTGGCGGCGCTGGCTCAGCGTTTTGTCTGCATTGCCGATGAGTCCAAGCGCGTGCCGGTGCTGGGTAATTTTCCGCTGCCCGTGGAAGTCATTCCCATGGCGGCGGCCCAGATCGCGCGTCGCTTTGAAGCCATGGGCGCCGACGTGACGGCGCAGATTCGCATGAAGGATGGTGCGCCGCTGGTGACCGACAACGGCCAGCATATTCTGGATGTCCGCGGTCTGAAGATCGCAGAGCCGCTGGCCTTCGAGTCCGAAGTCAATCAGTGGCCCGGCGTCGTGACCGTGGGCGTGTTTGCTCACCAGAAGGCTGCGGTGTGCCTGCTGGGAACCGCACAAGGCGTGCAGACGCTGGAATACTAAGCAGCAATCTGAGGCCGGAAAGCCACCTGCTTGCGCAGGTGGCTTTTTTATAAAATTGATAGCTGCTAACGCTTTATTGGTAAGTGTTAGAGACTGATCTCATTGAAAATTTCTGGCTCCTAGAAGCGCAGGCCTGCGGGGTTTTCGGGCGTGGGCGCGCCAGGGGGCGGGGCTGCTGGCGCCGTGATGCGTGCAGGACGCTCGGCGGGCTTGGCTGCTTCGGCAGCAACTGGTGCCGGCATGGTCAAAGCCTTGGCTGCGGGGGCTTTGTAGTTCTTCGGCAACTGGGGCTGCTTGGGGTAGCCGGCCGCGCTCAGGTACTGGTCCCAGCTGTCGGCGCCAAAACCCTTGAGGTGCTGGTTGCCGATGGTGGCAAAGGGCAGGCTGTCCTGCCCGCTGAGCTTTCTGAGTGCTGCAACATCGCTGCTGGTTTCTATGGTGCGTTCGTTGAACGGGATGCCACGGTTTTGCAGATGAGACCGGGCCTCGTCGCAGGGCTCGCAGTCCTTGCCCGTATAGATCGTGACGGGATAGCGGTTGGCGGTCTGGCGCAGGTCGTAAGGCAGTTGCGCGTTGGCCGAAGACGCCGGGCCATCGGCGTTGCTCACGGCTTCGGCACTGGGCTTGGCGTTGGGGCCGATGGCCCGGTCGGAATAGGTGACCCGCCCGTCAGGGCCCACGCTGCGGTAGAGATTCTGAGCCAGGCTGACTCCGCTCGCCAATGCGGCAAAGGCGGCTACAAGCATTGTCAGCAGCAGGGCGTTGCCGGAGGTCGGTTTCTCGGCCGAAGGCCGGGCAATGAAAGATCGTGGCATCTCAATCTTGGTCAATGAAGTGCAGTGAAGAGGTCTGAGGACGCGAGCGCCGATGGGCAGAGCATAGCTTGCATGGAGGACTGTCTGCTCCCATACTCCGGCTTGTCTTGATCCGACCTCGGTGCGTGAGTCAGCTAGCGTCAGTCTTGGGTCTCTCTTATTGGGGCGATGGCAGACATGAAAAAGCGCCCGGGAAGGGCGCTTTTGGGGAGATGGCAGAAGACTCAGGCGGTCTGGCTCATACCTTGGTGGCGAAGCAGTGCGTCAATCTGTGGCTCGCGGCCACGGAAGGCCTTGAAGGACTCCATGGCAGGGCGGCTGCCGCCGGCTTCCAGAATCGACTCGCGGTACTTGCGGCCGGTCTCGGGGTTGGGCGAGCCATCGGCCAGCATGGTTTCTTCAAAAGCCGCATAGGCGTCCGCGCTCAGCACCTCGGCCCATTTGTAGCTGTAGTAACCGGCGGCATAGCCACCGGCAAAGATATGGCTGAAGGTGTGGGCCATGCGGTTGTAGGCTGGCGATTGCAGCACGGACACCTCGGCGCGCACCTGGTTCAGCAGCGCCATGAAGTCGTCTGCGGGATTGTGCTCGGTGTGCAGGAGCATGTCGAACAGCGCAAACTCGATCTGGCGCAGGGTCTGCATGCCGGACTGGAAGTTCTTGGCGGCAATCATCTTGTCGTACAGCGCGCGGGGCAAGGCCTCGCCCGTGTCCACATGGGCAGTCATGTGCTTGAGCACATCCCACTCCCAGCAGAAATTTTCCATGAACTGGCTGGGCAGCTCGACTGCATCCCATTCCACGCCGGCAATACCCGAGACATCGCGTTCATTGACCTGCGTGAGCATGTGGTGCAAACCGTGACCGGTTTCGTGGAACAGGGTGATCACATCATCGTGCGTGAGCAGCGCGGGTTTGCCGTCCACGCCGGACGCGAAGTTGCAGACCAGGTGGGCCACAGGCGTTTGCAGCTGATGGGAGTCGGGGCGCAGCCAGCGTGTGCGCACATCGTCCATCCAGGCGCCACCACGCTTGCCCTTGCGCGCCTGCGGGTCCAGGTAGAACTGGCCGACCAGCTGAGTGCCTTGCTCGGTTGAGCGCTCGATACGGTAGAACTCCACGCAGGGGTTCCAGACCGGAGCTTCGTCGCGGCGGATGGAGACTTCGAACAGGGTTTCGACAATCTTGAACAGGCCTGCCAGCACCTTGGGTGCAGGAAAATACTGCTTGAGCTCCTGCTCGCTGAAGGAATAGCGGGCTTCCTTGAGCTTTTCGCCGATGAAGGCCCAGTCCCAGGGCTGGGGGTCGGCAATGCCGAGCTCAGTCTTGGCAAAGGCACGCAGATCGGCAGCATCCTTTTCTGCATAGGGACGGGCTCGTTGTGCCAGATCGCGCAGAAAGTCAATGACCTGCTTGGGCGAATCGGCCATCTTGGGCACGATCGAGACTTCGCCGAAGTTGCTGTAGCCCAGCAACTGGGATTCTTCCAGGCGCAGGGCGAGGATTTCCTTCATCACGGCGGTGTTGTCAAAGCGTTTGCCATCGCCATCGGCCTGATCGGAAGCTCGGGTCACATAAGCCTGATAAATCTTCTCGCGCAGTGCGCTGCTCTTGGCAAACTGCATCACTGGCAGATAGCTGGGCATCTTAAGCGTCAGCTTGTAGCCTTCTTTGCCATCGGCTTCGGCGGCGGCTTTGGCCGCGGCGATCACATCGGCCGGAACGCCGTCCAGCTCGTCAATCCTGGCGTAGTAGGCAAAGGCATCGGTGGCGTCCAGCGCGTTCTCGCTGAATTTCTGGGCCAGCTCGGCCGAGCGAGCCTGAATCTGCGCAAAGCGTTCCTTGGCAGCGCCCTGCAGTTCGGCGCCCGAGAGCACGAAGCCGCGCATGGCATGGTCCCAGGCGGCGCGCTGTTCCTTGTTGAGGCTGGCCGGGTCAATGGCCTTGTACTTGGCGTACAGGCGTTCATCGGCGCCCAGATTGGTCCAGAACTCGGTGACCTTGGGCAGTGCTTCGTTATAGGCCGCGCGCAACTCCGGGGTGTCGGCAACGCTGTTGAGGTGATTGATGGCCGACCAGGCGGTGCCCAGCTTTTCAGTCGCCACGTCCAGCACGGCAGAGATGGCCTCCCACTGTGCGGGGAAGTCCGGTGCAACCACGGTCTCCAGCGCCTCACTGGCACGGGCCAGCAAAGTGTCGATGGCGGGTGCCACATCCGCAGGCTGAATGCGGTCAAACAAGGGCAGGGAGGAGGATTCGAGAAGTGGATTGCTCATGCTGTATTAAGTGCCGGCAAGGTCGGGAAAATCAAGCGCTCTCAGGGTATTTATTGCTATCGCGTTCATAGCGTCAGCCTGTGGTCAGAAGCGTGCTCGCGCCAGGACCGCGTGCAAGCGCCACCGCGCAGCAAAGCTGTCGTCCCCCTCGTGCAATCAGAGCCAGAGAGGGAGAAGTCGCGGGGCGGCTCGGAGGGCGTCAGGCAGCGGCGCGCTCTGCCGATTCCATGGTGTTGACCAGCAGCATGGTAATCGTCATGGGGCCGACACCACCGGGCACAGGGGTGATGTAGCCAGCAACTTCCTTGACGCCGTTGAAGTCGACGTCGCCGCAGAGCTTGCCTTCGGCATTGCGGTTCATGCCCACGTCGATGACCACTGCACCGGGCTTGACCATGTCGGCGGTCAGCACATCCACCTTGCCCACGGCCGCGACGATGATGTCGGCCTGGCGAGTCATGGCAGCCAGATCGGCGGTGCCGCTGTGGGTGACGGTGACCGTGGCATTGGCGGCCAGCAGCATCATGGCCATGGGCTTGCCCACGATGTTGGAGCGGCCGATGACCACGGCGTGCTTGCCGCGCAGATCCTTCATGCCGATGGATTCCAGCATCTTCATGCAGCCATAGGGCGTGCAGGCCTTGAAGCCGACTTCGCCGACCATCAGTGCGCCGGCGCTGGCCACGTGGAAGCCGTCCACATCCTTGGCGGGGGAAATGGTTTCGATGACCTTGTGGTCGTCAATGTGCTTGGGCAGGGGCAGTTGCACCAGAATGCCGTGAATGCTGGGGTCGTTGTTCAGCGCTTCGACACGTGCCAGCAGTTCGGCTTCGGTCATGGAGGCATCGTACTTTTCCAGCACCGAGTGGAAGCCCACGTCTTCGCAGGCCTTGACCTTGTTGCGCACGTAGACCTGAGAAGCCTGGTTGTCGCCCACCAGAACTACGGCCAGACCGGGCGTTACGCCCTTGGCCTTGAGCGCTGCCGCGCGTGTGGCGACTTCCTTGCGCAGTTGTTCGGAGAGGGCTTTGCCGTCGATGAGTTGGGCTGTCATTGCTGGAGTACCAATAAAAAATGCTGCTAGCCCTTGATGAACAAGCACTAGCAGCTATCAGAATAGGAGTTGGCTAAAGCGCGAGGCCTGGCCAGTGCTCCCTGGATTATCTCGCGATTGGAGTGGCTTCCGATTTCGCGGGGAGCACTTAATTGACGGCAGCCGCCGCTTTGGCCGCAGCGCTGGTCTGGCCCTGGCCCAGTGCGATCTTGAGCAGATCGGCCACGGTGTTGGCGTTGAGCTTTTCCATGATGTTGGCGCGGTGGGCTTCCACGGTCTTGATGGAGATGCCCAGATCGTCGGCGATCTGCTTGTTCAGGCGGCCGGCGACGATGCGCTCGAGCACCTGGGCTTCGCGGCCCGTGAGCTTGGCCAGCAGAGCATCGCGGCTGGCGGCCTGCTGGTGGCCGGTAAAGGCTTCGCGGGCGTGATCCAGCATGCGCTCGACCAGACCCAGCAGCTCTTCTTCGTTGAAAGGCTTCTGGATGAAGTCCAGCGCGCCTTTCTTCATGGTGTTCACCGCCATGGGCACATCGCCGTGACCGGTGATGAAGACGATGGGCAGAGGAGACTTGCGCTCGATCAGTCGGTCCTGCAGCTCCAGGCCGGTCATGCCGCCCATGCGGATGTCGACGATCAGGCAGGCCACTTCGCGTGGGTCGTAGCGCGACAAAAAGGTCTCGGCGGAGTCAAAGCAACGCACGCGGTAGTCCTTGCCTTCCAGCAGCCATTGCAGCGAATCACGGACTGCTTCGTCGTCGTCAACTACGTAAACAGTGCCTTTTTTGGGAATCAAACTCATGCAATCGTCCTCTTTATGGGTTCGCTTGTCGTGGTGAGTGTTGTCGTCTCCACACCCGTTGCCAACGGTAGCCAGAATGAGAACCGGCAACCAGTGACTTCGCTTCCATTGTAGAGGTTCTCGGCATGCATTCGACCCTGATGTGATTCGACAATCGAGCGGCAAAGGTTCAGGCCTATGCCCATGCCTTCGCTCTTGGTGGAGAAGAAGGCTTCGAACAAGTGTTCCAACACTTCCGGCGGCAGGCCCTTGCCCGTGTCTTCCACGGTGAACTCCACACCCGGCAGGCTTTCAAAGACCTGGGGGCGCACGCGCAGTTCCACATTGCGTTGGCCCAGCGGGCGGTCGGACATATCAATGGACTCAGCACTGTTTTTCATCAAATTGATGAGAACCTGCTCGATGAGGATGGCATCGGCCATTACCGGCGGCATGCGTTCGGCAATATGCGAGGTCAGCTGCACATTGCGGCGGCGCAACTCGATACCGGCCAGCTCCAGCGCCTCGTTCACCATCTCGCCTACCTGGGCCAGCATGCGATTGGGCTCGCTCTTTTTCACGAAGGAGCGGATGCGCTGAATGATCTGCCCGGCACGCTGTGCCTGATGTGCCGTCTTTTCCAGTGCGAACTTCATCTGTTCGGGTGTGAGCGTGCCGTTTTCCAGGCGTGTCAGCATGCCGGAGCTGTAATTGCTGATGGCGGTCAGGGGCTGGTTGAGTTCGTGCGCCACGCTGGATGCCATCTCTCCCATGGTGATGAGGCGGCTGGCGGTCTGGGCCTTTTCAGCCTGGGCCGCAGCCTGTTCCTCGGCCAGGCGGCGCTGGGTGATGTCGGTGGCAATCACCATCTGGGCCAGGCGGCCGTCCACCCAACTCAGATAGCGCGAGCGGACTTCCAGCCATTTGCCCAGGCTGGGCACGAAGATCTCGGCGTTCTCGCTGCGTGCGGCAGTCAGCGTGTCCGTAGGCAAGCCCATGAGGCCGTCTTCGTTCTCGGCTTCGGGCTGGTGGCGAACCGGCAGCTTGCCGGCCTGGGCGACCAGTTGCAGATGTCCTTCGGTGTGCGAGCCAAACCACTGACGGTACAGCTTGTTGGCAAACAGCAGTTCGGCACTTCCAAGAGGGGCCACGGAAACAGAGGCATCCAGCGCCTCCAGCACAATGGTGAAACGCTCGTACGAGGCAGACAGCTGTTCGCGAATCCGGTTGGGCTCGGTAATGTCCGTCATGGACGACATCCACCCCGTGTGCTGGCCGTGGGCATCAATCAGCGGCGATACATACAGGCGCGCGTCGAACAGGCTGCCGTTCTTGCGCTTCACACGTACCTGAAAGCCGCCAACGATGGTCTTGCCCGACAGCTCTTCGCGCAGCTGTGAATGCAGATTGTCGTAGTCGTTATCGGGCCAGTAGGAATAGGGTGGAACCTGGCCGACCAGATCCTTCTCGCTCCAGCCCGTCATCTGGCAGAAGGCTGCGTTCACATAGGTGATGCGGCCGTGCAGATCCAGTGCTCGCATGCCCGTCAGCACGGAATTTTCCATGGCACGACGGAAGTTGGTCTCGGCCACCAAGGCCTCCTGAGCACGCTGACGTCGGCGTGTGTGGCGCCAGGTGGCCAGCAGCAGCCAGGCCGTCATGGCCGACAAGGTGCCCACCAGCCAGAACAGGCCGCTACCGACTACGCCCAGCGAGGTCTGATAGGCCTGGGCGCGCATCATCAGCGCCGTGCCCACCGGGGAGACGGGCACTTCGTATTCATTCGCAATGGCACGCCAGTGCAGCAGCTCGGTAGGCGTCTTGCGCGGTGCCAGCGGAGTGCCGGCCAGCACATGGTTGTCGGCATCGCGCATGGTGATGGCGTAACGGGCCATCACTTCCGTGGGCGTGCCATAGCGCAGCAGACTGTCCACCGAAAACTCGGCCAGCAGCTCGCCCTGGTAGCGGCTGTTGGCGCTGATTGGCACATGCAGTTGCAGCAGTGGCGGCAACTCATTGGGCTGGGCTTTTTCCTGCACATAGATGGGCTGCAGCATCTCGCGGGCCTGCTCATAGGCTTGCAGGGTCTCGCCCTGATGCAGGCTTTCGCCCACGGCACGCAACTGATCCGTGGCCACCGTCGGAGCTGACTGGCTGTACACAACCTGACGCTTGTCATTGATCCAGGTAATCGATTGCAGCTCGGGGTATTGGCTGATCAACGCTTCGGTGCGGCCGTCGAAGTCGGCTTTGCGCATCTCGCGGTTGCCGATGTCACGAGCCATGCGCATCAGTTGCTCCTGGCGCTCCAGCAGGCGCAGGCGCACGCGTTGTTGGGCGTATTCCACGTCGCGGCGCAGTGCCTCCTGCTCGCGATCCACTTCTTCCGTGCGCAAATACCAGAACGACGCAATGATTGCAGCCATGAACATCAGCACCGATGCCAGCGGCGCGAGCGCGGCATAGCGATCCTGCCGGGTCGGCGACAGGCTGCGCCACCAGCTACGCCACCAGCGCACAGGGGATGCAACGGATTGCGCGCTTTTTGCGTCCTCTTTTTCTCGTTCGTGATTGCTTGTTTGCATGCCTCCAGTGTAGGGGAGAGACCTAGTGGAATCTGCGACTATTTCTGTCGCGTAAAAGACAATCTATAGAGGCTTCACTGTATGTGCATTTGCAGCATTTTTTTATATAGTGAAATCACAAAGCACAATTTGAAATTTGAAAAAAATGTGCGAAACTCGCCAGCGATCGACACAGTGAATCGGTTTAATCCGGGGAGCACCCGAAGGTGCTGTGCCACGCGTTATGCGGTGTGGCGCTTGCCGCACCCGTGTGATGCCGCACTCACTGCTTCGTGATAAAGCTACCCCCTCTCGAAGGAGACACTCACAATGACAGCTCAGACTGATCCCAAAGGCGCTGGCTTTCCTGCCGGCCTGGACCAACAAGAATCGCGCGAGTGGATGGATGCCCTCTCTGCGGTGATCGACCGCGAAGGTGCGGACTATGCTCACAAGCTGATCGAGGATCTGCTTGAACACGCGCGCCAGAACAGCGTGGACATGCCTTTCTCGGCCAATACAGGCTACGTGAACACCATCGAGGCCGATCAGGAAGAAAAGTGCCCCGGCAACCTCGAGATCGAAGGTCGTCTGCGTGCCTACATGCGCTGGAACGCCATGGCCATGGTGGTCAAGGCCAACCGTATTCACCCCCCCGAAGGTGGTGATCTGGGCGGTCACATCGGCTCCTTCGCTTCGCTGGCCAATATGTTTGCGGCCGGCTTCAACCATTTCTGGCATGCCGAGAACGAAAACCACGGCGGCGACTGCCTGTATATCCAGGGTCACGTCTCGCCCGGCATCTATGCCCGCGCCTACCTGGAAGGCCGTATCTCCGAAGAACAGCTGCTGAACTTCCGCCAGGAAGTGGACGGCAAGGGTCTGTCGAGCTACCCCCACCCCAAGCTGATGCCTGACTTCTGGCAGTTCCCCACGGTGTCCATGGGCCTGGGCCCGCTGATGGCCATCTACCAGGCACGTTTCCTGAAGTATCTGCACGCACGCGGCATTGCCAACACCGAAAACCGCAAGGTCTGGGTGTTCTGCGGCGACGGTGAAATGGACGAAGTGGAATCCCTGGGCGCCATCGGTCTGGCTTCGCGCGAGAACCTGGACAACCTGGTCTTCGTGATCAACTGCAATCTGCAGCGCCTGGACGGTCCTGTGCGCGGCAACGGCAAGATCATCCAGGAGCTGGAAGGCGAATTCCGCGGTGCCGGCTGGAACGTCATCAAGCTGCTGTGGGGCAAGGGCTGGGACGAGCTGCTGGCTAAGGACAAGGACGGCGTGCTCAAGAAGATCATGATGGAGTGCAACGACGGCGACTATCAGGCTTTCAAGGCCAACGATGGTGCCTACGTTCGCCAGCATTTCTTCGGTCGCGATCCTCGCGCCCTGAAGATGGTCGAGCACATGTCCGACGATGAAATCTGGAATCTGCGCCGCGGTGGCCACGATTCGCAGAAGGTCTACGCAGCATTCGCCGCTGCCAACGGCCACAAGGGTCAGCCTACCGTGCTGCTGGTCAAGACCGTCAAGGGCTTCGGCATGGGCAAGATCGGTGAAGGCAAGAACAACGTTCACCAGACCAAGAAGCTGAGCGACGAGGACATCAAGGCCTTCCGCGACCGCTTCAACATCCCGATCCCCGACAGCCAGATCGCGGACATTCCCTTCTACAAGCCGGCCGACGATACGCCGGAAATGAAGTATCTGCACGAGCGCCGCAAGGCCCTGGGCGGCTATCTGCCGCACCGTCGCCAGCAAGCTGACGAGCAGTTCACCGCTCCTGCGCTGGATACCTTCAAGGCCATCCTGGAGCCCACACCCGAAGGCCGTGAGATCTCCACGACCCAGGCTTATGTGCGTTTCCTGACGCAGTTGCTGCGTGACAAGAACATCGGCCCCCGCGTGGTGCCCATCCTGGTGGACGAGGCCCGTACCTTCGGTATGGAAGGCCTGTTCCGTCAGGTCGGCATCTACAACCCCCACGGTCAGCAATACACCCCGGTCGACAAGGACCAGGTGATGTACTACCGCGAGGACAAGGCCGGCCAGATCCTGCAGGAAGGCATCAACGAAGCCGGCGGCATGTCCAGCTGGATCGCTGCAGCCACCAGCTACAGCCATAGCAACCGGGTCATGATCCCGTTCTATGTGTACTACTCGATGTTCGGCTTCCAGCGCATCGGCGACCTGGCCTGGGCGGCTGGCGACCTGCAAGCGCGCGGCTTCCTGCTGGGCGGCACTTCGGGCCGTACCACGCTGAACGGCGAAGGCCTGCAGCACGAAGATGGTCACAGCCATATCCTGGCCAACACCATCCCCAACTGCGTGTCCTACGACCCCACCTTCGCTCACGAAGTGGCCGTGATCATGCAGGACGGTCTGCGTCGCATGGTGCAGAACCAGGAAAACATCTTCTACTACATCACGCTGCTGAACGAAAACTACCCCATGCCTGGCCTGGAAGCCGGCACGGAAGAGCAGATCCTCAAGGGCATGTACATGGTCAAGCCTGGCCAGAAGGTGCCCGAGAGCGGTCTGCGCGTTCAACTGCTGGGCTCCGGCACCATCCTGCGCGAGTCCTTCTTCGCCCAGGAACTGCTGGAAAAGGACTGGGGTGTTGCCGCCGACGTCTGGAGCTGCCCGTCGTTCAACGAACTGACCCGCGAAGGTCAGGAAGCGGACCGCTTCAACATGCTGCATCCGCTGGAAGCCGCCAAGGTTCCCTTCGTGTCCCAGCAGTTGGCTGCCCATCCCGGCCCCGTGGTCGCCTCGACCGACTACATGAAGGCCTACGCCGAGCAGATCCGTCCCTACATGCCCAAGGGCCGTACCTACAAGGTGCTGGGTACCGACGGCTTCGGTCGTTCGGACTTCCGCGCCAAGCTGCGTGAACACTTCGAAGTCAACCGTCATTACATCGTGGTGGCTGCACTGCGTGGTCTGGCCGATGAAGGCAAGATCAACGCCACGACCGTGGCCGAAGCGATCAAGAAGTACGGCATCAACGTCGACAAGATCAACCCGCTGCACGCCTAAGAAGGGGAGACAGATAACATGGCATTGACAGAAATCAAGGTCCCCGATATTGGCGACTTCTCCGAAGTCGGCGTGATCGAAGTGCTGGTCAAGGTGGGTGACACCATCAAGGTCGAGCAATCCCTGATTACCGTGGAGTCCGACAAGGCTTCCATGGAAATCCCCTCCAGCCAGGCTGGCGTGGTCAAGGAAATCAAGGTTGCCCTGGGCGACAAGGTCAAGGAAGGCTCCGTGGTCGTGATGCTGGAAACCGCCGACGCGGCTCCCGCACCTGCCGCCGCAGCACCCGCACCTGTGGCTGCCCCCGTGGCCGCTGCTCCTGCTCCCGTGGCTGCAGCTCCTGTGGCGGCCGCTCCCGCAGCGTCTTCTACCGTGGACATCAAGATCCCCGATATCGGCGACTTCAAGAACGTGGCCGTGATCGAGATGCTGGTCAAGGTGGGCGATACCGTGGCCGTCGAGCAATCGCTGTTCACCGTGGAGTCCGATAAGGCCTCGATGGAAATCCCTTCACCCTCGGCAGGCACCATCACGGCGCTGACCATCAAGCTGGGTGACACCGTCAACGTGGGCGACGTGGTCGGCCAGATGACGGTGCAGGGCGCAGCAGCTGCTCCCGTGCAGGCCGCCTCTCCCGTGGCCGCCCCTGTGGCTGCTGCAGCTGCTCCTGTGGCCGCTGCTCCCGTGGCTGCAACTCCTGCTTCCACACCTGTGGCAGCGCCTGCAGCCCACAACCCCACCGTGGCGCCTTCGGGTCAGTTGCCCCATGCCTCGCCTTCGGTGCGCAAGTTCGCTCGCGAACTGGGCGTGCCTCTGGCAGAAGTCAAGGGCTCGGGCAACAAGGGCCGCATTACGGCCGAAGACATCCAGTCCTTCACCAAGTCGGTGATGGCTGGTGCCGTACAGACCCTGGCGCAGCAGGCGGTGGCTCCCAAGTCTTCCGGCGGCAACGTCGGCGGTCTGGAAGTGCTGGCCTGGCCCAAGGTCGACTTCGCCAAGTTCGGCGCTGTCGAGCGCAAGGAACTGTCGCGCATCAAGAAGATCTCGGGCGCCAACCTGCATCGCAACTGGGTGGTCATCCCCCACGTCACCAACAATGACGAGGCCGACATCACCGAGCTGGAAGCCTTCCGCGTGCAGACCAATGCCGAAAGCGCCAAGGCCAAGAGCGACGTCAAGGTGACTATGCTGGCTTTCGTGATCAAGGCCGTGGTGGCTGCGCTCAAGAAGTTCCCCGAGTTCAACGCCTCTCTGGATGGCGACACTCTGGTCTACAAGCAGTACTTCAACATCGGCTTTGCTGCGGACACACCGAACGGCCTGGTCGTTCCCGTGCTCAAGGATGCCGACAAGAAGGGCATTCTGCAGATCAGCCAGGAAATGGGCGAGCTGGCCAAGAAGGCCCGTGACGGCAAGCTGGGCGCTGCGGACATGCAAGGCGGCTGCTTCTCGATCTCGTCTCTGGGCGGCATCGGCGGCACCAACTTCACGCCCATCATCAATGCGCCTGAAGTCGCCATCCTGGGTCTGTCCAAGGGCGCCATGAAGCCTGTGTGGGACGGCAAGCAGTTCGTGCCTCGCCTGATGCTGCCTCTGTCGCTGTCGTACGACCACCGTGTCATCGACGGTGCAGCCGCTGCACGCTTCAACGCCTACCTGGGCGCTGTGCTGGCCGACTACCGCCGCATCCTGCTCTAAGCAGCTGACAAGCAGGCCGATTTTTAGCGAAATCGGCCTGTAGCGCTTATCTGAACTGCGCAAGTAGCTATCTTTTTAGATGCCTTGCGCTTCACCTTGCCAGTCCATGAGTGAGATGAAGAACCTGAGACAGCATCCCATCGAGCATCTGCGTGGCGTCATCCCCGGTATCCGGCCCTTTCCGGATGCGTCTGACGTCTTCGCCGAGCCGGTCGAGAAGTACGCGCGGCATTTTCTGCCGCTGGTCACCATCGATCTGGCCTTGCTCGACGATGCCTGGAGCGGGCCGATTCATCTCGTCGCCCCTTGCGAGCCCTACGAAGGGCAAGTCGGGGAGTGGGGAGGCGAGGAGTTTGGCAATGCGCTGCTCAAGCCTGACTGGCTGGCTTTCAAGCTCAACGAACAAGGCAGGTACGAGTTGCTGGGTGACTGGCGCTACTTCATGCTGGAGCAGGATCGGGCCGACTGGGCGGAAAAATCGCTCGACTGGCGCGAGGTGCGCACCCAGCATCGTGAACTGGTCAAACTGGGCGTGGAGCCGCCGTTTGAACTGCACCACGGGGCCAAGTACTCATGGCGCGATGTGATGGAGTTGCATTACGCAACCCAGCACGCGGCATATGGGCAGGCCAGGCGGGACTTTCTGGCCCATGGCTGGAATGCTGCCAAGCCCTGGGATGACGCTGCTGAAGTTGCCAAGCTGCCCTTGTATGAGCCAGGCACGGATTGCTATGACTCCACTTCAGGTCGCTATCTGCTCGGTGTGCTGGGCGGGCCTGCATGGGGTGGTAATTGGAGCAATCTGACCAACCCACTGCTCAGCGACATTGGTACGGATGACGGCATTCACCCCATCCACCCGGAAACGGGCGCTGCGTTCGAGTTCATCACCAGCACCTATGCCAACGAGTTCACCGGTAGCGACTGCGAAATTCTGATGTTCTACGAGCCACAAAGCCGCACCGTGCTGCAGACCTTTGATTGGAGCTAAGGCGTCACCGTCCGGCTTCAAACCGAGAAAAACCGTTTTTGCTGCCTGATTCTTCAGGTGGCACAGAGACAAAAACCAAGATAGGAGCGCATATGAGCCTCATCGATATCAAGGTGCCTAACATTGGCGACTTCGCCGAAGTGGGCGTGATCGAACTGCTGGTCAACGCTGGCGACACCGTGTCCGTGGACCAGTCCCTTATTACCGTGGAGAGCGACAAGGCTTCCATGGAAATCCCTTCCAGCCACGCCGGCGTCGTGAAGGAAATCAAGGTCAAGGTCGGTGACAAGGTTGCCGAAGGCTCCGTCGTGCTGTCGCTGGAAGTGGCAGCCGGTGCTGCCGCACCTGCACAGGCCGCCGCCCCTGCACCCGCCGCAGCCGCTCCAGCACCTGTGGCGGCCCCCGTGGCTGCCGCTCCAGCTCCCGTCGCCAGCAACTTTGCCGGCACTGTGGACATGGACTGCGACGTGGTCGTTCTGGGCGGTGGCCCTGGCGGCTACTCGGCAGCCTTCCGCGCCGCCGACCTGGGCCTCAAGGTCGTGCTGGTCGAGCGCTACGCCACCCTGGGCGGCGTTTGCCTGAACGTGGGTTGCATCCCATCCAAGGCGCTGCTGCACGTGGCTGCCGTGATGGACGAGGTCAAGCACCTGGAAGTGGCCGGCGTGAAGTTTGCCGCTCCCGAAGTCAACATCGACCAGCTGCGCGGCCACAAGGAAAAGGTCATCGGCAAGCTGACCGGCGGTCTGGGCCAGATGGCCAAGATGCGCAAGGTCACCGTCGTGCGTGGCTACGGCAACTTCGTGTCTGCCAACCACATCGAAGTCGAAGAAACCACCGGTTCCGGCCAGGAAAAGACCGGCAGCAAGAAGATCGTTCAGTTCAAGAACGCCATCATCGCTGCGGGCTCGCAAGCCGTGCACCTGCCCTTCATGCCCAAGGATCCCCGCGTGGTCGATTCCACCGGCGCTCTGGACCTGAAGGAAGTGCCCAAGCGCATGCTGATTCTGGGCGGCGGCATCATCGGCCTGGAAATGGGCACCGTCTACTCCACGCTGGGTGCACGCCTGGACGTGGTGGAGATGATGGACGGCCTGATGCAAGGCGCTGACCGCGACCTGGTCAAGGTCTGGCAAAAGATGAACGCGCCACGCTTCGACAACATCATGGTCAACACCAAGACCGTGGGTGCCGAAGCCACGCCCGAAGGCATCAAGGTCACGTTCGCTCCTGCCAAGGACGGCGTCACCGTGCCTGAACCCCAGACCTACGACCTGGTTCTGCAAGCCGTGGGCCGCACGCCCAATGGCAAGAAGATCAGCGCCGACAAGGCTGGCGTGGCCGTGACCGACCGCGGCTTCATCGACGTCGATATCCAGATGCGCACCAACGTGCCCAACATCTTCGCGATTGGCGACATCGTGGGCCAGCCCATGTTGGCGCACAAGGCCGTGCACGAAGCGCATGTGGCCGCTGAAGTCATCGCTGGCGAGCTGCAAGGCAACAAGGAACTGGCTTCCGCTGCCTTCAACGCCCGCGTGATTCCTTCGGTCGCCTACACCGACCCCGAAGTGGCATGGGTGGGTCTGACCGAAGACCAGGCCAAGGCACAAGGCATCAAGGTCAAGAAGGGCCTGTTCCCTTGGGCTGCCTCCGGCCGCGCCATCGCCAACGGCCGCGATGAAGGCTTTACCAAGCTGCTGTTTGACGATTCCCCTGAGGCCCACGGCCATGGCCGCATCCTGGGCGGCGGCATGGTCGGCACGCACGCTGGCGACATGATCGGTGAAATCGCCCTGGCCATCGAAATGGGCGCCGACACGGTGGACATCGGCAAGACCATCCACCCGCACCCCACGCTGGGCGAGTCCATCGGCATGGCGGCGGAAGTGGCGCATGGTTCCTGCACGGACGTGCCACCCGCACGTAAGTGAGCGTTTCGCTTGCTTAAAACAAAGGCAGCCTTCGGGCTGCCTTTTTTATATTTCCATAGCTGCTTGTGCTTGCTACATAAGTGCTTGAGACCGACTGATTCTCAATTTTCCATCTGTGATCGTGCTGCTTTGGGCGCTTAGACTAGTTTTGATAGCTGCCAGTGCATGATGCATAAGCGCTGGAGCCTGTTTTATCTTGAATTTTTGGCGTTGGTGCTTGAGCTTGTCTGTCAATGAATTTCCCGATCAGGAAATATTGATTCCCTTTCTGCATGCTCTGCTTCATAATTTCCCGAACGGGAATTTTCAATCTAGACCACCTTATGTCCACCATCCACACCACCGACCAACTGGGCACGGCCCTGCGCATCGCCCGCAAACAACTGGGGATAACCCAGCCGCAGCTTGCCTTGGCCGCAGGCGTGGGCACGCGGTTTATTGTGGATCTGGAGTCGGGCAAGCCCACGGTGCGGCTGGAGCATGTGCTGCGGGTGATCGATGCGCTGGGGGGAGAGTGGCAGTTGGGCGGCTTGCCGGAAGCGGCGCATGAAGACGGGGCAGACCATGACGCATGAACTCGAAGTCTGGCTGTTTGACCGGCGCGTCGGCAGCCTGTCGCTGGTGCATGGGCGGCTGAGCTTTGCCTATGTGACCGAATGGTTGGCGCTGCCGCAGGCCACGGCTTTATCGCAGTCGCTGCCGCTGCAGGCTGAGCCCTTTGGCGATCACCAGACCCGGCCATTCTTTGCCGGTCTGCTGCCTGAAGGGCAGATGCGACGCCTGATTGCGCAGCAGTTTCAGGTGTCGGGCCAGAACGATTTTGCTCTGCTGGATCATATTGGCGGCGAATGCGCGGGTGCGGTGACCTTTCTGGAACCAGGGCAAGCCTTGCCGCAAACTAACGGGGCTGGGGCGACCGGGGAATCGGGTGATGTGGAGTGGCTCAGTGATCAAAAGCTGCTCGCCTTGCTGGACGAGCTGCCGCGCCGCCCCATGCTGGCGGGCGATGATGGTCTGCGGCTGTCGCTGGCCGGGGCGCAGGACAAGCTGCCCGTGGTGGTGGACGAGAGCGATCCAGGAGTAGTGCGGATTGGCCTGCCGCGCAATGGCGCGCCCAGCTCGCATATCTTGAAGCCCGCCATTCATGCTGTGGAGGATAGCGTGGCCAATGAAGGCTTTTGCATGCTGCTGGCTGAGGTCATGGGGCTGAGGCCTGCCAATGCCCGAATCCATAGCGTGCTGGGTCGCTCGTTTTTGCTGGTGGAGCGCTATGACCGGGTGCTGAAGGACGATGCGCAGGGCCAAGCGCAGCTGCAACGTCTGCACCAGGAAGACTTTTGCCAGGCGCTGGGCGTGGTGCCCGAGCTGAAGTACCAGAACGAGGGCGGGCCGGGCCTGGCGCAATGCTTTGCCTTGGCGCGCAGCGTGACCCGCCCCAGCGCGCCGCAGGTGCTGCGGCTGCTGGATGGGGTGATCTTCAATGCCCTGATCGGCAACCATGACGCACATGGCAAGAATTTCTCGCTGCTTTATGGAGGAAGGGCGCCTGTGCTGGCACCGTTCTACGACCTGCTGGCTACGGCGATTTACCCCCAGCTGGCGCCCAAGATGGCAATGAAGATTGGCAGCAAATACAAGTTCAGCGAGCTGGAGGCCAGGCACTGGGAGCAGTTTGCGGAAGAAGCAGGCCTTGCCAAGGCGGCGACGCGCAAGCGTTTGCAGCAGCTGGCGAACGAACTACCCGCTGCCGCGCGCAAGCTGCAGGCCGCGCCACCGCATGGTTTTGCGGGCAATGCCGTGGTGACGCAGATCGTGCAGCTGATAGAGCAGCGCTGCGCCTTGACGCTGAGGCGCTTGGCCTGAGCACACGCGTGATTTCACACCTAGATCGGAGCGCCGCGATGCCAGTTAAATTTCCCGAACGGGAAGTATGTATTTAAATTAGTTGCGGCAAGTTAAAAATTTCCTGATCGGGAAATTTTTAAGATTCATAGCTTCTTGCGCTTGTTGCATGAGCGCTTGAGCTTGATTTGACCGATATTGGATGCCGTTGATTCAGCGCCAGCCATATAAGAACCGTATTGATGGAGACAAACCCATGCTTAGCCCCAGCCGCGATTTTTCCCGACCGCTCCAAGCCGCCTGCCACTGCGGCGCAGTGCGCTTTACCGTTCTGTTAAGCGATGGCCTGAACACCGCGCGGCGCTGCAATTGTTCGTTTTGCCGCATGCGCGGGGCCGTGGCGGTGTCGGCTGATTTGAGCGGAATCGAGGTGCTGCAGGGGCAGGATGCGCTGACGCTCTACCAGTTCAACACCGGGCAGGCCAAGCATTTCTTTTGCAAGCATTGCGGCATCTATACCTTCCATCAGCGACGCTCCTCGCCGCATCAGTACGGTGTGAATGTGGCTTGCATAGCGGGCATGAGCCCGTTTGACTTTGCCGAAGTGGTGGTGAGCGAGGGGCGCTCGCACCCCAACGACCGCCGCGCAGGCGCTGCTGCGGGCAAGTCTGTAGCGGCAGGCTGGCTGAGTTACAAGGCGAATCCCTTGGCCGAAGCGCAGCTTGAGGAATGATTTTGATAGCTTCTAACGCTTTACAGGTAAGCGTTGGCGGTCGTTTTTAATGTATTTTCTGCGTTCAGCATCGAATCAGCCAGCCAGATGAATCCGGGTCGGGCGCTGCCTGGCAAGCGCGCCGGGCATGGCTTAGCCGCGCCTGGTCTTGGAGTCGCGCACTGCCACCATCAGCACCAGTGCCGAGAGGATCAGCATGACCAGCACGAGATAGATGCTGTAGTGTCTGTTGCCTGTGTGCTGGGTCAGCAGGCCGGCCAGGGTGGGGCTGGCGGCCGAGCCCAGGTTGCCCAGGCTGCTGATGAGCGCTATGCCGCCGGCGGCTACGGCCGGCGACAGATAGTCGCTGACCAGGGCAAAGAACAGCGGGGGCAGGGCCGCGAGTCCGATCAGCGTGAAGGCCAGGGCAATCAGCGAGCCCTCAAGATGGCCGTGCATCTGCAGGGTGACGATCAGGCCGGCAATGGCCATACCGGTGGCGATGAACAAATGCCAGCGGCGGTCGCGGAAGCGGTCGGAGCTGGCACCGAAGGCAATCATGCCGAAGAAGCCTGCGACAAAGGGAATGGCCGAGTAGATGCCGACATGCAGCACGTCCTGCACGCCCAGGCCCTGAATCACGGTGGGCATCCAGAAGACAAACAGATAGGTAGCACCGTGCATCATGAAATACACGAGTGACAGGGCATAGACCTTGGGGTCGCGCAGCAACTGGCCCAGAGTGGCGCTGCTGTGGGCCGCCTTGTGCCCGTGGCCGCTATGGTGAGCAACTTGGCCGCTGTCGTTGGCGATGTTGTGTTGCAGGCGCGCTTTTTCGGCGTCTGTCAGCCATTTTGCGTCGGCTGGCTTGTCCTGCAGATAGAAGTAGAGGATCAGACCCAGAATGCAGGCGGGAGGGCCCTGGATGAGAAACAGCCACTGCCAGCCATGCAGACCGTCGATGCCATCCATATATTTGAGAATGGCGCCGCACAACGGGCCGGCCGCAATCGCCATGGCCATGACGGCTGAGAGAAAGATGGAGATCACGCGGCCGCGGCGTGCCGAGG
Source organism: Comamonas sp. F1-6 (assembly GCF_039581415.1). NCBI lineage: Bacteria > Pseudomonadati > Pseudomonadota > Betaproteobacteria > Burkholderiales > Comamonadaceae > Comamonas > Comamonas sp. F1-6. The sequence continues at coordinate 268,471 of NZ_JBCPWN010000003.1, forward strand.
GGTACCAGTAGGTGAAGTAGAGAATGACGCCGGGAAAGAAGCCGGCTTCGAAGGCGCCCAGCAGAAAGCGCGCCACATAGAACTGCATGGGAGTGGAGACCCAGGCCATGGCGGTGGCGATGACGCCCCAGACCAGCATGATGCGCATCAGCGTCTTGCGCGTGCCAATCTTCTCCAGCAGCAGATTGCTGGGCACTTCAAACAAAAAGTAGCCTATGAAGAACAGGCCTGCGCCAAAGCCGTAGGCGGCGTCGCCGAAATCCAGCGTCTGCTTCATCTGGATCTGGGCGTAGCCGATGTTGATGCGGTCCAGGTAGGCGACCATGTAGCAGATCAGCAGCAGGGGCAGCAGTCGCCAACTGACCTTGGCATACAGCGCGTTGTCTGCATCGATGTTGTGGCTGGTGTCCTGCCTGGGCGTTGCGCCCGAAATGGTCGTCGCGCTTGGGGTCATGCTTGTCTCTTGGAAGTTGGTATGGGGCGCTGGGCGGTTCCTTGCGGCACGTCTTGCAGCATCACGACGTAGACGCTGCAAGCCGCTGTGCTAGGGCTATGCCGGGCTTTTGTTGTTGTCTTGAATACAGGGGGAACTGCGCAGAGGCCCACAGCATCAAGCCGTGGGGCATAGGCTGCCAAGTCTTGCTGCCTGGAACTCACGAGGTCACGGCGGAGACTGTGGTTGTGACCAGTGATTGGATTGCTTGCCTTCGAGTTCCCGGTTCATTTCCTGCTATTGCCCTTCATGGCCTGGACCTGGCTGCGCACAGGTATGCATCAGCCTGTATTGACCTCTGCGGGGGCAGAAATCAAGGAGTTCGAGGGGGCAATGTAGGGCTGGTGCCCTGAATGGACTTAACGCATGCCGCAATTCAGTTGCCAGATCATGACATCTGAGGGTAAGCCTTAGGGTCGGCCTTGCTGCGGCAAGGCGGCGGGAGATGCTGCAGGCTTGAGCGGCGATGACGTGCGCCATCGAGAGCCATGCTGCGCCTGAACTAGCACTAGCACGGGGGGCAGACAGCCGTTTCATCTGCGGATAGCTGATGTGGCTGAGTATGTATTTTTGATAACGGCCAGTGCGGAAAGGAGCCAGTTAGGCTTCTATTCGCGCAAGGGGTTGCCAGAGCTTTTGAGCCGCCACATTGTGCCAGCGGATACGCCCGGCATGGCTCCGGGCGTTGGTGGATCGCTGGGTTCAGCGATGGGGAGTGCTGCCTCAGGCCTTTTTCAGAAACTCGGATTTGAGAATGAATGGACCCTGATCCGTCTTGCAGTCCACGTCATGGTCGCCGTTGTCATAGACCAGGCGAATGCCTTTGATCTTGGTGCCTTTTTTGATGACGGTAGAGGAACCTTTGACCTTCAGGTCCTTGACCAGCAGCACGCTGTCGCCGTCGGCCAGCGGCGTGCCGTTGGCGTCCTTGATGATGCGGGGGCCGTTGTCTTCATCGGCAATGGCTTCTGCATGGGCCGACCATTCATGGGCGCAGTCGGGGCAGATAAGCAGATCGCCATCGGGGTAGGTGTTGTTCAGGCCGCATTGGGGGCAAGAGGGCAAAGTCGTCGTGCTCAAGGATTGGCTTTCTTTCAAAATAGCAAGCACCAAGCCTAGCCGCAAAGCAGTAGTGGTTCGCCCAGGTGCGGATTAAGAGGCCTTTGCACGCCGATATGGACGGCATGCGCTGCATGAGCCTGGCTGAATTTCAGCTCATCACAAAGATGGGCGCAGCCGTGTGAAACGGTAGCTTGCGGCCGGGCGGCAGCAGATAGGCATGCTCGCGCGGCACGCGCAGCTGGTCGCATTGACCATCGGTGATGATGAGGATGGGGCCGTCCTTGGGAAAGTCGTCGTCCTGGAGCAGCAGATCCACGCCCGGTTGCAGCACGGTGCCGCCACGGCCTTTGAGGGCGATGCGCTGGGCAATGTCGGCGGCAGGCAGATAGCCCAGATCGTAGGCGGCAGCGTCGCAGCAGATCAGGCGCACAGCGGGCACATCCTTGGCATCGGCGTAGCTTGCGATGGCGCCCAGTGCCTTGGCCAGCACATGGCGCTCCATGGAGCCCGAGGTGTCCAGCAGCACGCCGAAGGTGCGGCCCTCCAGCCAGCGGCTGTCGGCCTGAATGCGGGGCCGGGGAATATCGGGCGTGGCGCTTTGACGCCGGCTGATGCGGGCATAGCTGCGCCGCGTCTCTATGGGCGGAAAGTGGTGGTCGAACCAGCGCGCCAGCTCCACCTGCCAGTCAATCGGCGGCTGCAGCAGAGCGCGGATTTCCTCGATCAATCCCGCAGGCAGCAGGCCGCGTGCGTCTTGCTCATGGCGCAGCAAGCCTTTGCCCAACTGGGTGCGGCAGAATTCGTCGATATCGGTGTAGTCGCCAGCCTTGCGCTGGCCGCCCACATTGCGCTCCAGCATGTCGCCCTGGCCACCGGCCAGGGTGCGCAGCTTGCGCATGCGGCGCAGATCGCCCGCGATGCGGTCGTAGACCTCTTCCGCACTGAGTCCGCGCAGCTCCGGGTCGTAGAGCAGGCCTACGCCCGGCGGCTGACCCACGTCCATCTGAATCAGCCAGTCGTTGATGACGAAGTCGCAGGCCACGTTCCATAGAAACGGCTCGCGCCCGCGCCGTCGCGGCAGATGGCGCAGGGCGACGTGCAGGACTTCGTGGGCAATGACGAAGCGCAGCTCCAGCTCGGACAGGTGCGGGCCGGGGTTGATGTAGATGGTGCGCAGCATCTCGTCGACCGCGGCGACGGCAATGTCCTCGCGCTCGCAGATGCTGGCGCCCTCCATGATGTCAAACGCCGCGACCATGCTGCCCAGCAGCGGAAAGCTGTCCATGAACCAGTGGCGTGCGCGGTCCAGCGCGCTGCTGGCAGGCAGGCTCTGGCCAAACTCGCGGCGCACGCCCGCAGCCATTTCCACGGATTGGGTGACGGAGCGAGCCAGGCCTGCAGCAAACATTTCGGGCCAGTTGCCGTACCTGCGCCAGTACGGCTGCGGCTTGCTGGTGGATGAGGCGGGCTCAGGCCATTGCTCTGGCAAGGCCAGGCTGGGGTGAGCGCCGCCCTGGCCGGGACCGGCAAGACTCAGCGCCTGCGCCCAGTCGGGTATGCCCTGTTCGCAGAACTGCACGTACCACTGTGCCTCGTCGCGCTGGGGCAGTCCGTCGGGTAATTCCATGCCTTCGGGCGGACGTCCGAGCTTGATGGTCTGGATGAAGCGGGCCGTGACCACATCGCAGGCTGCGCTCCATTGCGCCCAGTGGCTGCGGTCGCGCTGAAACAGCTCCAGCGCGTAGCTGAGCGTGGCCCGCCCAAGGCAATATGCCCATTCCTCGGGACTGGCCATGCGCTTGGGGTGGATGTCGATCTGGCCGGTAAAGCGCTGGTGGTTGAGGCTGGCCTGCGCCCAGCCATGGGCCGGACACTGGGAATGGGCGCTGCGCACAAAGCCCAGGCTGCGGCTGAGTTCGGTAAAGATGGGATGTGCCTGCAGCATGGCCAGGCCTTGCGTATAGGCCTGGGTGGCTGGCGTTTCGCGCATTGGGGGCTTGGCCATCAGGCTCTGGCCGCTTCGCGCGCTTCCACCAGGCGTGGCAGGTCGCGCACGATTTCCACCATATACCAGGCGGGCAGGGTCTGTCCGTCGCTTTCGGCGGTGACGATCTGCGCCATTTCCAGGCTGATCTGAGCCAGCTCCTTGAGCATGGCCTTGGAGCGGTGCACGGTCTGCTGCAGCTCGCCGCCGCTTTGCTGCTTGTCGGCGGGCAGGATCTTGAGCAGACGTGCACGGAAGGCCTGGGCCAGGAAATACAGCACATCCCTGTCCTGCGGCGCATGGGGCCAGTTGGCGTCGCCCTTGAAGATGGCGTCCAGACGGTGACGGTCGTCGGCCAGCTTGTAGAAGGCCTTGAACTGTGCCGCATGCTGGGGCGTGAGGCAGCCGCTGCTCAGGGCTTCCAGCGTCTGCAGGTTCAGCGCATCGCCATAGGACTGCAAGGCATCGCTGAGCATATGCCAGGAGCGCGGCGTGGAAAACGCCTCTTCGTGCTTGGGCGGTTGGCTCCACAGGTGATCGGGGCGCTGGGCCAGGTATTCGAGCACCAAGGCATGCAGCTGGGCTTGCTGCGCCCATTGCAGCCACTCGCTGGCGCTGACCTTGAGTTGAACGTGAATCATGCGGTTGACCAGCGCCGAGGACATGGTGCGCACAATCGCGGAATCCTGGGCGCGGTTGCCAGCCGCAATCACGATGGAGCCCTCGGGCATCAGGTACTCGCCCACGCGGCGCTCCAGAATCAGGCTGTAGAAGGCTTTTTGCACATCCTGGCTGCAGGCGTTGAGCTCGTCCAGGAACAGGCAATAAGGCTGCTTGCGCGCAATCATGGCGGGCGGGCAGAAGCGGGTTATGCCGTCAATGATCTGTGGCACGCCCAGCAAGTCCTCGGGAGCGAGCTGGCTGCCCAGCAGGGACACGCAATCAAGCCCCACGCTTTGCGCAAAGTTCTGGACCAGTGCCGATTTGCCTATGCCTGGCGGTCCCCAGATGAACACGGGGCGTACGGTAGCGACGTTGAGAAGGAATTCGCTCAGTTGCGAGGGAGTGAGAGCCAGACTGGTTTGCATGCTGCGTGCAGTCTAAGGCAAGTGCAGCGGCGTCCTCAGCATGCTTAGGCGGCCTGACCTGGAGTCTTGCGGGCCGCGGGTCGCCGCTCATGGTTCCTGGAACGCCTGCATGCCTTGCATGCAATACAGCAAAAAGCGATTGGCGGCGGGGGACAGATGGCGGCCGGTACGGGTGATGAGCTGCATCTCCGCATCCTGAAATGCAGGGTTGTGAATGGGAATGGCACGCAGGCGCCCGCTTGCCAGCTCGGCCGTGACGGAGCAGGGCGGTAGCAGGGTCACGCCCTGGCCGCTGGTGACAAAGGCCAGCAGCACGCTGATGAGATTGCTGGTCAGCGCGGGGCTGAGGTGGATCTTGTCCTTGCGTTCGGCATATTCCACGAGCTGGCGAATGCCATACACACCTTGAAGCATGGCAATAGGCCATTGGCTGAGCTCCTGCAGCGAAGTCTGGGCAGCGCTGGCCAGCGGGTGCTGGGAGTGGACGATGGCGTGCATGGGCTGGCGCGCCGTACCGCGTGCGGTGATATGGCTGTCGGCGGGCGGGTAGTAGACCAGGCCGATCTCGGCAGCGTCCTCGCGAATCCGGCGCATGATCTCGGTCGTGCCGTAGATTTCCAGCGAGATGCTGACGCCCGGATATTGCTGGCGAAAATTGCGTATGGGCCCGTCGATAAGCTCCTGCGCAAAGCCTTCGCCGCTGACCACGCTGACACTGCCGCTGTGCAGCCCGCGAAGCGCATCGACCTTGGCCTGCATGTCGTGGCGGTGGGCCGTGTGTTCGCGGTGATAGTCCAGCAGCAACTGGCCGGCCTCGGTGGGTACCACGCCGTTGCGATGGCGCTCCAGCAGGGCCAGGCCCAGTTCCTCTTCGAGCAGGCTGATCTGGCGGCTGACGGCCGAGGGCACGATGCCCAGTTTTTCGGCTGCGGCACGAACGGAGCCGCAGTAGACGGCTTCAAACAGATAGCGGGCGCGGGAGTCTTGAAAGGCGGGCATGCTGCGATTGTCGTCGCCAAATTACATCTGTATTCATACGTATGTTCACTTTTTTAGAACAGAAAAAGAATGCGTATGCAATAAATGCATTGTTATATTCAGCGCCCGCATGGGTGAGCGCCAGCTTGGGCTGGCTGTGCCCATTTTCAGGGTTCAAAGCTATTTCAGCGCGTCGGCAGCGGCCGTCGTGCGCAAGGAAAGTTGATGCGTACAGAGGTGCAGCCGGCCAAGGCCGCGTTGAATGTGGGCAGCGTGGTGCAGGTATTTGCGCTGGCGCTGGTGATCGCGGCATTGTCCGAGTGGCTGGGGCCGCTGCCCATTTCGCTGGGCGTGGGCAAGGTGGTGCTGCTGCCCATGATCTGGGCGCTGCTCATCGGCCTAGTGCTGGGTCTGCTGCGCAAGCGCATGCCCGGCCCGCTGCAACTGAGCCTGTACAGCCAGAATCTGGCCGCCGCCGTGCTGTCCTGCGCGCTGTTCCTGTTCATTGCCAAGCTGGGCCTGCTGGTCGGTGGTTCGCTGCCCAAGCTGGCGGAAGTCGGCTGGGGACTGGTGTTGCAGGAGTTGGGCAACTTGGTCGGTTGCGTGGCCCTGGGCATGCCCGTGGCGCTGCTGCTGGGGATCAAGCGCGAAGCGATTGGCGCGACGTTCTCCATCGGCCGTGAACCGGGCCTGGCCATCATCGGCGAGCGTTTCGGCATGGATTCGCCCGAAGGCCGCGGCGTGCTGGCCGAGTACATCACGGGCACTCTGATCGGCGCCATCTTCATCTCGCTGCTGGCCGGCTTTGTCTCCAGCCTCAATATCTTCCACCCGCTGGCCCTGGGCATGGGCGCCGGCGTGGGTTCGGGCAGCATGACGGCCGCCGCCGTGGGCGCGATCGCCGCCCAGCATCCCGAAATGAGCGACCAGATCGCCACTTTTGCCGCTGCCGCCAATCTGATCGCAACAACGGTGGGCACTTATCTGACGCTGTTCATCTCGCTGCCCCTGGCCTTGCGCGCCTATCAATGGCTGGAGCCGATTCTGGGCCGCAAGCGCAAGCAGGCCGTGGTGGAGCAGGCCGTGGATCTGTCGGCAGCCAAGGACGAAGAGCAGGCGCAGGTGCCAGCGCTGGGTCTGGGCATGCGCTTCGCTTCCTGGGTCCTGGTCGGCGCCATGGTGCTGATCGGCAACCGCATCGGCCATGGCGTGCCGGTGATGGATGCGCTGCCCGGCGTGCTGCTCATCATTGCTGCCGTGTTTGTCGGTGATCTGATCTACGTCGGCACGCGCCGCATGCTGCCTGCCGTGTGCTGGATCTCGTTCATCGCCATGGCCATGACATTCCCGCTCACGCCTTATGCCGCCGAAGTGGCTGCGCTCACCGGCAAGGTCAACTTCCTGGCCATGATCACGCCCATGCTGACTTTCGCGGGCCTGTCGCTGGCCAAGGACATCCCGGCCTTCCGCCGTCTGGGCTGGCGCATCGTCGTGGTTTCGCTGCTGGCCAATGCCGGTGTGTTCCTGGCTGCGACCCTGATCGCCCAGACCTTTGTCCATACGCTGTAAAGCCGGAGCACGACCATGATGAACACCATCAAGTGGCCCGGCCAGCAGGAACTGCAAGCCTGGCGCCATGACTTTCACCGTCATCCCGAAACCGCGTTTCAGGAGCACCGCACCAGCGCACGCGTGGCCGAACTGCTGAAGAGCTTTGGTCTGGATGTACACACCGGCCTGGCCGGTACGGGCGTGGTTGCCGTGCTCAAGGGCAATATGGGCGCAGGCCCTTCCATCGGCCTGCGCGCCGATATGGACGCGTTGAATGTGACGGAGCTCAACCAGTGCGAGCATGCGTCCACGCACGCCGGCCGTATGCATGCCTGCGGCCATGACGGCCATACCAGCATGTTGCTGGGGGCGGCCCAGGCTCTGGCCTCGGCGCCCGATTTTGCGGGGACCGTGCATTTCATCTTCCAGCCCGCCGAGGAAAACGAAGGTGGCGCGCGAGCCATGATCGAAGCCGGGTTGTTCAAGCGCTTCCCCATGGACGCGGTCTACAGCATGCATAACTGGCCGGGCCTGCCCGTGGGAACGGCAGCGGTGCATTCCACGGCCGTGATGGCGGCCTTCGACATCTTTGACCTGACGCTGACCGGCAAGGGTTGCCATGCCGCCATGCCCCATCTGGGCAAGGACGCACTGCTGGCTGCCTGCCAACTGGTGACCCATCTTCCCGCGCTGGTCGCGCGCGAGCAGGAGGTTCACAAGCCGGCCGTGCTTAGCGTGACCAGCTTCAACGCCGGCGATACCTACAACGTGATGCCCGAAGTCATCAAGCTGCGTGGCACCGTGCGCTGCTTTGACATGCCTCAGCGTGCGCGCATCGAACAGCGTTTTCGCGATGCGATCTCCGCGACTTGCGCGCTGCACGGCCTGGAGGCCCATCTCGACTACCGCGTCAGCTACCCCGCGACCATCAACAACCCCCAGCATGCCGAAGTCTGCGCCGAGGTGCTGACCAGCGTGCTGGGCGAGGGCAAGGTGCGCCGCGATATGGTGCCCAGCATGGCCTCGGAAGACTTTGCCTTCATGGCGCAGGAATGCCCGGGCGTCTATATCTGGCTGGGCAATGGCGAGGACAGCGCCTCGCTGCACAATCCCAAGTATGACTTCAATGACGCCAATCTGCCGCTAGGCATGCGTTACTGGGTGGCGCTGGTGGGTGCGCTGCTGAAGGATGGCAAGCTGCTAGCCTGACAGCGCAGTTTTGCCATACATGCCTACGCCGGGTCAACGCTGAGTTGAGCCCGGCGTTTTTCATGATCCGCTGGTTTGCAAAACTGCACCAAGCAATGCATTCGGTCACAGAAATGTCGGAAGGCTGACACCCTGTAACGCCATTGGATGCAGGGACTCTATGATGTTTGTAGCGCTCCGAGATAGTTTCTGTCGTTATCTGAACAGGAGCTGGGGCGTACGTGGCGGCCGCCTTGATCCTGTGGGTGAAGAGCTGGTTGCGCAATAGCAGGTGTTGCATTCCGGCGCATGGCCGGAATTTCACGCGGCGCTGACCGCATCTCTTTCGCAACGCTGCCTGCACCAACCCTGGTGACGCGATTTGTCGCACTATCCGGGTCTTGATACAGGAGGGCGCTATATGCCGTTCGGCAATCTGGAGGCGGGCATCTGGCCTGCTGGCTTTCCACCGCTGCTGAGCTGGTGCGTGCTGGTTTCGGCCGCCGCCTTGCTCGGTCATATGGTTCATCGCTTTACCGGCTATCCACGCATGCTGGGCTACACCATGGTCGGCCTGGTGGCCGGCTGGGTGGGGTTTGGTGACCTGCCCTGGCCTCTGCAGGGCAGTTCGGCGCTGTTGCTGGAGCTGGCAGTGGGCGCGAGCCTGTTGCTGGCTGCATCCCAAGTTTCCCTTCCTTGGCTGCTGCGTCAGCCCTGGCTGCTGCTGCAAAGCCTGGGCGAGTCGTTATTGACTCTGGTGGTGGTGACCGCCGCTTTGTTGGCGCTGGGCTGGGGCTGGGCCGTGGCGCTGGCCGTCGGCGTGATATCCATGGCAGCATCGCCGGCCGTACTGCTGCGCATTGCCGATGATTTGCGTGCCAGCGGTGCCGTGACGGATCGCAGTCTGCTGCTGGCAACCATCAGCACCTTGCTGGCGTTGCTGGGGGCGCTGGTGCTGACGGTAGTATTTGTTCCTGCCGCAGCTGCGGCAGGCGGCGGCCTGCAGTTCTCGGCTGCGGGACTGGGGCGTTTGCTGCTCAGCCTGCTGCTGACCCTGTTCTGGGCCTTGCTGGTCACGGCCGCTTTTTGGCCGGTGTTGCGTTGGCAGTCATCGCGCAGCGACAGCACGGCCTTCTATCTGCTCGCGGCAATGACTGCGGTCTGTCTGCTGGCAGAGCAATGGGGTGGTTCGGCCGCGCTGGGCTTTATGGTTGCGGGGCTGATGCTGCGCAATCTCAGTCCCATGCCATTGATCTGGCCCCAGGCCTTTCAGGCGGCCAATGCCATGCTCAATCTGCTGATGTTTGTACTGGTGGCCAGTATGGCAGCCCAGGTCGGCATGTCGTTCGCTCTTGTTTCGGTAGTGGCTAGCGCCGTACTGGCAAGGGCAGTCGGCAAATTTTCTGCAGTTTTGCTATTGGGTCATGGTACGGCCATAGGCTGGCGGAGACAGTGGCCCGTGGCCTGCGGACAGTTTGCGCTCTCGGGGGTGGCCCTGCTTATGGTCTCTGCTCTGGTGTCGCAGTGGACTGCTTTCAATGCCAGCGTGGCCCAGCAGCTCGCGGCCATTGCCTTGCCCATGATTGCCTTGTGTGAGGTACTGGGTGTGTTGCTGGCTGCCACGGCGCTGTGGCGCAGCGGCGATGCCCATCGCGGCGTGGGCCGCGCAGCCTTGCAAAGAGGGGAGAGGCGTCATGACGCATGAAGTCGAACACATTCAAACGGCAGCGGCCGATGGTCTGGGCGAATTCGCGCCATCTCAGGCGTTGACGCTGGGCGTGGAGCTGGAGCTGCAGCTGCTCAACACCCATCACTACGATATGACGCCTTATGCGCCCGATATGCTGGCTCTGCTCAAGAACGCCAAGGTTCCGGGCTCCATCGTTCCCGAGGTGACGGCCAGCATGATCGAAATCTCGACCGGTATTTGTAGCGATGCACAGGACGCGTATGAGCAGTTGGCGGTCACGCGCGATGCCCTGGTTAAGGCTGCTGATCGGCTTAATATCGCGCTGGCCGGCGGCGGTACGCACCCGTTTCAGCAATGGCACCAGCAGCGCATCTACGACAAGCCGCGCTTCAAGGAGCTGACGGCGCTGTACGGCTATCTGACCAAGCAGTTCACCATCTTCGGCCAGCATGTGCATGTGGGCTGTCCCAGTGCCGATGATGCGCTGATGATGCTGCACCGGCTCTCGCGCTATATCCCGCATTTCATTGCGCTGTCCGCATCCAGTCCCTTTGTGCAGGGGCAGGACACGGCGTTTGACTCCGCGCGTCTGAACTCGGTGTTCGCATTTCCGCTCTCGGGGCGTGCGCCATTTGCCTTGCACTGGGAAGACTTCGAGCGCTATTTTGTCAAGATGGCTGCCACGGGCGTGATTCACAGCATGAAGGACTTTTACTGGGATATCCGTCCCAAGCCCGAGTTCGGCACTGTGGAAGTTCGTGTCTTCGATACGCCGCTGTCCATCCATCGCGCAGCGCAACTGGCGGCCTATGTTCAGGCGCTGGGCGCCTGGTTCCTCAGTGAGCAGCCCTTTGAACCCAGCGAAGACGACTATCTGGTCTATACCTATAACCGCTTCCAGGCCTGCCGCTTTGGTCTGGACGGCACCTATGTGGACCCTGCCACCAGCGAGCAACTGCCGCTGCGCGAGCATATCGAGCAGACGCTGGGGCGCATCACCGGTCATGCGCCGGCATCCGGCAAGAGCGCTTTGCAGGAGCTGGCCCAGGTGCTGCAGGGCGGCAACGATGCGAGCTGGCTGCGCGAGAGCTATGCCCGGGTGCAGCAGTTGCCGGAGGTGGTGCGCCAGGCTTCGCTCAGATTCGCCGGCAGGCCCTGACGGGCGTTGACATTATCGGCTCGGCGCAAGGCATTAGAGTTGCCAACACTTAAGAGTGGGGAGAAAGGCTTGAGTAAAGCCTGGACCAGACCTGCTTTGTTGATCCGCAGGTCCGGCTGTTCTCATTGCCTGGACCAGGCGGGGCCTAGCTTTATCGGATATGAGCGATTTCATGGTTGCGACCGTCATCCTTGGCATGCTCTGCGTGCATCTGTTGTGTTTTTGCGTTCTGTTCATGCTGATCAGTCGCAGGCTGCCCGGCAGAAAAATGGGCATGGAGGTCTTTGCGCTGGGCAATCTGCTGCTTGGTTGTGCCTATATATTGCAGTTGTTGGGCGGCAAGCCTGGCTGGAGTGCGATGAGCCTCGTCAATCACACGCTGACGCTTTGCGCGCCGGTAGCGTATGTGCTGGGTGCGATGCGGTTTTTCAATCGGCCGACGCCGGTATGGCGTCCGCTGCTGATTTTGGCACTGGCCTACAGCGCGGCTCAGGTGCTGGTGCAGTCTACGCTTGGTCTGGAGGCGCGTCAGGCCATGTTGGCTGCGGCATGCACTTTGCTGTTTCTCTGCATGACGATCACTTTGCTTTGGGGAACGCGCAGCTTTGCCAGGAATATGGCCGTGGAGATGGTGGTGTTTGCCATCCTGATCGCGGGCATATGTGGTCTCAATGCCATGAAGCTCATGCTGATCCTAAAGGGTGGGTTACAGGCTTTGGACATGAACAGCCGTTTCCAGATGGTGTTCTATATCTATATGTCTTTCCTCGGTACGGTGATTCCGCCAGGCGCTGTCTGGCTGGCGTTGCGCCGTCTCACCGACGAACTCGGCAGCATGGCAGCGCAGGATCCGTTGACCAAGCTGCTCAATCGTCGTGGTTTGCTAGATGAGCTGGAGGCGCATTTCGCAGTCAGGAAAGCCGATCCTGTCCACCTTTTGATCGTGGACATTGACCATTTCAAGCGCATCAACGACAACTATGGGCACCAGTTTGGCGACAACGTGCTGCGTCGCGTGGCAGAAGCGATTCAGCAAAGCACGCGCAAGAGTGATCTGAAATGTCGTCTGGGTGGCGAGGAGTTTCTGGTTCTTTGCCCTGGCCTGAAGGGGGATGAAGTTCTGCAACTGGCCGAAAGAATACGTGCGGCGATTGCGGAAATCGCGATACCTGGCATCAGCCTGCACGGCTCTGTCACTTGCACGGCGACGATTGGTGTTTCCAATCCGTTCATCACTTCTCAGGCATTTGACATCACGCTGCAGCAGGCCGATGTCGCTCTTTATCGAGGCAAGAGCGCCGGGCGCAACCGCGTTCAGCGTGCGGACCCCGAATACCTTCTGCCTCAGGCGCTAGAAAGCAAGGCAAGAAGGTCAAGCCTTTCTAACCGGGAAAGGGCCTGAAGACGCTCAGGCTGCAATCACCGTTACGGCATAACCCTTGCCGCTTGCAATCACCTCCAGCAGTCGATCGATATTGGGGTGAGCGCCGGGGCGTGCCTTGGCGTCTTCGGTGTGCTCTGCAAACAGCAGCAGCCCCTCTTCGGCGGCGGCGACATTGATGCTGCCATGTTTTGCGTAGAGGGCGTTGTAGACCGTGACAGAGCCGGCCTTTCCAGGCGCATTCGGAATGCTTGCGGCAAGCTTGCCGTCGGAGTCGATCAGCTGTAGCTCGGCGACATGGGCGATGGAGGGAAGTTGCTTGAGGTTGTCGGCAAAGGCCATGGTGTGCTCGCGATGGTCGCTGTGATGGAAGCCGCTATTGTGAGGCAGTCTGACGGCGTGTTCAGCTGCAGGCGCTGTTTTGCTCCAGCACCCGCAGCGCCTGCTGCATCTGCGCAAGCGTTGGTGCATATTCGGGCAGCTCGGCAATTTCATCCATTTCGCGCTGCATCAGCTGCTGAACCTGTGCTGCAAGGTCCTGCCACTGTGCGGCGCTCATGAGGGCCTGCGCCGCCTGCAGCAAATCGGCTTCAGTCTCGTAGGACAGCGAAAGCTTGCGCACTACATTGAGGGCAAATGGCGGGCACAGCAAAATCTGAAACGCCGTAGAGCGCGCGAAGGCCCGATTGCTGTGGCCCTGCTTGCCGTGGCGCAGGGCCAGCCAGCTCAGGCAGGCCGTGCTCAGATAGATCAGCGCGAGTGCTATCAGCTGCAGCAGTTCGGAATGCAGCACCAGCAAGGCAGCGGGAAGACAGAGAAACAGCAGCGCAGCCAGCAGATACAGTGGCAGCGCAAATGCTTTGAAGCTGCGCGCATGTGCCTCCACTGCCTTTGAAAATGCCGCGTCACCGGGCAGATGAATCCGCGTGGAGCTCCAGCGCTGCCGGTAGACGGGCTGGTGTAGTGCAAAAACAGGCAGCCATAGCAGGCGGCTCTGACGCAGCTCGAAGCCCCGGCTGGCCAGCTGTGCCCGCCATCCCGAGCGTAGCGGGCGCAGCAAACCCTCTTCTGGCTTGAGCAGCAAGGCCGCGTCATAAAGATAGAACAGGACAATGGCCAGAACTACCTGCAGCTGCGTGGAGATCGTGAAGTACAAGACGGCTTTCGGGAAAAGACAAACCCCGCGATCTTAGCGATGCGCGGGGCGGGGTTACAGGGGTTGAGGCTGCGACCGATCGACTGTCTTATTCTGCGGCTTTCTTGCGGCCAAACAATTTGCCTATGCCTGCGAACAGCGCGACCGCTGCGGCTGCAATGATTTTCCAGCCTGCAGCCAGAAAGCCTGCAATCGCGCCCCACAGGCCTTTCTTTGTGGCCACTGCGGCAGCGCCGCCGAGCACTAGTGCACCCAGGCCGATGGCGGCAACCTTGTCACCGTTCTTGAACTCGGCATAGGTCTGGCCGCTGTTGTAGTCGAAGCCGGCGAGTACCTTCTTGAATTCGTCGGTGTTCTGGGCCAGTGTGGCGGTGTCGGAGACCAGGGTGGCAGTCATCACGCCGCTACGACCCAGAATGCGCGAGGTGTAGTTGACATTCTTCTCGCCCGACTCGCCGCGCAGACGTAGACCCCACTCCAGTCGCTTGGTGGCTGTGTCGTAATGTGGGGGAACCTGCCAGCCATCGGTGTAGAGCGCTTCAAGACCCAGCTTCTTGCGTTGCTCGTTGCCGGCCTTGTCGCCTGACTGCATGGATTTGAGCAAGTCGTCGGCATCGATCTTTTCGTCGTCCTTCACGTAGCCAGTGTCGTCATACGAAAACACGGCAAACCAGTCCAGCGATTTGGGTGCTATCAAAAAGTGATCGCTGCTGGGTGGGTTGCCAAATGCCTGCAACAGCTTGGATGTGTCGGCCTCGCCGAGAAAGGCATAGCCCGATGGAATCTTGACGCTGGCCTTGTCAGCGATTTCTCCCTTGCCGCTTTCCTGCCAGTGCAGGGCCTTGATTTCAGGCGGTAACTCCTGAGTGGCTTCGGTCTTGGCCCAGACGCCCAGAGAAAGTGACAGGCCGAGAACGGCGGCCGCGATGGACTTGAACATTCAATGAACTCCCGTGTTATGAATTTATTGAGGATTGCTATTGGTAATAGCGAACTTGATTTCACATACGCATTCGAATCATCAGTCGTTGATTCGCACGCGAAGCATAACGCGGCTCAAACTGAGCTGACAAAATTAGCAGGATCGATAGCTCAAAGCGTCAGTAATATCGGACAAAAAGCATGTTTTAAAGATTTTTCATGGGGATCGATCATATGCACAGTGCCATATCTTTCTTACAGGGACATGCCAATCTGGGCATGGGCAGCTGGCACCTTGGCCAGGGGCGGCGTAGCTGGGACGAGGAGAAAGCGGCCTTGCTCACCGGATTGCAAATCGGCTTGAGCGTGATCGACACCGCCGAGATGTATGGCGACGGCCTTTCCGAAGAACTGATTGGCGATGTGCTGCGTGACTGGCCGCCAAGTCGGTCCCGGCCTTTTCTGGTCAGCAAGGTGCTACCCATGCATGCCAGCCGCAAGGGAGTGGTGCGTGCGCTCGAGGCCAGCGCCCATAAGCTGGGAGTGGACTGTATCGACCTCTATCTGCTCCACTGGCGCGGAAATACGCCGCTGGCCGAGACGGTAGCCGCGTTTGAGGACCTGAAGACGCAGGGCAAGATTCGTCATTGGGGCGTTTCCAACTTCGACACTGACGATATGCAGGAGCTGTGGCAAGTTCCGGGCGGACGCAACTGCGTGGTCAATCAGGTGCTCTACAACGTTTTCAGCCGCGGCATCGAATATGACTTGCTGCCCTGGTGCCAGAAGAATGGCGTGACCGTGATGGCTTATTGCCCGCTAGGACATGGAGAGCTGATTGAGCACAGCCTGCTGGCTGAAATCGGTGATCGCCATGGTGTCAGTGCCAGTGTGGTGGCTCT
Organism: Comamonas sp. F1-6; assembly: GCF_039581415.1. Taxonomy (NCBI): domain Bacteria; kingdom Pseudomonadati; phylum Pseudomonadota; class Betaproteobacteria; order Burkholderiales; family Comamonadaceae; genus Comamonas; species Comamonas sp. F1-6. The sequence goes on from NZ_JBCPWN010000003.1 coordinate 284,024, forward strand.
GGCCTGGGCTCTGCGCAGCGGCAAAGTGCTAGCGATTCCCGAGAGCGGTTCCGAAGACCATATCCGAGACAACGCCCGTGCACTGCAGCTCAAGCTCGGCCCGGAGGAGCTTGCGCTGATCGACGCTGCCTCGCCCCCGCCGCGCTTCAAGCAGCCGCTGGACATTCTCTGAGCAAGAAGGGCCTGAGGCTTGGGCGAGGCGGTGTCATGAGCGACGGTCCGTGAGATCCTCGCTGCCCGTACCAGTGCTCAGACCTGAACCCAGTCCGGCGCCCAGCCCCAGGCCTCCCACTCCCATGCCTGTGCCTGTGCCTGTGCCCTGAGCGCCTGCGCCACTGCGACCGCCCGAACCCTGAGTTTCACCGGCCTTGCGATTTCCTCCGGCTCCCCCGGTATTCGGCCTTACCGGGCCCTGGGACGGTATCTGGAGATGCGAGGGAATGGGTTCAAGATCCAGAGCGTCGCGAATAAAGCCGCGCAGCGAGGTGACCAGCGCGGCGGTCTCGATAGGTCGACCGGCCACCATATCCCGGGCGGCACGGGCCGCCAGTTCCACCTGCTCCTCGGTACCCAGCAGGATGATGTCGGACAGCGCGGCTTCCACGGCATCCCGGATACGACGCCGGCGCTCGTTCAGGCTAGCTGCGGCTGGCGGTTGTGGCGGCGTCTCATTGTTTTGCCTCAGGTCGCGCAGATGCAGAGGGCTCACGCTCAGCGTGCCGGTGAACGAGCTGCCCAACGTTTTGTAGGCGGCGATCAAGGTCTTGAGTCGTTCGTTGATCTGCCGGTTCTCACGCTCGCGTCGTTTTTGCACGGTCTGCATGAACAACAGGCGAATGCCCATCATCAGGCAGGTCACCAGCAACAGGCCCAGCACAGTGGAGAGCAAGGAGGTCCAGGAGCTGAAATCAAGCGAAGAGCGCATGGAGTTCTTTCAAACGGAGTCGTCGGCCATGAAAGCGAGTTTGCACAATTTTTACGCGATCAGGGCGAGAGTGGCATGCTCCGGCAGCGCTTGCAGCAAAGCTTGTCAATCGGTCTCGCGTTTTGCCATATGCTAGATAGTTGACATATCACCTAGCTGAGAAAAAGAGACAACGTGGTGGAGCCTGTGACTAACCGGGGTCTGAACCCCTCATGGATCATCGTCGCAGCCGGCGTCAGTGCCTCGCTGCATGTGGGCAAGCTGCCGCCCGCCGTGCCCCTGCTGCAGCAGCAACTGGGCGTGTCCCTGGTGCAGGCCGGATTTCTTCTTTCCACCGTTCAGGTGGCGGGCATGGTGCTGGGCCTGGTGGTGGGCCTGGGCGCCGACAAATGGGGTCTGCGTCGCAGCTTGCTGATGGGGCTGTTATTGATGGCGCTGTCCAGCATGGTGGGCGCTGCGGCCACGGGCTTTGCCTGGTTGCTGGCGCTGCGCGCTCTGGAAGGTCTGGGATTCTTGCTGGTCGCCATGCCTGCTCCAGGGCTGATTCGTCGCAGCGTCAAGCCGTCAGAGCTGGGGGCGCGAATGGGCTGGTGGGGTTCCTATATGCCCATTGGCAGCGCCATGGGCTTGCTGCTTGGGCCTTGGGTGCTGCAGGCGACCAGTTGGCAGGCCTGGTGGCTTGCGCTGGGTTGTACCTCCGCCTTGGCTGCCTATGCCGTTTGGCGCATGGTGCCTGCGGATGCCACTGCAGCGGTAGCAGCCACTGCCGATGAAGGATGGCGTCCGCGTCTGGCGCTCACATTGCGCAGCCCCGGCCCCTGGCTGGTGTCGCTGGGCTTTATGGTGTATTCGGGTCAGTGGATGGGCATTGTCGGCTTTCTGCCCACGCTCTATTCTGAGGCCGGACTCAGTGCCAAGCTGGCCGGCCTGCTGACTGCCGTGGTCGCCGCCAGCAATATGCTGGGCAATGTGGCCGCAGGCAGGTTGTTGCATAGGGGCTGGAGTCCCGCGCGCTGCCTGCAGACCGGCTATGTGCTGATGGGGCTGACGGCGCTGCTGGCCTATGTGCAGATCGGCGGCGAGCCCTTGGCACCGCTGTGGCTGCGCTTCGTGGCCGTTGCACTGTTCTCAGCGACGGGCGGCCTGATACCGGCCACCTTGTTCACAACGGCCATGCATCTGGCGCCCAGCCAGGCCACGGTGTCAACCACCGTGGGTTTCATGCAGCAATGGTCTTGCGTTGGGCAGTTTGTGGGTCCGCCGCTGGTGGCGGCCGTGGCCATGCAGATGGGCGGTTGGCAGTTTACGTGGATGGTGACAGGCAGCATGTGCGTGCTGGGCTGGTTGCTGGCGCTGGGAGTGGGCCGTTGCTGGAGCAGCCTCAGGGCCTGAGATTTGGGAGTGATGCTCTGTATTCGTGAGCTTGCAGTTCTTGGTGGGAAAGTGCTGTAGCTCGATTTGGTGTGTTGTTTTGAGCTGGCGCAGAGGGCTCAATTGCCAGCCCAAGCATGATTCGAGTCTGAACTGCGGTTAGGCTGCAGTCTTGTGGAGGTTCATGATGCAAAAGCGCCAGTTTCTCGCCACCGCAGCTTCGCTGACGGCATTGTCATCAACGCCCTGGCTCGCGGGCTGTGCTTCGCGTCGTACCAAGACGGTGGTCAAGCCCGCCGAGCTGATCTATTACGGCGGCCCGATTCTCACCATGAACGACGCCCAGCCCCAGGTGGAAGCTGTGGCGGTGAATGCCGGAGTGATTGCTGCCATCGGCTCACTGCCGGAGCTGGAGGCCTTGCGCGGTCCGGCCACGCGCATGCTGGACTTGCAGGGGCGCACGCTGATTCCGGGCTTTGTGGATCCGCACAGCCATATCGGCGGCGTGGGACTGCAGGCCATTTCGGCCAATCTGCTGCCTCCGCCCGACGGCGGCAATGCCTCTATCGCCGACTTGCAGCAGACGCTGCGCGAGTACATCCAGACCTCGCCCGAGGTCAAACAACTAGGCATCGTGCTCGGTTTTGGCTATGACGATTCCCAGCTCCAGGAGCGGCGTCATCCCACACGCGACGACCTCGATGCCGTCTCCCGAGACCTGCCGATTGCCGTGATTCATCAGTCAGGGCATTTCGGCGCACTCAATTCCGCTGCCCTGGCCCGGGCCGGCATCGGCCCCGGCACCCCCAACCCCGAAGGCGGAGTGATTCGTCGCCGTGCGGGTAGCCCGGTGCCCAACGGGGTACTGGAGGAGAACGCCTTTTTCCACAGCCTGGGCCGGATCATGCCCAAACTCACTCTGGAGCAGTCCATGGACTGGCTGGAAAAAGCCCAGCAGCTCTATCTGGAGTTCGGCTACACCACGGTGCAGGACGGGCGCTCCGACGCAGGCGCGATCGCCTCGGCCATGGCGGCGGCCGAGTCGCGTAGGCTGGTCATCGACGTGGTGTCCTATCCCGACATACTGCAACTGGGCGATGGCGCGCTGGCCAACAAGCTCAAGTTCAGCCGCAACTATACCAATCGCTTCCGCATTGGCGGCGTCAAGCTCACGCTCGACGGCTCGCCTCAGGGCAAGACGGCCTGGCTGACCGAGCCCTATCTAGTGCCTCCCGATGGCCAGCAGCCCGGCTATCGAGGCTATGGGGTGCTCAGCGATGCCAGGGCCAATGAGCAGGTGGCCAGGGCCATCCACAACGGCTGGCAGATTCTGGTACATGGCAACGGCGACGCGGCGATCGACCAGTTCATCGCTGCCGTGCGTGCCAGCGGCTCCGTGGAGCAGGCGCTTGCCGTGCGCCCGGTGCTGATCCATGGACAGACGCTGCGGCGCGACCAGGTGAGCCAGCTCAAGGAGCTGGGCATTTTCCCGTCGCTGTTTCCCATGCATACCTTTTACTGGGGCGATTGGCACCATGATTCGGTGCTCGGCGATCCTCGCGCGCAGAACATCTCGCCGACAGGCTGGGTGCTGGCCGAGGGCATGGTGTTCACCTCTCACCACGATGCGCCTGTCGCTCTGCCGTCGTCGATGCGTGTGCTCGATGCCACAGTCAATCGAACCACGCGCTCGGGCCGCGTGCTGGGGCCCGAGCATCGCGTCTCGCCCTGGGTGGCGCTCAAGGCGCAGACCATTTGGTCGGCCTACCAGCATTTCGAGGAAGACCGAAAGGGCTCCATCGAGGTCGGCAAGCTGGCCGATCTGGTCGTGCTTTCGGGCAACCCGCTGACTGTGGAGCCTCATCAGCTTGCCAGCCTCCAGGTGCTGGAGACCATCAAGGAAGGGCGCACGGTTTACAAGCGCGATGGGGCAAACTTCTGATTTGAGAGCCACTTGCGATTGATAGGTATGCGTTTGGGTGAATGTTTTTCACGCATCGCGCGAGCCGATAAGGGCGCGCAACGCACGCTCCAGTTGCCGGGCGTTCTCATGCACCAGCAGCCATTCGGGCTGCAGTACTTCCGTTGGTGCAGGTGATGCAGGGCAGCTGTCCATGGTCGCAAGTGGATCATCGGCCCTGAGTGCGACCACGGTTGGCTGGTTGGCCAGATCCAGACAGGCATGCGTCAGCCAGCGACAGTATTCCGCTATTGCCGCAGGCGGTGGCATCCCGGTGTGGGCGGTGGCACGATTCAGACTTTCGGCCAGCAGCAGAGCCGTGGCATAGACGCGCACGGCGTGTCGGTCATAGCGACGGGTGACAAAAGCCAGTCGCTCTGCATTGAGCCGTCCGCGCAGGGTCCAGCGGCGCGAGGAATGGGCCTGGCCTACGGCGGCGCGCAGGGCGGCCAGCGATTCATGGGCCAGTGATAGCTGGCCGAGAGCAGTTTCGGCTGCATCGGCTTTTTGCTGCTGGCAGGCCCCGAGGATCAGATCCAGACCGTTGGCAAGCTGTTTGAGAAAGATCGAGGCGGCCCGGCCCATATCCTTGATGGGGTTGGAGGTCAGCAGCACCTGGCTGAAGATAAGCCCGACCGCAGCGCCGACAGTGACGTCCAGCAGACGGGCTCCGCCCGCCATGCTGGGGCCGAGCACCAGCACCAGAATCACCGAGACCCCTGCTTGAATCGGCACCACGGGCGCGGGGCCGATGATGGCACCGAGCAGGATGGAGAGAAATGCGCCCAGACTCATGCGCAGCAACAGATGCTGCTCGGGCAACTGCCACAGCAGATCGCCGATCACGATGCCCAGTGTGCAGCCTATGAGCAGACTGCGCGCCTGTTTCAGATGGCTGGGCAGTCCAGGGGCGAGGCAGATCACGGCGGTGACCACGGCGAAGGCGGGCTTGGGGTGGCCCCAAAGCTGCTGGGCGATGACCCAGGCCAGCATGCTGGCCAGTGCGGCGGCAATCGCATCACGCAGGGCCAGCCTGGCTCGCGATGGAAAAGTGGTCTTGGCACGGCGCCAGGCCAGCATGAACGGGGTGCTCCAGCGCAATCTCAAACTCCTTGGCATGGCCGTCAATCAGACTCTGATTCAAGGATGTTAGAGGGCGTAGCGAGATTGTCCTGTGGGAAATACGCCACGTCACCCGGAAATGCAGCTCGGCGGATCAGTCTGCCGAGTCGTCGTAGTGGGGCGGGGTCTTGCGAAAGCCACTGGTGATGATGGCCAGATAGGCAAGGCCGATGCTGCCCCAGATGAGGCCCGAGCTCAGCGAGCTGGGCTCCACCTCCAGCCACATGGCGCCTACGCTCATGAAGCCCAGCACCGGGGTGACAAGATAGCGCAGCAGGTCGCCCGGGCTGTGCCAGCGGCCCTGGCGCCACATATATTCGGCCAGCACCGACAGATTGACAAAACTGAAAGCCGTCAGCGCGCCGAAGCTGATCAGGGCGACCACATATTCCAGACTCAGAAAGCCAGCGGTCAGCGCCACCGCGCCCACCAGCAGAATGTTGTAGGAAGGCGTGAAGGACCTGGAGCTGATGTGGCCGAAGAAGCGCTGGTGGATCACGCCGTCGCGGCCCATCACATACATCAGGCGCGATACTCCAGCGTGAGCCGCGATGCCCGAGGCCATGACGGTGACGATGGCAAAGGACAGCACCACTGACTTGAACAGCGCACCGCCCACCAGATAGAGTATCTCGGGCTGGGTTTCGTCCACGGCCTCGAAGTACTGACCGGGGTCGCCAGGGAAATAGAGCTGCAGGAAATACGTGGCCACGATGAAGATCAGGCCGGAAATCAGCGCCGTCAGAAAAATGGCCTTGGGCAGGGTGTTTCGGGTGTCGTGAGTTTCTTCGGCCAGTGAGCTCAGCGAGTCGAACCCCGTGAACGAAAAGCAAAGAACGGTGGCTCCCGTAATCAGTGCACCGATCTCGGCCTGGGCGCTCCACAAGGGCGACAGCGTCCACAGGCCCAAGCCGCCATGCCCGGCAATCGCACCCAGGGCATTGCGGCCCGCATGCAGATCGCGCCAGACCATGCAGGTGAAGACGCCGATGACGAGCAGCTGGAAGAAGACGATCAAGCCATTGAAATGGGCGACGAAGCGAATACCGCGCAGGTTCACGCAAACCATCAGCGCGGTCAGGCCGACGATCCAGACCCAGTGGTTGACCTCGGGGAACATGGATGTCAGATAGATCTTGGCCAGCAGGATATTGACCATGGGCGAGAGCAGATAGTCCAGCAACGACGACCAGCCCACCATGAAGCCCACGTTGGGGTGAATGGCCTTTTGCGCATAGGTATAAGCCGAGCCCGAGGAGGGGTAGCGCCGGATCATGTGGCCGTAGCTCAGCGAGGTCAGCAGCACGGCCAGCAAGGCAACAAAGTAGGAGGTGGGCACATGCTGCATCGAATCTCGCGAGACCATGCCGAAAGTGTCCAGCAATGTCATCGGCTGGATATAGGCCAGGCCGATGATGACCACATGCCATAGCAGCAGAGTCTTTTGCAGGCCGGCAGGAGCAGGGGGCGAGGCCGCCTGGGCTGGGTGATCGGTCAGTGCAGTCATCTTCTACAAGAACAAGAGAGCCGGCACAAAACCTGTGCCGGCCTGCGCGTGGCAAGGCAGCGGGCGACGAGTCCCCGGCTGGCAGCCACCGTGTTGTCAATGGTTTGGGCACACCCCGAAGCAGGGCGCCGTTCTTGGGTTCCGCTGAACCTCGGGTCGGGCAGCAGCGAAAAGCCGGCATTATCGGCTTTTGTTACTGTCGAGGTTGCTTATGATGAAAATCTCATTAAATTCAAGGCGGTATCAGCACAGCTTGCTATGACTGGAAGAGCATGCACATGCTCAGCCTCAACTCCCTTGCAGCAGAGACTGAATGCATTGCCATTCGGCTTCGGTCACCGGGGTAATGGAGAGACGATTACCTTTTTGCAGCACGCGCATCTGCGCCAGTTGAGGTTGCTCGCGCAGCTCTGGCATCAGCAGGGGGCGGATCTTTTTCAAGGCCTGCACATCCAGCATAAGCCAGCGCGGTTTGTCGGTCTGGGACTTGGGATCGTAATAGGGGTCTGCAGGGTCGAACTGTGAAGGGTCCACACGCAGATTGCCGGCAATGCGGGCAATGCCGTAAATCCCGGGTTCGGCGCAACTGGAATGCCAGTACAGCACACCGTCACCCACCTGCATATCGTCACGCATGAAATTGCGTGCCTGGTAATTGCGCACGCCATTCCAGGCAATGGTCTGCTCGGGGGACGCCAGAACATGGTCGATGGAGTACTCGTCAGGCTCGTTCTTCATGAGCCAGTAACGATGGGCTTGGAGGCTGCTGTCGTTCATGGGTGCATTGTCGGTGAGGAGGTTGCTGTCTCAGTCATCACGGTCTCGCTGCCAGGGACCGCGATCCTGCTGCCAATTGCGCACCAGATCGCTATTGCGTTGCAGCAGATTTCGGGTGTCCAGCCAGCGGCCCGGAATGTCCAGCTCGGCTTCTTCCACCACCCGCATACAGTCCTGAATATGGCGCTCGCCCAGATAGCGCAGAGTCGCGTAGCCTATGGATGCAGCTGCGAGCTGGCCCAGTAGCGGCACATATCTGGCGGCCTGCTTGGTGCTCATGCGCAAACCCATTGCTTTGCCGAGGCGCAGCACCATGTCGCGGGTGATGAACTTGCCGATCAGCACGGAGCCAACCATGGCGATGGCTTTCTGGACTTGCTCGCGCTTTCCTGGCGTGAGTTGGTCGAGTTGCTCTGGCGTCAACCCGAACTCCTGGTTGATGCGCGGATAGAGTTGTGCGAGCAGGGCGGCATCAGCAGCCCAGTCCAGACCGGGTATGGGAATGGCACTGGCGGCAGCGCTGACGAGTGCCCGTCTTCTCAGTAGTTTGCGGGCCCGTTCAGCGGCTTGGGCAATGTCTTTGCGCTCCGCTCTGGTCGCACTAAGGTTTCTGAAGCTCGGGTCTTTTTTCCACATATTCGATAAGGAGATGACGGAAATAGAAAAAGGGGCTTGTCGGCCCCTTTTGGTCGGAATTCAGATTCAGTTGGCCTTACCGCGCACCATGCCATAAATAAACAAAAGAATCACGGCCCCAATGACCGATGCGATCCAGCCTGCGGTTTGCCCGGGCTGGTACCAGCCCATGGCCGAGCCCAGATAGGTAGCTACAAACGAGCCGACGATACCGAGAAGAATCGTCATGATCCAGCCCATGCTGTCATTGCCGGGCTTGATGGCCCGTGCAATCAAACCGACGATAAGACCGATGATGATGGTTCCGATGATGGACATATTCTGTTCCCTGTTGGTGCTTTGACGAAAGTGACTCTACGCGGCCCGGCAGATCGACTCTGTCGGACGATTCTGAATGTCGGCGCGAGCGTGGTTCTTGCATGAAAACATGCGGCGGCATGGGCTACATCGAGGCCCGAGGAAAAAAACAAAACGCCTGCAGAAAGCAGGCGTTTTGGGCAAGCTCTGATTCAGAATCAAGGCTGCAATGGACCCAGGGCGCTATATGCTGCAGCCGTGGTTGCCGAAGCGTCAGCACCTTCGACGCGGCGGGCGCCGTCAAAGCGGCGAGCCCAGTAGGAGGTCTGCATGCTTTCCACACGTACGCTGGCACCGGTGCGCGGTGCGTGGATGAATTTGCCATCACCCACGTAGATGCCCACATGGCTGAATGTGCGGCGCATGGTGTTGAAGAACACCAGATCACCGGGCTTGAGGTCGCTGCGGTCAATTTGCTGAGTGGCATTGGCCTGTTCGGCAGAGACGCGAGGCAGAACCTTGCCCATGGTCTGGGAGTAGATGGCCCGCACAAAACCGCTGCAGTCGAAGCCGGTTTCTGCATTGGTGCCGCCCAGGCGATAGGGAACGCCAAGGAAGCCCATGGCCGTCACCACCAGATCGGAGGTTTTTTCGGCCACGTTCTGACGTGCTTCGCGCACGAAATCAGTCGTCTTCTCGGCCACGGAGTGTCGAGCTTCACGCAACTGGGTGATGAGGCCGCGGTTGACCAGCAACTGGGCCATGTCGTCGTCACGCTGCTCGCTAGGCGCTGCGTGCGCTGAGGTAACGCCGACAAATAGAAGTGCAATAAGCCATCGGGACATGGGGCGTGAGGGTAACACGTTCATTGGTAGGATGGGGGCTCTATTTCCAATTTTTTCTCTTGGTTTTTGATGCAGCACAGCAAGTGAGCTGCGGGCATAAGCTTATTGCGTGAGCTGCTCTCAAATTTGCAGCGTATTGCAGTAAGTGATTTCCCCATTCTGGTGAATGCGGGTCGGGAATGCACCAATTCATGGTATTGACATGCGAGAGGCGTTGCATTGACGGACTTTCTACCCCGGCATGCGCTTGCAGCGACAATAGCGCCATCGATTGCAGCCGATGCGACACGCTTCCTCAGCGTGCCGCGCGCCTGTCCTGCGCAAGCGCTGCGCTTTTTAGCAGTGGCTTGACACGGTTTTAAGAAAGATTTGCCATGTTGTTAGAAGCTTCCGAGTCGCAACTGGTTCTGGTGGACTACCAGGACAAGCTGATGCCTGTCATTCACGAAGGCGCGCAAGTGCTGGCCAATGCCGTCAAGCTGGCCAAGATGGCGCAGCTGCTGGATGTGCCTGTCTGGGGAACTGAGCAGAACCCCTCGCGCCTTGGCGCCAACAATGCGGAGCTGAAGGCGCTGTGCCAGAAGACGATGGAGAAAATGTATTTCAGCGCCGTGCCTGAGGGGCTGGGTGAATGGCTGCGTCCTCCCGCCAAGCCGCAGGGCGGCAATGCGCGCAGCCTGCCCAAGCATCTGCAAAAGCCCCAGCAGCAGGCGCCCGAGCGCAATATGGTGGTGATTGCCGGCTGCGAAACCCATGTCTGTCTGTTGCAGACGGCGCTGGAGCTGCTGGAAGACGAGTTCGATGTGTGGGTGGTGACGGATGCTTGCGGCTCGCGCACCGAGCGTAACCGGGATGCAGCGTTTGACCGTCTGGCAGGTGCCGGCGCCGAGCTGGTAACCACCGAAATGGTGATGTTCGAGTGGCTGCGCACCTGCGAAGACCCTGCCTTCAAGGAGATGCTGGCTCTGGTCAAGTAATCGCTTGCAGCTATTCAGGAAATAAGCGCCTTCTGGGCGCTTTTTCTTTTGGCTGCGCGCTGATCGCCACATTTCCATTCAGTGGCGCTCAGATCCCAGGAATCGCTGTCTGGCTTGCAGATGGTCTCCATGGGGTGTCCACCGAGGAGTCAGGAGCACTATGTCATACCCCATGGCACGGCGGACACGAATTCCTAGAAGATGGTTTCAAGGAGGACCCAGGAACTGAACGTGCTTGGGCCGGTGCTCTGATGCGGCGTTGATGCGATAGTCAAGTGCTGTCAGTTTTTGGCAAGCGCGTTATGAATAATTATGAATTCAGAAAACTCTCTGCAAAAGACGGAGAGTCAAGGAGACATATTCATGACCACGCGTTTCGAAGATTTTTATCAGCGTTCCATTCATGACCGCGACGGCTTCTGGGCGGAGCAGGCCGGCCTGATCGATTGGCAGCAGAAGCCGCAGCAGATTTGTGACTACAGCAACCCGCCATTCGCCAAATGGTTTGTGGGCGGCACCACCAATCTTTGCCATAACGCCATTGACCGCCATCTGGCAGAGCGCGGCGATCAGAACGCGTTGATCGCCATTTCCACCGAAACCCAGACCGAGAAGGTCTATAGCTATCGCGAGCTGCATGCGGAGGTCAATCGCATGGCCGCCGTGTTGCAGTCGCTGGGTGTGCAAAAAGGCGACCGCGTGCAGATCTATATGCCCATGGTTGCCGAGGCCTGCTTTGCCATGCTGGCCTGCGTGCGTCTGGGCGCCATTCACTCCGTGGTGTTCGGTGGCTTTGCCTCTGGCGCACTGGCGTCGCGCATCGATGATGCCGAACCCAAGGTCATCATCAGCGCCGATGCGGGCTCGCGTGGCGGCCGTGTCGTGGCTTACAAGCCTTTGCTGGATGAAGCGCTCAGGCAATCCAGCCACCAGCCCGCTGCCGTGCTGATGGTCAACCGCGGGCTGGCTGAAATGCCCATGAAGGCAGGTCGCGACCATGACTGGTCGGCCTTGCGCGCCCGGCACATGAATGCACAGGTGGATTGCGTCTGGGTGGAGTCAACCCATCCCAGCTACACCCTCTATACCAGCGGCACCACAGGCAAGCCCAAGGGCGTGCAGCGCGATACGGGCGGCTATACCGTGGCGCTGGCGGCCAGCATGCCGCATATCTTCGATGCCCAGGCCGGACAGACCTTCTTTTGCACCAGCGACATCGGCTGGGTCGTGGGTCATAGCTACATCATCTATGCGCCGTTGATTGCGGGCATGGCCACGGTGATGTACGAAGGCCTGCCGGTCAACCCAGATGCGGGCATCTGGTGGAGCATTGTCGAAAAATACAAGGTCACGCACATGTTCTCGGCGCCGACGGCGATTCGCGTGCTCAAAAAGCATGATGCTGATTACCTCAAGCGCTACGACATCTCAAGCCTCAAGGCCCTGTGGCTGGCCGGCGAGCCGCTTGACGAGCCCACGGCGACCTGGATCAGCCAGGCCATCAACAAGCCCATCATCGACAACTACTGGCAGACCGAGACCGGCTGGCCCATCATGACGCTGTGCAACGGCGTGCAAAAGCAGGCCACGCGTTTTGGCAGTCCGGGCCGGGCTGTCTATGGCTACAACGTCAAGCTCATCGATGACGCCAGCGGCGAGGAGCTGACCCAGGCGAATCAGAAGGGCGTGCTGGCGATTGAAGGTCCGCTGCCGCCCGGTTGCATGCAGACGGTCTGGCGTGACGACAACCGCTTTGTCAACACTTACTGGAAGAGCATTCCGGGTCGGCTGATCTACAGCACCTTCGACTGGGGCATTCGCGACGAGGACGGCTACTACTTCATCCTCGGCCGTACCGACGATGTGATCAATGTGGCGGGCCATCGCCTGGGCACGCGCGAGATCGAGGAGAGCATCTCTGCCCATGCCCAGATTGCCGAAGTGGCCGTGGTTGGCGTTGCCGACAATCTCAAGGGCCAGGCTGCGCTGGCCTTTGCCGTGGTGCGCGATGCGGCCTTGGTGGCAGATGAGGTGTCCAGCAAGGCCCTGGAGGCCGATGTGATGAAGCTGGTCGACTCGCGTCTGGGTGCGGTTGCGCGTCCGTCTCGCGTGATTTTCGTCACGGCTCTGCCCAAGACGCGCAGCGGCAAGCTGCTGCGCCGGGCCCTGCAGGCCGTGGCCGAAGGTCGTGACCCTGGTGATCTGAGCACCATGGAAGATCCTGCGGCCCTGGCTCAGGTCCAGCAACGCTTGTAACTTCAGCAAGCCGGAGCCTGTGGTGATGGCTCTCCAAATCACCACAGTCCAGGCAAGGGCCGCCCCGCAGCAAAGTCCGTCGTCCCCTCAGGGAAGACTCGAAGCGACTCAGGGGACATTTGAATACAAGGCCTGCGATCATCAAGGCGCAGGCCTTGCTGTTTGCAGCCTAAAATCGCCCGTTCGCGCGCGCAGTCCGCTGCCTGGCGCTATGGAATTGAAAAACTTCGAGAAAGAGCTGTTGTGCAAATTGCATCCTCCATCTTCAAGGCCTATGACATTCGCGGCATCGTGCCGTCGACACTGACTGAAGAAGTCGCCCGTGGCATAGGCCGCGCATTCGGTATGGCAGCGCTGGTAGCCGGCGAAAAAACCGTAGCGGTGGGCCGTGATGGACGTCTTTCGGGTCCCGCGCTGTCGGAGGCATTGATGCAGGGCCTGACCGATGTGGGCGTGAATGTGATCGACATCGGCCTGGCCACCACGCCCATGCTGTACTTTGCGGCCGCGACCTTGTGCACCAGCGGCATTCAGGTGACGGGCAGCCACAATCCCAAGGATTACAACGGCTTTAAGATGGTGCTGGCAGGCCGCGCCATTTATGGCGAGGAAATCCAGGCCTTGCGCGTGCGCATGGAAGCCGAGGACTGGACGATTACCGGTGCCGGACAGATCAGCCGTGCCGATGTGCTGGCCGATTACACCGCCCGCATCGTGGGCGACGTGAAGCTGGCGCGGCCCATGAAGATTGTGGTGGACTGCGGCAACGGCGTGGCCGGTGCGTCGGCGCCCGCCATCTTCCGCCAGCTGGGCTGCGAGGTGATCGAGCTGTTCTCTGAAGTCGACGGCAACTTCCCCAATCATCATCCCGACCCAAGCAAGCCAGAGAACCTGCGCGATGTGATCCAGGCCCTGCAGACAAGCGATGCCGAGCTGGGTCTGGCCTTTGACGGTGACGGCGACCGCCTGGGCATTGTGACCAAGGACGGCCAGAACATCTTCCCCGACCGTCAGATGATGCTGTTCGCCAAGGATGTGCTTTCGCGTGTGCCCGGCGGCTCCATCGTGTTCGACGTCAAGTGCACCCAGCGTCTGGCCCCCGAGATCGAGGCTGCAGGCGGCAAGGCCGTGATGTACAAGACCGGCCATTCGCTGGTCAAGGCTCGCATGAAGGAGCTGGGCGCGCCGCTGGGCGGCGAGATGAGCGGCCATATCTTCTTCAAGGAGCGCTGGTACGGCTTTGACGATGGCACCTATGCCGGCTGCCGTCTGCTCGAAATCGTCAGCCGCGAAACCGACTCCAGCGCAGTGCTCAACGCATTGCCCACCAGCTTCTCCACGCCCGAACTCAATGTGGCCTGTGCCGAAGGCGAGCCCCATCGTCTGGCGGCCGAGCTGCAGGCGCTCGCTGCCACGGAGTTTGCCGAACCTGCCCGGGTCAGCACCATTGACGGCCTGCGCGTGGACTGGGCCGACGGCTTCGGCCTGATCCGCGCCAGCAACACCACGCCGGTGCTGGTGCTGCGCTTTGAAGGCCATACACAGCAAGCCTTGCAGCGCATAGAAGCGCAGATGCTGGCCTTGCTCAAGCGCGTCAAGCCCGACGCCCAGGTGGGCGCTTCTGCGCACTGATAGCAGCAGCGCTCAAGCATGGCCAGATCGGCTCCCATGAGCTTTGCCCGCGCGCTGTTCAGCGCACTGGCCTGGGCGGTGCAGCCTCTGCTGCGGCGCAAGCTGCGACGCAGAGCGCTCGCCGAGCCGGGCTACGGCGTGGCCGTGCCGGAGCGCTTTGGCCATTATCAGCCTGCAGATCTGGGGCGCGACGGACGCGGCCGTTGGGTGTGGATTCATTCGGTGTCGCTGGGCGAGACCCGGGCTGCCGCCATTCTGATCAAGGCCTTGCGCGAGCGCATGCCGGCCATGCGTCTGCTGTTGACGCACAGCACTGCGACCGGGCGAGAGGAGGGGGCAAAGCTGTTGCACCCGGGCGATGTGCAGGTCTGGCTGCCCTGGGACTCCCTGGGCGCCACCAGGCGTTTTGTCGCGCAGTTTCAGCCTGCCGTGGGCGTGCTGATGGAAACCGAGATCTGGCCCAATCTGATTGCGGCCTGTGCCAACACAGGCATTCCTCTGGCCCTGGCCAATGCACGTCTGAACGAGAAATCCGAAGCCGGTGCCTTGAGAGTCAGGCCTCTGTCTCGCCCAGCGTACGCCGCACTGGCTGCCGTCTGGGCGCAGACCGAGACCGATGCCAAGCGCCTGCGCAATGTAGGAGCCAGCGTGGATGCGGTGCTGGGCAATCTCAAATTCGATGTGCAGCCCGATACTGCCCAGATCGCCCGGGCAGGCCAATGGCGCGCAGAACTGGCACGCCCCGTACTGCTGTTTGCCAGCAGCCGCGAGGGCGAGGAAGCGATGTTCATCGATGCGCTCAAGGCCCTGGGCGATGCTGCAGCGGCGGTGCAATGGCTGGTCGTTCCGCGTCACCCTCAGCGCTTTGACGAGGTGGCGAGCTTGCTGGGCAAGGCGGGCTTTGCTGTTTCGCGGCGCAGCCAGTGGGGGCAGAGGCCTCCCGTGCAGTCCGGCGCGATCTGGCTTGGAGACTCGCTGGGCGAGATGTCCCTGTATTACGGCTTGGCAGCGGCGGCCCTGATGGGGGGAAGCTTTGCGCCGCTGGGCGGGCAGAACCTGATCGAGGCGCTGGCCTGTGATTGCCCGGTGATACTGGGGCCGCATACCTTCAATTTCAGCCAGGCGTCCGAGCAGGCGCTGCATGCCGGAGCAGCCCTGGGTGTGGAAAATATGGGAGCGGGCTTGTGTCAGGCCTTGGACCTGGTGGCCAAGCCGGATCGTCTGCAGGCTGCCGTACAAAGCTGCCGCCAGATGGTGCAGGGCAATCGCGGCGCGGCCGCGGCCACGGCCGAGGCGATTCAAGCGTTGATGAATGCTCCTTGATCAGGAGCGTTGTGGGTAAGGGTTTGAGGTCGATATGACATTAAACCCTGAAAGCCTGCTTCTCGAGCGGTCTTAACGCTTAGGCGTTCTTGCTGCGGGCTTTGCGGCAGCCATGCTGCTTGTGACGGCTGGCCTGGCTGTGGCAGCAGGGGCTATGTCGGGCGTGCGTGTCAGTGCGTCGATCATACGCAGATCATCGTCACTGAGCACGCCTGCGGACTGGCGCAGCTTGAGCTGGCCTAGCAGCACCTGGTAGCGCGCATTGGCCAGATCGCGCTCGGTCTGGTAGACCTGACTCTGGGCATTGAGCACATCGATATTGATGCGCACGCCCACCTCATAACCCATTTTGTTGGCCTCCAGCGCACTCTGGCTGGAGGCGAGGGCCGCTTCCAGCGCCTTGACCTGAGCCTGGCCTGACTGCACGCCGAGGAAGGCGGTGCGTGTAGCCTGCTCCACGTTGCGGCGAGCGTCGTCGAGCTGGGCGCGGGCTTTTTCCTCCAGCGCCACGGTTTCCCGGATGCGGTTCTGCACGGCAAAGCCCGCAAACAGCGGCATGTTCATGACCACGCCGATCTGGGCAGCGTTGGTGCGATAGCTCAGGGGAATGGATGGAGTCATGGAGCCGTTGGGATAACGGTTGACCACATAACCCGCCTGCAGGTCCACGGTAGGCTTGTGGCCGGCTTCGGCCTTCTGCGTGTCGAGCCTGGCGATGTCCAGGGCCAGCTGGGCCTGGCGCAACTGGGGCTGGGCGGCCAAAGCCTTGTCCACCCAGTCTTGCATATTGTCGGGCGTCACCTTGGGCAGGGTCAGCGGCGCGGCCAACGGCGTAGGCTGAATGCCGACGCGGCCCACGAGCTGATCCAGGGCTACGCGCTTGACCTGCAGGTCATTTTGCGCAGCGATTTCCTGGGCCGTGACCAGATCGAAGCGTGACTGGGCTTCGCGTGAATCGGTGATGGTGGCTGTGCCAACTTCGAAATTGCGCTTGGCCATCTCGAGCTGGGTGCTGATGGCCTGCTTTTGCGACTGGGCCACCTGCACGCTGTCCTGGGCCGCCAGCACATCGAAATAAGCCTGGGACACACGCACGATCAGGTTCTGTGCAGCCGCATCCAGCTGAGCCTGGGCCACATCCACGCCGCGCTGCCCCTGCTCGTAGGCAATCTTGTTGGCAGGACGGTACAGCGGCTGCTGGGCGCTGAGCTGCACGTTCTGCTGCGTGCTATTGAAGCTGCTGGTCATGCCGGGCACGGGCACCGAGGTGTGAATGTCCACATGGGTGCGGTTGGCACCCGCCGACAGACCCACATTGGGTAGCAGCCCGGACAGGGCCTGATCGGCGCGGCTGGCCGCAGCTCTCGCATCGGCTTGCTGGGCCTGCCATGAAGCGTCATAGCCGCGGGCCTGAGCCACCAGCTCCGACAAGGTCTGGGCCTGTGTCTGAGCGCCGGCCCATGCCAGCAAAACTCCCAAGGAAATGGCACGCAGCGCGTGTGCGGAGGGGGCTTGCAGAGGCCTGGGCAGCTTGGTCATAGATGTCAGGGTTGGGCGGTCTCGATCACAACGGAAAACTCAACAAAGCTCTGGATTGGCCGAGCAATAGGCCCGGCAATCTTTCAATAACGGGGCACGCCCGGATCGGCGCTGAGCGACCAGGCGTCAATGCCGCCGGTGATGTTGCTGACGTCCTCAAAGCCGTTGTTGAGCAGAAACGCAGCCACGCTCATGCTGCGGGCGCCATGGTGGCACAGGCAGGCGACGGGGTGGTCGGGGTCCAGCTCCTGCAGGCGACCGGGAATATCGTGCATGGGAATGCAGCGCAGCTCGAAGCCCTCGCCGGGCTGAATGCTGGCTAGGGTGACTTCCCAGGGTTCGCGCACATCCAGTACCACGGGCCTGACGCCATTCGCGGCATGAGAAGTCAGCCATTGCTGGAATTGGGCGGGCAAGACCTGGGTCAACATAAAAACTCCTGGCGGCTGGCCGACGAATCTGCGGGCCAACCCTGACACTGAAAGACAGGCCCTGATCGCTGCACTGCCTAGTCGCAGCTCAGAAAGCAGGGCGAACGCAACAAGCGTTTAGAACGAGAAGCGCGAAGGCTCTTCAAAACCCACAAGGCGGGTGGCAGCAGTATCCCAGGGTTGCTGGACTTCGAAATTGTTGCCGTTCTTGGTCACCAGTGTGAAGCGCATCACGGGCATGTGACCGACGATGGCGGCAATGCGGCCGCCTTCGTTGAGCTGGGCGTAAAGGGCATCGGGAACCTGAGCCACCGAGCCGCTGAGCACGATCACGTCAAACGCGCCCTGAGCCAGGGAAGCGGTGGCACCGTTGGCCAGCTTGACTTCGACATTCTTGACGCCGGCGCTGAGCAGATTTTCACGGGCCATCTCGGCCAGTTCGGGGTCGATCTCCAGTGTCACGACTTCCTTGGCCTGGGCGGCCAGCAGGGCTGCCATATAGCCGGAGCCGGTGCCGATCTCGAGCACGCGGTCGGTGGGCTTGATCTTCACGTCTTGAAGCATGCGCGCTTCGATCTTGGGTGCCAGCATGTGCCAGCCTTTGGCGGCAGCTTCTTCGGCCGTGCCCTTCAGGGGGACTTCAATGTCCATATAGGCCATGTTCGCGTATTCGGGCGACACATAGTCTTCACGGTGGACCTTGCCCATCAGCTCCAGCACGGACTCGTCCAGCACATTCCAGGGACGGATTTGCTGTTCGATCATGTTGAAACGAGCCTGCGCGTGCACATCGCGCGGGTCCACTTGGGCATTCATTGGCAGGGCCATGGTATCTCCGGGGAAAGACTTATCAGGACAAACCATCGATTCTACGAGCCTCGGAGGCTTCGTGCGGCGGCTCATCGCTTTTTGAGGGCACGCCAGACCATTTACGGCGCATCCAGTTGGAAAAATCATCGAGATAGCAGTACACCACGGGCACCACGACCAGGGTCAGCAGCGAGGAAGTGATGACGCCACCGATCACTGCCTGACCCATGGGGGCGCGTTGCTCGGAGCCCTCGGTGACCGCAAAGGCCAGCGGCACCATGCCGAAGATCATGGCCAGCGTGGTCATCAGAATCGGGCGCAGGCGCACCCGGGCCGCCAGCAGCAGCGCTTCGTTGCGCGGCAGGCCCGGCTCGGTCTGGCCGCTGACCTCGTTGGTGCGGCTCTCGCGGGCGCGGATGGCAAAGTCCACCAGAAGAATGGCGTTCTTTGTCACCAGACCCATGAGCATGACCACGCCGATGATGGAAAACATGGACAGGGCCGAGCCGAACATCATCAGGGCCAGCACAACGCCGATCAGCGTCAGGGGCAGCGAGGTCATGAGTGCCAGGGGCTGGAGAAAGCTCTTGAACTGGCTGGCCAGAATCATGTAGATGAAGATGATGGCCAGCATCAACGCGGAAATCGCGTAGCCGAAGGATTCGGCCATGTTCTTGGCCGCGCCGCTGAACTGGTAGCTGTAGCCGGGCGGCATGGGAATGGTGGCCAGCGCCTGCTTAATATCGGCTGTGACCTCGCCCGTGCTGCGCAGATAGACATTGGCGTTGATGGCGACTTCGCGGTTGAGGTTGCGGCGGTTGATCTGGCTGGGGCCGGTGCTGTCCACCACGCTGGCGACTTGGTTGAGGCGCACGATACGCATGCCGCCATCTCCGGTCGCCAGTGCAAACGGCAGGCGCTCCAGGTCCTGGGGCGTGGTGCGGGCCTCGGGCTGGAGCCGCACGTTCACGTCATAGGTCTGGTCGTCGCTGGCCCGCCAGTTGCCCACGGTCTGGCCGGCCACCCAGGTGCGCAGTGCGCCAGCCATATTGCCTATCGACAGGCCCAGATCGGCCGCGGCATCGCGATGGACCTCGATATTGACCATGGGCTTGTTGGGCTTGAGGCTGGAGTCCAGATCGACCAGACCCGGGATGTCGGCTATGCGCTCCTGGACGATCTGGCTCAGGCGGCCCAGTTCGTCCAGATCCGGGCCCATGAGCGAGAACTCGACCTGCTTTTGCCCGCCCACGGCCTCGCGCAGGCCCACATGGGTGAGCTTGATGCCTGCAACCGCCTGCAGCCTGGGGCGCAGATAGGCCGAAATCTCGTCCACATTGCGGCTGCGCTGGTGGCGGTCAACCAGGCGCACATAGATATTGGCGTAGTTCTTGCCGTTGGCATTGCCGGTGTTGATGGTGGTCAGCGTGTAGCGCACCTCGGGCAAGGCGCGCAATATGTTCGTCACCTGCCTGGCCTTGGCTTCGGTGGCTTCGATCGAGGAGCCTTCGGGGGTGTTGAAGCTGATCGAAGTTTCCGAGAAGTCCGCCTTGGGCACAAATTCGGTGCCAAGCAAGGGTACAAGAGCGATGCTTGCTATGAAAATAATGAATGCCAGCGCCAGGGTGAGCAGCTTGTGAGCCAGCGACCAGCGCAGTATGCTCTGATAGACGTCCGAGAGCCGATCGCTCATGCGCTCCACCCAGGCCGTCACGCGACCCAGCGTGCGGTCGTACAGGCTTTTGCTGCCATGTTCGCCATGGGCGTGGATTGCCGGGTCATGCCAGACGCTGGAGAGCATGGGGTCCAGCGTGAAGCTGACGAACATGGAGATCAGCACGGCCGCCACGATGGTGATGCCGAACTCATGGAAGAACTTGCCGATGATGCCGCCCATAAAGCCTATGGGCAGAAATACGGCGACGATGGAAAGCGTGGTGGCGAGCACGGCCAGCCCGATCTCCTGCGTGCCTTCCATGGCTGCCTGATAGGCGTTCTTGCCCATCTGCACATGGCGCACGATGTTCTCGCGCACCACGATGGCATCGTCGATCAGCAAACCCACGCACAGCGAGAGCGCCATCAGCGTGACCATATTGATGGAAAAGCCAAACCAGTACATGAAGAGAAAGGTGCCAATCAGTGCGATGGGTAGCGTCAGCCCCGTGATCACCGTGGAGCGCCAGGAATTCAGGAACAGAAACACGATGAGTACCGTGAGCAAGGCTCCCTCGATCAGGGTTTGGCGCACGTTGTCCACGCCCACGCGGATGGCGCGCGAGTTGTCGGCAATCGCCTGCAGGCGCACGCCGGGTGGCAGCTCGGGGGCGATTGCCTTGATCGCCGCGTTCAGGCCGTCGACTACCTCGATGGTGTTCTCGTCCTGGGCCTTTTGCACGGACATCAGCAGAGTGCGGCTGCCGTTGTACAGCGCCAGGGTCTGCAGCTCCTGCGCATCGTCCTGCACGCGGGCCAACTGGCCGACGCGGATTGGGGCGCCGTTGCGGTAGGCCACGATGATGCGGGCAAATTCCTCGGGGCGCTGAATGCGGGCATCGATCTGCACCACGCGTTCCTGGGCCTTGGAGCGGATCGAGCCCACAGGCAGATCCTGGTTTTCGGCGCGCACCGCCTGGGCAACCTGCTCGGGAGTGATGGAGTAGGCCTCGAGCGCCTGCGGGTCCAGATAGACATTGATCTCGCGCTTGGTGGCTCCCACCATGTTCACGGCGCCCACGCCGCGCACGTTCTCCAGCCGCTTTTTCAGCACCTGGTCGGCCCAGCTCGTCAGCGCAATCGCGTCGGGCGGCGTCACGCTCTGGCCATTGGCTGCGGTCTCGCCGTGCAGGGCATGGGGGTCTGGCTGCACGGCCAGCGACCAGACAGCCGTGCTGGCCGGGTCGAAGCGGATGACGCGCGGCTCCTTGACCTCGTCACGCAGAGTGGGACGCACTGAGGCGACCTTCTCGCGTACATCGTCGGCAGCGCGGCGACCGTCTATATGCAGCTGGAACTCGATGATGACGACGCTGGTGCCTTCGTAGCTGCGCGAGGTGAGGGCATTGATGCCGGCGACCGAGTTGACGGCTTCCTCTATCTTCTTGGTGACCTCGCTCTCGACGATCTCGGGCGAGGCGCCCGGATACTCGACCGTGACCACCACCACGGGAAACTCGATGTTCGGGAACTGGTCAACCTTGAGCCGCTGGTAGGAAAAAATGCCCAGCACCACAAAGGCCAGCATGAGCATGGTGGCCAGCACCGGGTTTTTCAGGCTGATGCGCGTGAACCACATTTACCGGCTCCCGCTGCTGCCTGGCTCGGCCGACTCTTCGACCAGCGTGCCTTCGCGCAGACCGCCGGTGCTGCCAGCCAGTATCCGGTCGCCCGCATTCAGGCCCTTGAGGATTTGCACCCAGGTTGCGCCTTCATGGGCGGACTGGCGTCCCAGTTCCACGGTCTTGTGGATCACGCGAAGCTCTGTGCGGCTGGAGATTTCCTGTGCACGCTCCGGTGCGATTGCGGCCACGGTCGGCTTGCCGGCTTGCAGCACTTGCACATAGGGCAGGGGCTTATCGGTGCGCACGGCGGCCAGAGGCACGGCTAGTTGGCTGGCGTTGCCGGTCAGTATGCTTCCCTGCAAGAACAGACCGGGGCGCAACTGTGGAATGCGTTGACTGCTATTGTTCTTGGCGGCTTCGTCCTTTTGCACTGCCAGATAGGCCGCCACAGTGCGCGAGCCGGTCTGGGCGCTGGGATTGATGCGCACCACCTTGGCGCTGATGGCCGTCATGTCCTGGGGGGCACCGGGCACTTGCAGCTCGGCCATCTGGCCGACCTGAACCTGTACCGAATCTGCGGGAGCGAGCTGGGCCATGATTTCCAGCTTGCCTGGATCGACGACTTCGACGATGCGCGCTTCCACACCAACGCGCTCGCCGTTCTGGACAAAGCGCTGGGCGATCTGCCCACTCATGGGGCTGGTGATGACGGCGTCGGTGACGGACTTTCGGGCCGCATCGGCGGCGGCCTGGGCGGCGGCCAGATTGGCGCGGGCCGAATCCAGGTTGGCCTGCGAGGTCAGCAGTGCGGTGGTGGAGATAAAGCCTTTTTGCACCAGGGCCGCATTGTTGTCCTGGTTGCGCTGGGCAATCACCAATTGGGCTCTGGAGGCATCGGCCTGCTGCTTCGCTTGGCGCCAGCGTGCCTCGGCCTCCGTGGCATCAACGCGAGCCAGCTGCTGGCCCTTGCTGACGCTATCGCCTTCACGCACCGTCAGGCCGCGCAGTTCGCCCGCGACATAGGCCTTGACCACGGCCGAGTTCACCGCCTGCACCACACCGTTGAGCGGAACGCTCAAGGCAAGTTGAAGGGGTTGCGCCGTCAGAACCTCCTGGGCAGCCAGTTGTATGGGCAGCTCCAGCGGTGCCGATCCATTGGCCACAGCCGGCTTTTTATGCTGCAGATTGACGACTGCGCGCCAGCCTATGATGGCCAGCAAGCCGATCAGGGCCAAACTCAAGGCCCAGCGGCCGGAACGCTTCATGGTGTGTATCCCTCTGAGGCAGGTTTTTCTGTTCTATGCGCCACATGGTAGGTGCGCCAGGCACGGCTTGTATTGCAAGTGTAGTGGGCGCCCTGCAGCATAGCGACGCCGCAATCGCTGTCATTGGTGAAAATGGGTAGTTGATTTGAGCTACGCTTGACGCGTCTTAAAAACCAAGGAGCCGGTGATGGCAGCGGAAACCATTTATCTGGGCGGAGGTTGCTTCTGGTGTACCGAAGCCGTCTTCGACCGTGTACGCGGAATAGTCGATGTGGAGAGCGGCTATGCCAATGGCCACCTGGACCATCCCAGCTACGACGATATCTGTACCGGCCAGACCGGTCATGCAGAGGTGGTGAAGCTTGAATTCGACCCCGCGGTCATCAGCTTGCGCGATGTGCTGCTGATCTTCTTCGGCACCCATGATCCGACCACACTGAACCGTCAGGGCAATGATGTGGGTACGCAATACCGCAGTGCAATCTTCACCACTGATGCGCAGCAGGCGACTGTGGCGCGGGCATTGGTCGAGGAAATGCAGAGCGAAAAAGCGTTTGATGCACCCATGGTCACTCAGATCGAGCCCTTGACCAACTACTGGCCCGCCGAAGACTATCACCAGGACTATTTCCTGCAGCACCCGGGTCAGGGCTATTGCGCTTTTGTGGTGGGACCCAAGGTGCAGAAATTCCAGAAAGCGTTCTCGCGCTGGCTCAAGGATTAAGCCTGGCTTGCTGCGCACGACCCGCAGTGCAGATACACTTTGCAACCCCCGGCAGCTTTGCTGCAGCCGTTTCGCCCGAGACCGCATTTGCTCCTGAACGTGTCACATCACTCCCATCTGCGCAGAAACAGCCGTCCAGCATCCGCTGGCGGTTGCGCCAGCCTGCGTGAAATCTGGGTGATGCGCTGGCTGATGGGCCTGCTGGCCCTGGCCATGGTGCTGGGCCCGACGCTTGGCCAGATGCACCGTGCGGTTCACGCGGTCAATACAGTCCCGGCAAAGTCCTATGTGGCGCACAGCCATGTGCAGCCAACCTCGTCGGCTGTGGCTGGCGACTGCCAGAGTGACAACAGCGGCTGCGCCCCGGATCAGGGCTGGGTCCATGCGCTGTTTGCGGGTCACGGCCCGGCCGAATGTCAGTTGCTGGATCAGGTCAATCATGGCTATGCCGGGCCTGTGGCCATTAAGGCCTTCAGTGCGCCCGCTCCTGACAGCTTCATTCCGCTGCCGTTTGCTCCTGCACCCAGAGCCATCTTCATTGCCGCGCCGCTGGCTGCGCGCGCGCCCCCGCAGTTTCTTAGATCCCTGGCCTAAGCTCGGGCCGTGCTTTGCATGGTCTGTTCGCTGGCGCCAGAAACCTCAAAATTGATAGCTTTCAGCGCTTTATGTACAAGCGCTACAGGCTGTTTTTATTGAATTTCCGTGCGTACTTTCTTTGATGGTCTGCGTGCGCACGGTTGTTTGTGGAACTGAGATGTCTCAACGTTTTTCGAATTCTTCCGCCCATTCCTTGCGCCGCTCCCCCAAGTCGGCTCTGGCCCGCGCCATAGAGGCGCTGCAGCCAGCAGGGCGCGGGCTGGCTCTGGGCACAGGCCTGGGCCTGCTGGCCTGCTCACCCCTGGCCTTTGCGCAGTCCGATGCGGCCAAGCAGGAGTCCAGCCTGGCCGAGGTGACCGTGTCGGCGACCGGCATGGCCGCCGGCGATATGGCCACGCCCGTTCAGGTGCTTGGCGAAGAGGAACTGCGCCTGCGCCGTGCCGCGACCCTGGGCGAGACCCTGGCGGCCGAGCCGGGCATCAATGCAAGCCATTTCGGTGCGGGAGCCAGCCGACCGGTGATTCGCGGCATGGATGGTGCGCGGGTCTCCGTGCTCAGCGATGGCTCGGAGTTGCTCGATGCCTCGACGGTCAGCCCCGACCATGCGGTGACCACCGAGCCGCTGCTGGCCAATCAGATCGAAGTGCTGCGCGGCCCTTCAGCTTTGCTCTACAGCCCCGGCGCCATGGGGGGCGTGGTGAATGTGCTGGACGGCAAGATTCCGACCCGGGTGCCCGAGAAGGGCCTGGAAGGTTCGGCCGAGGTGCAGGCTGGAACGGCGGCAGGCATGTCGGCCGGGGCCTTCTCCCTGACCACGGCCACGCCGCTCAAGAACGATAACGGCCAGCTGGTGCTGCATGCCGAAGGCGTGGCCCGCAACGCGGGAGACTATCGCGTGGGCAGCGGCTGGGGCCAGAGCAAGGTTCCGGGCAGCTTCAGCCGTGGCAACACGGGCAGCGTGGGCCTGTCGTGGGTAGGTAATCAGGGCTATCTGGGTCTGGCCTACACGCGGCAGCAGGCCAAGTACGGCTTGCCAGGCCATCAGCACAGCTTCGAAGGCTGCCACGCACATGGCGATCATCTGCATTGCGGCTCCCATGACGGGCATGACCACGACCATGATCATGATCATGAGGAAGGCGGCAGCGTGCCCGTGGTCGATCTGACCAGCGAGCGCTGGGATCTGCGCGGCGAATGGCGCAAGCCCACGGCCGGCATCGCCGCACTGCGTCTGCGCGGCGGCCTGACCAATTACCGCCACGACGAGATCGAGGATGGCAGCGTGGCCACTCAGTTCAGAAACAAGGCCCATGACCTGCGCCTGGAGATGGAGCATGAACCCATCGCCGGCTGGCGTGGCACGCTGGGTCTGCAAACCCTCAAGCGCCGCTTCAGCGCCACGGGCGAAGAGGCCTATGTGCAGCCCACGGATACCCAGCGCCACAGCCTCTATCTGCTTGAGGAATACCGCTGGCAGGATTGGAGCTTTCAGGGAGCCTTGCGCCACGACCGCCAACGCGTGGAGGCCGAGCTGAGCAACGAGCGTCGCAGCCACAGCGCCACTTCGGCGTCGCTGGGCACGGTCTGGAAGTTCCAGCCCGGCTATAGCGCATCGGCCTCGTTCACCAGCGGCAGCCGCATGCCCACGGCCGAAGAGCTGTTTGCCAACGGCCTGCACATGGCCACGGCAACCTACGAGATCGGCAATCCCAATCTGTCGCGCGAACGCTCGCAGGCGCTGGACCTGGGCCTGGCCAAGACGGCCGGTGATACGACCTGGAAGCTCAATGCCTATCACTACCGCATCAAGGGCTATATCTACGGCGCCACGCTGGATGCTCACGAAGGGTTGCAGCTGCTGCAATACACCCAGGGCAATGCGCGCTTTACGGGCTGGGAGGCCCAGCTGAGCCAGCGCCTGAGTCGCGAGTTGAGCCTGAGCGTGTTTGGCGACGGCGTGCGTGCACGTCTGGAAGACGGCTCTGCGCTGCCACGCATTCCGGCATTGCGTGCCGGCTTGCGTGTGAACGCGCGTCTGGCCGGCTGGGACACCATGGCCGAATGGACCCAGGTGCTGCGCCAGAACCGCACGGCCCAGTATGAAACCCAGACGCCTGGCTACGGCATGCTGAACCTGGGCGCGAGCTACCTCTGGAAGAGTGGCGGCAACCAGTGGCAGTTCTATGTCAAGGGCCAGAACCTCACCAACCGTCTGGCCTACGCAGCAACCTCGTTCATCAAGAGTGCAGCGCCGTTGATGGGGCGTAATCTGGTGGTCGGTCTGAGAATGGATTTCTGATCCGGCTTCAGCTGAGTTAAGCCGCATCCGGCCCAGGTTTGGGCCTGGGCCGGATGTCGTGGCTATAGATAGTGCTGCAGATGGCGCAGGGAACGTGTGCTGTCCACGCCGATCCTGGCAATCACTTCCGATTCGGGCACGCCGGCGCGCAGCCATTGCACGATGGCCGTGTTGCGCAAGACCTGCGGCCCTACGCGCTGCAGCGGAAATTTCTGGCTGTCCTCGGGCTGGGCCTGATGGGCGCGCTGAATGATCTGCGAGGCCACATGGAACAGCATGCGTACCGACAGTTCGCCGCCACGGCGCGAATAGAAAACGATATGGTTGCCGTCAATCACTGACGGCCCGCGCTGTGCGGCGCTGAATCTTCTCCAGCTTTGCAGGGCCTGAGCTACGGAGTCGGGCAGCTCAAGCAGCCGTTGCTGAGCATTTCTACTGCCTTCTATCTGCATGTAGCGGGGCAGGGGTGACTCTCCGTTCGCAATGCTCTCCGAGCTGCCAAGCCAGACCTGATCGGCGCTTGAAAGCAGGTTCTTCCAGAGCAGGCAGCGAACCTCTTCAGGGGCCAGAGCCAACTCGTAGAGCAGCAACACAATGGCGCGATCGCGTGCATCCTGATAGCCGTCGGCGCTGGGAAAGTGCCTTGGCAGTGACTGCCAGAGCAGGGGAGGCAGACAATGGCCCTTGCCGTCCTCGGAGGGAGGGCGTTCAGCCGGCTCGAGACCGGTTGCTGGGTTGGCGCTGATCCAGCCGTGCTCCATCGCATGATCGTAGATGCGCTCCAGCAGCCGCCAGTAGCGGCGGCGGGTGACCGGGCTGATCTTGCGATCGGGGTGGTGGTGCGCACGTTGGCCATCGCGTATCTGCAAGAAGCTTTGCACATCCAGCTCGGTTGCCTGATGCCAGGGCTTTGAAGAACGTTGCCTGCGCGCAGGGCGCTCCTTGCCAGAGATCGGTGCCTGCCCGGACAAATGCATCAACCAGGCCTGCCAGACCTTTTCATAGTTGCCGTCAGGAGAAGTATCCAGCGCATCCCAACTCTTGTTGCCCTCATGCTCTAGCCAGTCGCGAAACAGCTGGCTTCCTGTTGGCAGAGTGGATGGGTCTGGAGGCTGCAGATCCGAAATGTCTATATTTTGCATTTGATGATATTAATGTAACTTACATGATGTATTTATCACCACCGACATAAATTCATTCACTTAATCACAAGCCAAAGGTCATCAGCGAAGAGGGCGCTTTCTGTCGCTGCGCCCTCCCATTTCAATGAGGGATCCATCAAAACTCAGGGAGCCAGTCGTTCACGAATCCAGTGCTGACCTTCCTGGCGGTAGCTCAGGCGGTCATGCAGCCGGCTCTTGCGTCCTTGCCAGAATTCCCACCGCTCGGGCACCAAACGGAAACCGCCCCAGTGGGGAGGCCGGGGAGGATTGAGCAAAAACTGCGCGCTGTACTTGGCGGCATTGGCCACCAGCACGCCGCGGCCACTGATGACCTGGCTTTGCGGACTGGCCCAGGCCCCAATTCTGGAGTCAAGCGGGCGGCTGGCAAAGTAGGCATCGCTTTCTTCGGCACTGACTTTTTCCACACGGCCTTCGATGCGCACCACGCGCTCCAGCTCTACCCAGTGAAATTGCAATGCAGCGAATGGATTGCCCGCCAGCTGCTGGCCCTTTCGGCTGTCGTAGTTGGTGTACCAGACAATGCCACGCTCGTCGTAACCTTTGATCAGCACAATACGCGTGCTGGGTCGCAGGTCGCCGCTCACGGTCGCCACAGTCATGGCATTGGGCTCAGGCACTTGGGCTCTCACGGCTTCCTGCAGCCATTGGTCGAACTGCTGCAGGGGATTCTGGTTGGAAGCGGATTCGCTCAGCTCTGCGCGTTCATAGCTTTTGCGCAGATCGGCAATGGATGAAGATAGGCTGCTCATGTCCACATTGTGCCGCGCAGCCAAAGCCGACGTTATGCTCGACAGCAATATGAATCAAGAAGTTTTGTCCGCTCCCGTGATTGATTCGGAGCAGCCTTGTGTGCTGGTTCTCGCTGCGGGCAGGGGAGAGCGTTTTCTCGCATCGGGCGGATCCAGCCACAAGCTCCAGGCCATGCTGGGCCTGCAAACCGTTCTGCAAACCACGCTGGCTGCAGTGCAGGCCTCGGGCCTTCCCTGGTATCTGGAATACGGGCCGCATCCCGGCATGGGCGACAGCATTGCGGCGGCCGTCAAGGCCACAGCCGGCGCCAATGGCTGGCTGGTCCTGCCTGCAGATTTGCCCTTGATTCAAGCCAGCACGCTGCAACAACTGGCTTTGCAGCTGGCACAGCTGGAGAGTCGCGAGCTGCGTGTGATCCAACCTTTTTATCAGGGCCAGAAGGGCCATCCTGTAGCTTTCAGTCGTGCAGCAGCGCAGGAACTTGCTGAGCTCAGTGGCGATCTGGGCGCAGCCTCCATCGTGCGCAACGCGGCGGAGAATCAGCGTCTGAGGCGCTGGGACTGCGATGACATAGGCTGCGTGCTTGATGTGGACACCGTGCAGGCCTTGGAAGAGGCGCGCAGGATCTGGCAGGCGCGCAATTCTTGATTGTCTAGAAGCCCCTGAGGGAGTGCCTGACGCGGTAGCCTTTGAATTTGCCGAGTTCGTCTATCAGACAAGCCCCGGCTCCAGCTGTCTGGCCTTGTCCTTGAAATGCACTCCCGCTACTCATTTTTCAGGCGATGGCAGGCTTAGGCGCCGCGCTCAATCACGGCACAAGCCAGGCGTGCGCCTGAATTGCCGGTGGGCTGGGTCGTGTAGTCATCCGGATCGTTGTGCACGATCAGCGATCGACCCAGAATGCCGCTGCTGCCTCTGTCCAATTTGAACTCCTTGCTCACAAAATCGATAGTTGCCACGCCCTGGGTGTCGGCGTCAAGGCTGGGCAGGTCACCGATGTGATGGGCCTTGCTGTCGCCGAATTTGCCATGCGCCTGCTGTCCAGGGTTGAAGTGGCCACCGGCGCTCAAGCCGTCGCCGCTGGAGCAGTCACCTTTTTCATGGACATGAAAGCCGTGCTCGCTATTCGGCGCAAGCCCTTCCACGCGGCCTTTTACTCGCACGCTACCGTCAGGCTGTGGGAAGAACTGTACCGTACCCGTTACCTGGCTGCCCTTGGTGGCTTCCAGACGTGCAATCGATTGAACGCCTTTGCTGAGAGTCGCTGCGGGAGTCGTCTCCGAAGAAGAGGGCGCGGCCGTGTTGCTGGTCGTGGAGCAGGCTGTCACGGCCAAGCTTGCTGCAAGCGTCAAACCTGCCCAGGCAGGGCGCGAAAAGAGGGCGGCAACACGGTTGGGGAACATGGCAGTCTTTCCGAAATCAAAAGGCCATTGTGCCCCGGATCGCCAGAATTTCAAGCTTCTTTGCTCTGCAGACCAATACAGTAGAGCGATGTTAGCTACGTTTCAAATAGCAGCAGCAGATGGGCAACTGGCTTGCTGGAAGTCCGCATAGGCCAGCAGGCGCTTGAGCGCCTTGTCGTCGATGCCAAGCCGTTGCAGCTCGTCAAAAGTGGCCTGCGCATAGTCCAGGGTCGTGCCGTATATACCCTGGGCCTGAGAGAAAATGCGCCGGTATTCATCCGGCGCCAGCTCGCCGGTATGGTGCGGGCTTTGGCGTGACAGCGTGAATGCGAGGGCTTTCACGGCTCCGTGCGGGGTGCGGCAAGGCAGCCAGCGCGGGTCATAGACGGCATTTGGCATCTCACGCAGCCAAAGCTTGCGCATGACAGTATCGCCTTGGTTGCGCGGAATACGGAAGGCCATGCCCTGGCAACTGCCGCCCGAGAGCATGCCAAACACCAGGCCTGGAACCTGGGGCGTGCCACGGTTGATGGTGCTCCACATTTTGAGGGCACGATGCCAGCCATGTACATGGGCCGAGCGGCGTTCGCTGAAGTCGAATTCGGGACGCCAGATCAGGGAACCATAACCAAAGATCCACAAATCCTCGTCACCTCCCCACTGCACCAGAGCCCGCTCCAGCATCTGGTCAGCATCACGCATGGAATGATTCAACAAAGGAAGGGCGGACATGGAAACTCCTCGAACCGGATTCAGAGCTGAATTGACTTTGATATATAACGCGCGGACGCGCCGTCGGTGCACCTGTGCACACACGAAGGCGTAAAAGCAACGCTTTCCCGGTGTGAAACGGCTGAAATTTGAATCTTTTTTGCGATTGCTGTGAGAGCAGCAGTTAGGGCGTTTCACGGCAAACCTCTAGAATGCGTGGTTTTGTCGCTTTGTCAGCCTGAAGCATGTAGCTGGGCTGCAAAGTGTCATGAATACAGGTTTCGTACTTTCATAATCACCCGCAAATACGGAGATTTCATTCATGTCCTTCAACAGCTCTGACGACGATAGCCAACAACGCTTTGCCCTGGGTTTTCTGTTTGCCCTGATCGCTCTGGTTGTCTCCACCGTCGTCGGCACCGTCGTCTACAAGCGCGGTATTTCCCATGCTCCCAAGGCCGAAGCAGCAGTGTCCGCACCCAGCGCGACCAACGTGCCTGTGGTGGTGGTTGAAGAAACTGCCCGCGTGATCGTGGAAAACGGTGTGGTCAAGTTCTACTTTGTCTCGGGCAAGGCGGAAGTGGCCGCTGGCGCCAACGAAGCGCTGAGCGATGTGGTCAAGGGCGTGGCTGAAGGCAAGCGCGCCGTGATCTCCGGTTTCCATGATGCAACCGGCAGTGCTGAAATCAACGCGGAACTGGCCAAGCAACGTGCGCAAGCCGTCCAGGCCGCCCTGGTGGCACTGGGCGTGGCAGAAGACAAGGTCGAGCTGAAGAAGCCCGAGCAATCTCAGGCCGACGGCTCCAATGCCGAAGCTCGCCGTGTGGAAGTGATTCTGGCCGACTGATAACCCCAGTTCTCTTGCACAAAGCCCGATATGGCATTCGCTGTATCGGGCTTTTTGCTGTTTGCAACAGAGCAAGGATCAGTTGTTTTCAATGAATCCAGCTGCCGGAGGCTTGCCCAGGGCAATGACTCTTTCAATGCCGCCTGCATCGACCTGGCGCATGACAAATGATCCCCGCGCAAAGCGCATGGAACGGATCTGCCAGCACCCGTTGATGCGCTCGTACTCATCACTGTACTGACCTGAGAGATTGACGATGGTGCGTTCCTTGACATTGACCTGGCAGAACTCCAGATCCCACAAGCCTTTTGCACTATCAGCTCCCGTAAAGCTGATCTGAGGGTTGTGGCCGTGGTGCATGTCCTGGATGGACGGGTTGGCAACCGCCAGCCTGGTGAAGGTTTCAACCCATTCTTCGCGATCCGTAAAAGCCGGAAAACCATCGGCCTCGATGACTGCGCCATGCTCCACAAAGCACTCACGCATGGCATTCGGTTGCTTCTGATCGCAGGCTCGCAAGTACCGGGCCTTCAAAGCCTGTATCGCCTGAATATCCTCAAGATGCTGCAAACGCTGCTGAAGTTGCTCCAGAACCGAGTCACTCATTGCCAGTCTCCTGATTGGTGTTGGAGTGCCGAGTCTGGAATGCCAGCCAATGACTGAAAACCCATGTTTGGACGATAGGTAGTCAATTCAGGCCTGAAAAATCAGGAACTGGCGCAGATCGTCAAGGACATTGCCGCCAATACGGTCGGGACCATCGTCCATCGCCTGGTAACTGACGGTCAGTGCAGACATGAGATTCACACTGTGGAAGCCTGCTCTCTAACAGCGGTTGGGGCAACAGGCCACAACGGTTCGCAGTGGCGGGCTTCAGGCTGCATGACTGACGTCATGGCTTGGTTATTTGGGAGATGCTTCGCTGTGCAGTCCGGTATGTGCCCGGAGTCATACCCGTCCAGTGACGAAAGGCACGGTGAAAAACAGCAGGAGTGCTGAAGCCCAGGGCATAGGAGATCTCAGCCAGAGAAACGTCGTTACGTACAAGGTTCAGGATGGCCAAGTCCCTGCGCAGTTCATCCTTGATGCCCTGGAAGGACAGACCTTCCTCTTGCAATTTGCGGATCAATGTTCGCGAGGACATGTGCAGTCGGCTTGAAACGTCGTCCAGCGTTCTTCCCAGATCTGCGTGCAACAACTCGCGCACTTTTAGCCGTATAGCGTGTTCGTGGTAGGAGGTGAATATCCAATCGCGGGGTGCTCGTGCAAGAAAGGTCCGTACGTCAGCTGCACTGCGTACGGGCCGAATTTTCCCTAGCTCGGCACCAAAGGTGATCTGCGAGTGCTTGCCATCGAAATCAATGGGGGCCGGGAACAGGATCGGATAGTCGGCGGCAAAGGAGGGACGCGGAAATGCGAGCCCCACGCTGTAAACAGGAACCTCCCGGCCGACGAGCCATGAAACGATGCCGTGCGTGAGCTTCAACATCAGTGCGTGGCCGAAGCGGTTCACCCCCGCCTCGGGTGAACGGGGGATCAGGTCCAGGCGCAGTGTGGTTTCAGCTTGTCCAAAATTCAAGTGATAGTCGTCCAGCAGCAGGTTCCAGAACTGTGTGAAGCGATATAGCGCCACATCGATTGTGGGCGCATCCATGAGCACCCGGATGATGTATTTCAGGGAGCCGGTTCGTATGGGGCGGCTCCATAAACCCATCATTTCATCGCCCGTTGCGCCTGCGCTTTTCTGATAAAGCCCAACGAGCTGATCGTGTGTGAGCCGAGCGCCAGGGTGACTGATGAATTCCTTGACGATTCCAGCCTCTTTCAGGCAGCGATCCAAAGCTTGTTCAGAGCAAAGCGCCCGCAGGCTTTGCAGCAGATCCTGCACCAAATCGAGTGAAACGGTTGCCGTCGAGGTACTTCTGCCATCCTCTGCATCCGTTTGAGGCCATTCCAGGGGATCTGGTGCGATTGTCACTTTTTGCATGTTTCAAGTCGCCATTGGCAATTGGATGGGGAGCGCCTTGTACCTATTCTCTGAATAAAGGAAAAGGAGACAACGACATGGAACGGCTTGGAAACATGATGCGCATGCCGCTGCTTATCAGTTCAATCCTAACGTATGCCCTTGAAAATAGCGGAGATCAGCAGATTTTAACGGCACTTGACGATGGTGGGTTGCACACGTACTCGTACCGTGAATTCGGTGAAAGAGTGATGGATCTGGCCATCGGCATGACGCGGCATGAAGTGCAGCCAGGTCAGAGGGTGGCGACATTGGCATGGAATACCTATCGCCATCTGGAAATCTACTATGCCACGGCTGGTATCGGCGTGATTTGCCACACGGTTAATCCGCGGCTGAGTCGTGAGCAAATCACCTTCATCATCAATGATGCGCAGGACACCGTTCTGTTCTACGACGCGCAATTCACAGAGCTGGTCGATTTCTTGCGCCCTCAATGCCCGTCAGTCGCGCATTGGGTGCTGTTGAGCGAAGGTGCAGGTGGAGGAAGCGCTGGGGACAACTACGGCTCCTGGCTTGGCAACGACACCCGTGGCTTTGAATGGCCGGTCTTTGATGAAAATACCGCGTGTGGGCTGTGCTACACGTCCGGCACCACTGGAGCGCCAAAGGGGGCCCTGTACTCCCATCGATCAACTGTGCTGCACGCCTACGCGTCCAGCCATCCCAACGCCGTCGCCATCTCGGCCAGAGATGCCGTGATGCCATTGGTGCCCATGTTTCATGTCAATGCTTGGGGTTTGCCGTATTCAGCCTTGATGTCCGGGGCCAAGATTGTCTTGCCGGGATCGAACATGCAGGGGGAGCGCCTGTACGCTCTGTGCGAGCGAGCAGGGGTGACGTTGTCGGCCGGCGTTCCAACTGTATGGAAAGGCGTGTTGGACCATGCCGAAAACCACGGACTAGCCTTCAGCACGCTTCAGCGCATCCTCATCGGTGGCGCGGCATGCCCGCCTCACATGATTGCGGCTTTTGGTGCCCGTAATGTCACGGTGCGCCACGCCTGGGGTATGACGGAGGTGTCCCCTCTGGGAACGGTGTGCCAATTGCTTCCCCAGCATGCGTCGCTGTCTGGCGACGAAGCCCTGCAGGTGCTGGCGTCGCAAGGGCGGCCCTTGTTTGGTGCGAGATTCAAGGTGGTGGACGATGCTGGCAATCGATTGCCCCACGATGGAGTTTCAACTGGGCACCTGATGGTTCAGGGCAACTGGGTCATCTCTCGCTACTACGGCAAGACTGAGCCCGCGATCGAAGACGGATGGTTCTGTACGGGAGACGTCGGCAGCATGGATGCGGACGGCTACATGCGCATCACGGATCGCCGCAAGGATGTCATCAAGTCAGGCGGAGAGTGGATCTCATCCATAGAGATTGAAAACATCGCGATGGAAGAGTCCGGTGTCGAGTTGGCAGCCTGCATTGCCGAAGCCAACGAAAAGTGGGGTGAACGCCCGGTGCTGTTCGTCGTGCCTAAGGCGGGCGCGGAGCGATCGGCCGAACGGATTCTTGCGCGCTACCAAGGGCGTGTGGCGAAGTGGTCCATTCCCGACAGGGTGGTGTTCATAGATCACATGCCGATGACGGCCACCGGAAAGATTCAGAAAACAGCGCTGCGTGCGCTGGCGACGTGATCCGTCCCTATCCCCATTCGTTACCCATTTCACCGCTTGCAAGGAGTTCTTTCTATGTCTACCCCTCTTTTGCTGACGTCCGAGCAGGACGACGTCGGCATCGTTACCCTGAACATGGAGCACAAGCGCAATGCGCTGAACGAGGAAGCGATTGCGGCCATCGATGCCTATTTTTCGGCTATTCCCAGCCACATCCGCGTCGTCCTTCTAATGGCCAAGGGTGAGCATTTCTGTGCCGGGCTCGATTTGAAGGAGCACCATGACAAGGAGCGCAGCGGCGTTGAATTCATGCGCGTGTGTCAGGGCTGGCACCGCGCGTTCGACAAGATCCAGCATGGTGGCATCCCTGTGGTCGCCTGCCTGCAAGGCGCCGTAGTAGGCGGTGGGCTGGAACTTGCCAGCGCGGCCCATGTCCGTGTGGCCGACAGCGGCACCTTCTTCGCGTTGCCCGAGGGAACACGTGGCATCTTCACTGGCGGCGGTGCCACTGTGCGCACGGCGCGCATCATCTCCGCCCCCCGCATGGTTGAGATGATGCTCACGGGCCGGGTTATCGATGCGCAGGAAGGCCGTCAACTCGGTCTGGCCCACTACGTCTGCGACTCCGCCAAGGGCGATACACCAGCCTCTGAATTGGCACTTTCCCTGGCGAAAAAGATCGCTGGCAACGCGGCGCTATCCAACTACGCCATCGTCAGTGCCATCAACCGCATTGCGGACATGTCGGCCACGGATGGTTTGTTCACCGAAGGGCTGGTCATGGCCATGATCCAGCAGGGGCATGACGTACAGCAGCGCCTGGGCGAGTTCGTCAACAAGAGGGCGCACAAGGTGCAACTGGGCCACTGATTCTGGTCGCCTGCCAACCCGCAACAACAACGGAGACAAGCATGCTATCGAATGAAGAAATATGCCGGCGGCTGCCCGGCCACCCTGGCTACGAACAACTCAAAACCCAGCGCCGCCGCGTGGCATTTGCCTTTGCCAGCGTATGCCTGGGACTGTGTATGGCCTTCATTCTGGCTGCAGTGATGTCGCCTGCCAGTCTGGCCGTGCCTTTGAACCGCGAGGGAACGCTTACCAGCGGCGTGGCATGCGCCACCGGGCTGATCGCGTTGTCATGGGGGCTAACGGGCATTTATA
Source organism: Comamonas sp. F1-6 (assembly GCF_039581415.1). NCBI lineage: Bacteria > Pseudomonadati > Pseudomonadota > Betaproteobacteria > Burkholderiales > Comamonadaceae > Comamonas > Comamonas sp. F1-6. The sequence continues at coordinate 320,293 of NZ_JBCPWN010000003.1, forward strand.
TCCACATTGCTAATACACGCTTCGACGCTCAGTGCACGCGGCTGCTGTCGGGGTTGCAAACATGAACACGCAGGCCATCCTGATCTTCGCTGGTTTTGTCGCCATCACGCTAGGCATCACCTACTGGGCATCAAACCGCACGCGTTCCACCTCGGATTTTTACACTGCAGGTGGCGGTATCACTGGGACCCAGAATGGAATGGCAATCGTGGGCGACTACATGTCTGCAGCCACATTGCTGGGTATCTCCAGTTTGGCATTCTCCAACGGCTTCGACTCGCTGATCTACGCGGTGTGTGCCTTCATGGGCTGGCCCATGATCATGTTTCTGATTGCAGAGCGCCTGCGCAACCTGGGGCGCTATACGCTGAGCGACATCGTTTCCTACCGCTTGGATGAGCGCAGTACGCGCATCTTCACCGCGATCAGTTCGCTGACCGTGGTGCTGTTCTACCTCATTGTGCAGATGGTTGGCGCCGGACAGTTGGTGCAGCTACTGTTTGGCATCGACTACACCTATGCCGTCATTGCCGTTGGTCTGCTGATGATGGTGTATGTCGTGGTCGGCGGCATGGTTGCAACGACCTGGGTGCAGATCATCAAGGCCGTGCTGATGCTGGGCAACGGCATCGTGCTGATGGTGCTTGCTTTGCGCTACTTTAATTTCGACTTCTCGTCCTTATTGGCGGCTGCTGCCAACAACCATCAGGCTGGCGAAGCGATGAAAGGGCCCTGGAAGCTCATGGCGAATCCGATCTCCGGCTTGTCACTGGCCGTCTCCCTAGTCTTTGGCATTGCGGGCCTGCCTCACATCATGATGCGTTTCTTCACCGTGCCCAATGCGCGCGCGGCCCGCAAATCGGTTTTCGTCGCCACAGGCTTGATGGGCGCGTTCTTTGTGATCATCTGCTTTCTGGGTCTCAGTGCAATGGCCATCCTGCCGAACTACCCCGCATTCTACGTGGACGGCAAGGTGGGCGGCCCTGTGCTGGGTGGCTCAAATATGCCCATCATGCACCTGGCGACCGCGCTGGGCGGCAACTTGCTGTTCGGCCTGCTGGCTGCCGTATCGTTCGCCACCATTCTCGCGGTGGTCAGTGGATTGACGCTGGCCGGTGCCTCCGCTATTGCGCATGACCTGTATGCAAAGGTCTACAAGAACGACCATGTTTCCCCCAGTGAGGCCATGCGCGTGAACCGTCTGGCCTCCATTGGCATCGGCATGGTAGCCATCGTGCTCGGTCTGCTCTTTCGAGATCAGAACGTGGCTTTCCTGGTGGCCCTTGCCTTCAGCATCGCTGCATCCGCCAACTTTCCAGTGTTGCTCATGTCGATGTACTGGCGCAGCCTGACGACCCGTGGTGCCTTGGCCGGCGGCCTGGTAGGGCTGAGCGTAGCTCTTGCTTTGGTAGTGCTCTCGCCTGCGGTATGGGTGCGCATCTTCCATTTCGCCGCGCCGGTATTTCCCTATGACTACCCCACACTGATTTCGATGCCGTTGGCATTCGTGGTGATCGTCGTGGTATCCCTCATGGACCGCTCGCCGCGCGCCGCGCAGGACAAAGCTGGGTTTCCTGCGCAGGAGGTGCGCGCGGAAACCGCCGTAGGCATTGCCTCTGTATCTCATTGAACGTACGGAAGATAAGCAAGGACATGACTTACCAAGCCCCCATTGACGACATGCTGTGTTGCATGAAGGAACTTGCTGGGCTAGACGCAACCGCGCGACTGCAGGGGCTGGAAGAAGTCATGCCGGAGACGGCCCAAGCCTGCGCCAAATTCACCCAGATAGTGATCGCGCCGCTGAATGCAGCTGAGGGACAAAACCCCGCTGCCTTGGCCGATGGCTCGGTGAGCACCTTGCCCGGCTTCAAATGGGCTTACCTACGGTTGATGGAAGAGGGTTGCAGCCCCCCGCCTTTGGCGGCCAAGGTCTGCCCAGCATCGGCGCGGCATGCACGGAAATGCTCAACAGCGCCAGCATGAGCTTTGCATTGTGTCCGCTGCTGCCAGCAAGGTCATGTTGGCGCGCCAGAAGATAGATACGGCCTTCCTGAGCACAAAGATCGCCACATCGCACTTCTTACACCATCCGCATCCTTTCAAACGTTCCAGGCTTGCGCGACATCGTCATCGACGGCAATGAAAGCACGCTGGCGTGTGAGTCTTTCTGAACACAAGCATTCGTCATTCGACGGGTTTCTTTTTCCACCGAACAGGAGTTTCACCATGACCGATATCAGTAACAGAACGGAAATCGCCCACTACATAGGCGGCGCTCACATCTCTGGCAACGGCACGCGTAAGCAACCCATCTACAACCCCGCCACCGGCGCCGTTAGCCGCCAGGTGCGTCTGGGTACGGCTCAGGACGTGGAGGCTGCCGTTGCTGCTGCGCAGTCTGCATTTCCGCAGTGGGCGGACACCCCGCCCATACGTCGCGCGCGCGTACTGTTCAAGTTCCTGGAACTGCTTAATCGCAATAAGGACGAACTCGCCGCACTCATCACGGCCGAGCATGGCAAGGTTTTTACTGACGCTCAAGGCGAGGTGGCACGGGGCATCGATATCGTCGAGTTCTCATGTGGAATTCCCCAACTTCTCAAAGGCGACTTTACCGATCAAGTCAGTACCGGTATTGATAACTGGACTCTGCGCCAGCCACTTGGCGTCGTCGCTGGTGTGACACCTTTCAATTTTCCCGTCATGGTGCCCATGTGGATGTTTCCCGTAGCCATTGCCGCCGGCAATTGCTTCGTGCTCAAGCCTAGCCCCACTGACCCCAGCCCGAGTTTGTTCATCGCCGATCTGTTGAAACAGTCAGGCTTGCCCGACGGCGTGTTCAACGTTGTTCAAGGAGACAAAGAGGTTGTAGATGCGCTGCTGGAACACCCTGAAGTGAAGGCGCTGAGCTTTGTCGGCTCTACCCCGATCGCCAACTACATCTATGAAACCGGTGCGCGCCATGGCAAGCGCGTGCAGGCGCTGGGAGGTGCCAAAAACCATATGGTGGTGATGCCAGATGCCGATATCGACCAGGCCGTGGATGCACTGATCGGTGCGGGCTATGGTTCAGCGGGGGAGCGCTGCATGGCCATCTCTGTCGCAGTCCTCGTAGGCGACGTCGCCGACAAGCTCATGCCCAGATTGGTGGAACGAACCAGAGCATTGAAAGTGCTCAATGGCACCAATTTGGCGGCAGAGATGGGCCCCATCGTGACTCCTGTGGCGCATGCGCGTATCAGCAGCTATATCGAGCAGGGCGTTAAGGAGGGGGCACAACTGCTCGTTGATGGCCGTACCTTCCTGGGCGCTGCTGCCGGAGAGGGGTGCGCCAACGGCTTTTGGATGGGGGGCACGTTGTTCGACCAGGTTACGCCGGAAATGAGCATCTACCGAGAAGAGATCTTCGGCCCCGTGCTGTCATGTGTTCGAGTCGCTGATTTCTCCGCCGCAGTGCAACTCGTCAACAAGCATGAGTTTGGCAATGGCGTTGCATGTTTCACCCGCGATGGCAATGTGGCTCGGGAATTCACTCGGCGTATCCAGGTTGGCATGGTAGGTATCAACGTACCCATTCCGGTGCCCATGGCCTGGCACGGCTTTGGTGGGTGGAAGAAGAGCCTGTTTGGCGATATGCATGCCTATGGGGAAGAGGGGGTGCGCTTCTACACCAAACAGAAATCCGTCATGCAGCGTTGGCCCGAGAGCATTGGCAAAGGCGCGGAATTCGCCATGCCAACGGCCCAATAGGTAGAGACAACATCCATTGCCGATGACTCTGAAGACAAACAGCTGCATGTATTTCGCAATGCTGTAGACGTGCGTCTCGTCTTGTTCGATCTCGCGCGTGCAGTCAACGATTTCCTGGCCGTTGGTGACGCAAGCCAGTGACAGTTCCTCGGTCAGGCGGAATCCAGGTGATTCTCGAAAAATCGCATATGGTCGCGGGCGTTGCAGGCCTTCCATCACTGGATAGAAAAAAGCCTACTCGCGTAGGCTTTTTTATTGCTCACCTGCTACGCGCTACGCAGCGGATCGATTTTTTTGGCGTCTGAGTGGCGTTCTTCGCTGTAATCGTTTAATTTTTTTTGTATTAATTCGATTTTGTAGCCATCAGGATCCGTCACAAAAGCAATGACGGTACTACCGCCTTTGACGGGGCCAGCCTCACGGGTCACATTACCGCCGGCAGCCTTGATCTTCTCGCAGGCGGCATAGGCATCGGGCACACCCAGAGCAATATGACCGTAAGCCGTGCCCATGTCATAGTTCTCGGTTCCCCAGTTGTAAGTCAGCTCAATTTCCGCCTGACCCGGGTTACCACCTTCGAAGCCAAGAAAGGCCAACGAGTACTTGTACTCGGGGTTCTCGGACGTGCGCAGCAGTTGCATGCCGATGACGTTGGTGTAGAAATCAATAGAGCGCTGGAGATTGCCAACGCGCAACATCGTGTGGAGGAATCGCATAGGCACTATTTTGCCAGCAGGTTCTGAGTTGCAGGCGGGTGAAGTAATTTCTTGTACGTTTTTACAGTCATGCCTTCAAGAGCAGCTCGCTGAGCGACGTCCCCCCGGATTTGAGTAGCGTCTGACTCTGGAGTCCAATCCCGAAGACAGGAGATTGGACGTGAAAAAGAGATTTACAGAAGAACAGATCATTGGCTTCCTGCGAGAAGCGGAGTCTGGACTGCCAGTGGCAGAGCTGCGCCGCCGGCACGGTTTCTGCATGAGCGTCTCGGACGCGAAACAGCTCAAGGAGCTAGAGCTTGAAAACGCCCGTATCAAGCGGCTGCTGGCCGAGTCCATGTTGGAGAACGAGGTGACGAAAGAAGCCTTGAGAAAAAAGTGGTGAGCGCACCTGCACGGCGCGAGGATGGGCGGTGGACTCAGCGAACGCCGCTCACTGCTCGTCATCCAGCACTTACCGTTACAAGCCCGCTGAAAGCCGAAACGGTGACGTGGTACGTCCCACACATCTTCGACGAAGTGGCGCTCAGCTTCCACCAGCACTGCCCGTTGGCCAGGTAGGCCAGGGCCCATATAGCCCATCTCGCGTCCCCCCATTTGCGTTGGACTGGCCTGTCAGCGAGAACGGACCGCTACCCGGCTTGCAGATCGCACCGGTAGCGAGGTGCAAGTTACAGATGGCATTGGTGTTCCAGGTGCCGTGCGCGCTCTGGTTCAGCCCCATGGTCCAGCAGCTCATCCAGGCCCCGGCTTTGCCGATTAATGCGCAGGAACAGGATGGGGTGGCAATCGGCCATATTGGCGCCGATCACGAAAAAGACATCGGCTTGATCGAAATCCTTGTAGGAACCGGGGACATCTGGCCCGATACGTACAACGAAATAGCATCGGGGCCATGAGTGTCAAGGATGGTCTTGAGGCGCTGGGCAGTTTTCGTAACGGCCTCGTCCATTTTGACCTGCACAGGATCGCGCTGACGGTCAATGCGCGCAAATGCGGTCTCCATCCGGCCAGACTCCCTCAAAGTCTGCGAGCTGCTGGAGTCCTTGGTGCACAGGCGGCCGAAGTTGGTCGGGTGGCTTTTGATGCCGATGACCTTGATCACCTTACCCTGGTCCACGTGCAGATTCATACCGCAGCCAACGCCGAAGTAAGGGCGCACAGAGGAGACTTCGGTGGCCATGTGCACTCAGTCCTTGAGCCAGACGATGCCGTCGCGCAGCTCGATGGAGTAGACAGGCAGGATGGTGTCCGGTTCTTCCACGCAGGCGCCGGTGCGCAGCAGATAGTGGTGCTTGTAGATGGGCGAGGCGACGACAGGTTCGCCGCCCAGGTCGCCAACGATGCCGCGAGAGAGTACGTTGGCACCACTGTGGGGATCATGGTTCCCTATGCCGTAGAGGCTGCCGTCGGTCAGCCGAAAGACGGCCACCTGACGACGCCCGATGAGAGCGCAAACGCCCGTGTCGGGCCAGATGTCGTCGAAAGGGCAGATGCGGTGCCAGATGGCAGCAGAGGCTGCGCTCTTGTTGGCGGCTGAGCTCGTGGGTGCGGCGGTGCGCGTGGGTTCTGGCGCAATGGCGGTATCGTTCATGAGGTGCTCCTTAGGGGGTCAAACGCTGGCTTCGACCAACACCGGGATGCCTTTGAGGCGTGCGTGCTTTTCGGCTTGGGTAGCGGGTCGGATCTGGCCGCGCTCCTGAACGAAGACCACGTTGTCGTCGCCTGCGTCGCTGTTGACGAAGGTACGCAGGCGCCGCACGACGGCAGGGTCGTCCACGGCCTTTTTCCATTCACAAGCGTAGGTGCCCACGACATGGGCCATTTGCGCCTCCAGCTCGGAGGCAAGACCCAGACTGTCGTCGACCACAACGGCCCTGAGGTAGTCCAGGCCACCTTCGAGGTTGTCGCGCCAGGTGCTGGTGCGCTGCAGCCGATCAGCGGTACGGATGTAGAACATCAGGAAGCGGTCGATCAGACGTACCAACTGATCCTTGGAAAGGTCAGCTGCCAGCAGCTCGGCGTGGCGTGGTTTCATGCCGCCGTTGCCGCAGACATAGAGGTTCCAGCCTTTTTCTGTGGCGATCACCCCCACGTCCTTGCCCTGTGCTTCGGCGCATTCGCGTGTGCAGCCGGAAACGCCGAACTTGATTTTGTGTGGCGAGCGAAGGCCCTTGTAGCGGTTCTCCAGCTCGATGGCCAGGCCAACGCTGTCGTCCACGCCATAGCGACACCAGGTGGACCCCACGCAGCTCTTGACCGTACGCAGCGACTTGCCATAAGCATGGCCCGATTCAAAGCCTGCATCCACCAGCTCACGCCAGATCAGCGGCAGTTCGTGGACTTGGGCTCCGAACAGATCGATGCGTTGGCCGCCCGTGATCTTGGTATAGAGGCCGTAGTCCTTGGCGACCTTACCAATCACGATCAGTTGGTCAGGCGTGATCTCACCTGCGGGCACGCGTGGGACGATGGAATAAGTGCCGTCCTTCTGGATATTGCCCAGGAAGTAGTCGTTGCTATCCTGCAGCGGCGCACCGTTGCGGTCGAGAACGAAGTCGTTCCAGCAACTGGCCAGGATGTTGGCCACCGTGGGCTTGCAGATGTCGCAGCCATGACCTTTGCCATGTTGCTGCAGCAATAGCGCGAAGGTTCGGATTTCGCCAACGCGCACCAAGTGATAAAGCTCCTGGCGCGAGTGCGGAAAATGCTCGCAAAGGTGGTTGTTGACAGCTACGCCTTGGCGCTTGAGCTCGGCCTTGAGTACCTGGGTAACCAGCGGCACGCAGCCGCCGCAGGAGGTCCCCGCCTTGGTGCAGGATTTAAGTTCGCTGATGGTTTGCACACCGCCAGCGATAGCTGAGCACAACTGCCCCTTGCTGACGTTGTTACACGAGCACAGTACCGCAGCGTCAGGCAGGGCGTCCACGCCGAGGCCTGGTTTGGCCGCGCCGTCGCTGGTTGGCAGGATGAGCTGGCCGGGTGCATCGGGCAACTCCATATTGTTGAGCGCCATCTGCAGAAGCGTGCCGTACTCTGCGGCATCCCCCACCAGCACGGCGCCCAGCAGGCGCTTGCCGTCTTCGCTGACAACGATTTTCTTATAGATCTGCTGCAGCTCGTCGGTGTAGTTAAAGCTGCGACTACCCGGCGTCTTGCCAAGTGCGTCCCCGATGCTGGCTACGTCCACACCCATGAGCTTGAGTTTGGTGCTCATGTCGGCGCCCGTGAACGCGGCATCGGCCTGTCCTGCCAAGTGAGCTGCGGCAACGCGGGCCATATCGTAGCCTGGCGCGACCAAACCGAAGACCTGCTCATTCCAGGCCGCGCATTCACCGATGGCATAGATGTCGTGATCGCTGGTGCGGCAGTGGTCGTCAATGACCATGCCTCCGCGCGGACCGATGGCCAACATGCATTGACGTGCCAGTTCGTCGCGCGGCCGGATGCCGGCCGAGAACACGATCATGTCGGTTTCGAGATAAGTTCCATCGGCGAACACCATGCGATGGCGCGCCGTGGCGCCATCGGTGATCTCCACAGTGTTGCGGCTGGTGTGAGCCTGCACGCCCAGCGATTCGATCTTGGTGCGCAGCACGCGACCGCCGCCTTCGTCCACTTGGACCATCATCAGGCGTGGTGCGAACTCCACGACATGGGTTTGCAGCCCCATGTCGCGCAAGGCCTTGGCACATTCCAGCCCCAGCAGCCCGCCGCCCACCACTACGCCGCTTTGGGACTTGGCCCCCGAGGCCTGCATGGCTTCGAGGTCCTCGATGGTTCGGTAGACAAAGCAGTGAGGGCGGTCGCGTCCCGGCACACCCGGTACAAAGGGTGAGGAGCCCGTTGCAAGCACCAGCTTGTCGAAGGCCAGTACTTCACCATTGGTCAGTTGCAGCGTACGATCGCGCCGCTCGATGGAGGCAACGCGGGCATTGAGGCGCAGCGTCAGGCCCGGGCGGTCGTAGAAGCCCTCTGGGACCAGGGACAGATCGTCGGCGCTGCGGCCACTGAAGAACTCCGACAGGTGGACACGGTCGTATGCTGGGCGCGGCTCCTCACCAAGTACCGTCACTTCCCATCCTGCTGCGCAAAGGTCGGGAAATTGTTCGGTTAGAGCTTCGACATAGCGTTGACCCACCATGCCGTTACCAACAACGATGAGCTTTCGTGGTGTTTTATGAATCGCGTGGGGCATGCGATATCCCTTCGTCGGAGGGGAGTGAAGCGAGTTACGCTCCCTCTCACGGTTAAAAAAACAAAAAGGCGCTTGCGCCATGACCTAGCCACCTTTGGCCAGGTATGTCGCAAACGCCGTTGTCCTCAACTGTCGGAGCTACATTGCCCAGACCGTTGCTATGAATAAAGCATTTTTTATGCCAATCATTTTCTTGCTCATGGAGCTTGGCAGTGCCGTGGTTCCAAACGAAGGTGCTGCTGATTCTGATCTACCGATGCTTCAGTTCGGTGCGGTGTCCGCATCGATAGGCACTCTTGTGGGGCGCGATAGCAAGGAATGCCGTTACGGATTCGCTCATGCCTTTTGAACTGGATATCGGATGGGTCTCACGCTCCGGTCGTGCGCAGGACAACGAGGACTTCGCGGCAGTACAACTGCAGGACGAAAGTTCGGGCCACGCCAGCATGCTCGCCGCCGTTGCCGATGGTGTCAGTGCGGGTGGCTGGGGCCGTGAAGCTGCACAGACCACGGTAACCTGTTTGGCACGCGACTTCTTTTGCACGCCAGCCACCTGGGAGCCCACCGTGGCGCTGGACCGCATCGTGGGTGCACAGAACGCTTGGCTCTATGGCATCAATCGGCGACGTCAGCCGGCCTATGGTCTGACCACGCTGACAGCTCTGGTTCTACGTGGGCAGAGTTTCACGCTGGCCCATGTAGGCGATACCCGTGCCTACCTGTTGCGACAAGGGCAGATCGAGCAGCTGACGGAGGACCATGTGATGGGCGGCGTGGACTTCGCGCACCGCCTGGCGCGCGCCATCGGCCTGGAGGATAGGGTCAGCATTGACTATCGGCAAGGAGAAGTGGTTCCCGGCGACATTTTTGTACTGCTGTCAGACGGCATACACAATGACGTCAAGCCGCGCGAGTTTGCCCAGTGGGCGGGCGAGGGCGGTGCACAGTCCCTGGCCGAACGCTTGGCTGATGCCGCGTGGCGCAACGGCAGCCGCGACAATCTCACAGCCGTGGTCGTTCGCGTGCTGGGCGTGAAGGAAGCAACCCTGGACGACACTATGCGTCGCGCACAGTCCCTGCCGCCGTTGCCTCTGCTCAGGCCCGGCAGTCTGGTGGATGGGCTGCGTGTGGAGGCTTTAGTGGCCGACAGTGGCATTTACCGCGTGTACCGAGTGCTGGATGAGCGCAGCGGCCAGCGCCATGCGCTCAAAACGCTGCACACACAGCGTGCCCATGACCGCGAGGAATGGGCTGCTCTGGCCCATGAAGCATGGGTGGCCGGCCATCTGCAGACCGGAGCGGCAGCCCGACATCTGGTTCGGCTGCATGCTGCGCCGGTGGATCTGCCGTCAGCTTTCTATCTTTTGTACGAATGGGTGGAGGGCGAGACGCTTTCTCAATGGCTGGAGCGACGACATCAGCCTGGTGTAGACCAGGTGCTTGCCATAGGTCAGCAGGCCGCGCGTGTGCTGGGTTACCTGCACCGACAGGGTGTTATCCACCGCGACGTCAAGCCCGCGAACCTTCACTGCGGTGTTGATGGGGTGTTGCGTCTGCTCGACCTTGGCGTTGCGCTGACTGGCCGAGAGCCTCCCGAACTGCGTGCCTTACATGCGGGTACTGCTAGCTACATGAACCCCGAGCAGTGGGACGATCCGCCAGTGCCAGCAAGTGCGGGCAGCGACCTGTTCGCTTTGGGCGTGACGCTGTACCAGCTATTGACAAGTGGACGTCTGCCTTATGGTGAGGTTATCGCTTACCAGAGAGGGCGCTACTGGCGTGACCCAATACCTCCCAGTCGTCACAACCCACAAGTACCAATCTGGCTGGATGCCATCGTTCTTAAGGCGATCGTTCGCGATCCTGCACAGCGCTTCGAGACGGCCGAAGAAATGTTGCTGGCGTTAGAGCGCGGAGCTGCGCGGCCACTATTGCCGCAAGCGTCCAGTCCACTCCTTGAGCGCGATCCAGCATTCGGTTGGAAGACAGCGCTCGCCTTCAGCGTTGTGCTCAATGTGGCGCTGCTTTACTGGTTACTGTTCCTGCCACGCTGAGCTTTGAATCAAGCCGGCACGGTGCGTGCGCGACCGCCTTTCTCCGCCCAGGTGCGTGTCCAGCGCAGTTGCATGTGGCGCAGCATCACCAACATGACTAGTGAAAAGCAGGCAAACACAGCGAATCCTGTGAAGTAACTGCCGGTGTGCTGTTGCGACAAACCCATGCTTGCAGGGATCAAGCCGCCGCCCAAAGCGCCCAACTCTCCGATCATGGAGCCGGCCACAGCAGTGGTTGTTGGCCACCGCAGAGGAACCAATTGGAACAAGGCACCATTGCCAGCTCCCAAGGCGGCAAAACATACCAAGAAGAACAGCACTGTGAGAGTTAAGGAGTGGCCGCTGAGTCCGCAAAGCAGCAAGCTAATGAAGACGACGACCAGCACTGCTGTGAGCGTGTTCACTCCGCCCCAGTGATCCGACAGCCAGCCGCCAAAAATGCGCGTAGTCGCACCCATAAACGCAGCCAGCATGGTCAACTGCCCAGCTTCAACTTTGCTCACACCGAATTGGTCATAAAAGTAGCTTGGCAGAAAAGTGGCTAAGCCAATGAAGCCGCCAAAGGTGACGGCATAAATTAGGCTGAAGGCCCAGCCGTCCTTCTCGAAAAGGCAGGCAACATGGTCGCGCAGAGTGGCATGTGCATCACGGTCTGCGGGTTCTCGGGCAAACACAATCATTACGACCATAGGCACCAGAATACCTAGAGCCGCAAAGCCGTATACGGCCTGCCAGCCAAAGGCCTGTGCCAACTGCGGTGCCAGCAGTGCGGCAAAGGCCGTTCCGATGTTGCCGGCACCAACTAGTCCCATTGCTAGTCCCTTGTAGTGCGGTGGAAATGAGCCTGAACCGAGTGAAAGAGCTACGCCGAAGCTGGCACCAGCAATGCCTAGCAAAACGCCCATGGCCAGCAGATCACCAAAGGAGTCAACGGCGAAGTAGCCGTACAACATTGCGATGGCGATGCCCACCATCTCAACCAAGGTGGCATTCTTTCTACCGATGTACTGAGCCAGTAATCCCAGCGGAAAGCGCATCAGCGACCCCGCGAAGATTGGGATGGATAGCATCAGGCCCTTCTGCGCCGGTGTCAGATTAAAGCTCTCGCTGAGAAAAGGGGCCATTGCACCATTGATGACCCAAATGCCGCATGAGCAGGCGAAATAGAAGAGTGATGCGCCCAAGGTTGGTGCATGCCCAGCTTGTAAAAAGTTTCGGAAGCCCGTCATTGCTTTCTGTCCCTACAAAAGAAAACGTCTACGCAGGCATTACCCGCAATAGCGGCCTATGCCTAACGTAGACGTCGTTGTCTTGATACAGCCGAATCTGCTTCATTGCAAAAACGGCTACAAGTCAGTTAAGCAAGATCCGTGCTCATCCGCTTGAGTGTGCAAAGAACATGATGGAGTGATGTTCTACCGAACCAAATGGCCCAACTCCTCGTAGGCCCGCGTTTCTCGACCTCCATGGCGGAGAGTTTGGTGTTAAGGGATACCCCGCCGGTTGAAGTCGCTTTGCGACCAAGAGCTGACGTCCGTGTTTGCAATCGTCCAGACCGATTCACGAAGATGACCCAGTTCAACCTCCAGCCGTCGTTCAGAAGTCTGCGGTAGTCGGCAGCTCTTGACCGGAGCCGGGCCTAGCTACTTGTGAGCGCAGCACCACAAAGCGAATCTCCGACAGGACCAACGCCCGTCCAATCATGTTCAATAAAACTCGTTCTATCGCCCGTCGCTACGGTGCCAAGGTCGTTGCAGGTTCTGCGGGTGTCTTGGCCGTTGCTTCTGGGACCAACCTAAGTTTCCTGGCTGTAGTCAAGGTTGCATGGCTAATGCCGGCCCAAGCACAGGTGTAACCGATAGCACCGGCAAGACCCTGTACAAGGGCATGGGCACGCTCACAGGCGGCAAGTGCAGCTACGGCACACCTAGTGAACCTTCTGCGCCTGATGCGCCACCACCCGCAGAAAAAGCCGAGCCTATCGACAAGCGCTGTGCGGGACAGACTGGCACCGTCAATGGCAACACCGTTTGCATTCCTGCAGCCAGCGCAACTGGCGTGGACTGGACGGGCACGACTACAAACAGCGACGGCACCAAAACCGAAGGCAAAACCACCACGACTTGCTCTAACGGCGTCTGCGAATCCACCACGACTAAGACCACTAAGGACGCTAACGGCAACGTCACAGGCACCACGACTTCGACAGACAAAGTCAGTCAAGACCAGTACTGCGCCAAGACCAAAAACAAGGACAGCATGCTTTGCGCTGCTGTCAACGCCAATCCGGTACCAGGCAAAGACAGTCAAAGCGGCACA
>NZ_JBCPWN010000030.1:0-39893 GCF_039581415.1 Comamonas sp. F1-6
GAATAGCCGAGCAGGGTCCTGAAGCCCGTGAAGCCGTTGTTGCCGCCAAAACCGGTCTCGTTGCGGAAGAACAGCAGCATGGCGGCGTAGGTCAGGGCCTGGGTGATGATGGAGAAATACACGCCCTTGATGCGCGAGCGAAAGGCGAAGTAGCCGAACAGCCCGCCGATCAGGCCCGGCACCAGAAACACCAGCAGCACGGTGGCGGCAAAGCTGCCCGACAGCGCCCAGTGCCAGGGCAGCTCCTTCCAGTCCAGAAACCCCATGAAGGCGGGCAATGCATCGGGGCCTGCGGCCTCACGCATCAGGTACATGCCCATCACATAGCCGCCCAGTGCGAAGAACAGGCCGTGCCCCAGGCTCAGGATGCCGGTATAGCCCCAGATCAGATCAATCGCCAGCGCGCAGATGGCATAGCACATGAACTTGCCCAGCAGGCCGAGCATGTAGTCGGACAAGTGCAGTGCACTGTCCTCGGGCACCCACAGATTGAGTGCGGGAGCCACGGCGCAGACCATGGTCAGGGCCAGCAGAAATGCCGTCCAGCCCTTGCCGCTGAGCAAGGACTCAGGAGCAGGAAGCACCAGCGGTGGTGCGGATGCAGGGGATGAAGAAGTTGACACGCTCATAGCTCCGGTCCAGAACGCAATGTTTGAGAAAGCCAGCTTTCGCAAGGAACAGCGAGCAAGGGCCTACGCCGGCCGCGCCGCGCCGCCCCGCCCCGCCCCGCCCCGCAGCGAGGGTGTCGTCCCCTGACCGCAGCAATGCGAGAGCGGGGGAAGGCGCGAAGCGACTCAGGGGGGTGTTTCATGTTTCCGCACTGCGGCCCTTCAAGGCAAAGATGCCTTGTGGACGCTTTTGAATGAAGACCACGATGAACAGCAGCACGGCGATCTTGGCCAGCACGGCACCGGTCCAGCCTTCCAGCAACTTGCTGAGCACGCCCAGGCCCAGAGCCGCATAGACGGTGCCCGCCAGCTGCCCCACACCGCCCAGCACCACCACCAGGAAACTGTCCACGATGTAGTTCTGCCCCAGATCCGGGCCCACATTGCCGATCTGGCTCAAGGCGCAGCCGGCAAGACCGGCGATACCGGAGCCCAGTGCAAACGCATAGGTGTCGGTGCGCGCCGTGTTGACGCCCACACAGGAAGCCATGGCGCGGTTCTGTGTCACGCCGCGCACGAACAGGCCCAGGCGCGTTCTGGCGATCATGAAGGCCACTCCCGCCAGCACGGCAAAGGCAAAAACGATGATGGCGATGCGATTCCAGGGCAGCGTCAGATTGGGCAGCAGCGCAATCCCGCCGCTCATCCAGACCGGGTTTTCCACGCCCACGTTCTGCGCTCCGAAAATGCTGCGCACGGTCTGCTGCAGCACCAGGCTGATGCCGAAGGTGGCCAGCAGGGTCTCCAGCGGACGGCCGTAGAGAAAGCGGATCACGCCGCGCTCCAGCACCGCGCCGACCAGCGCCGAGGCCAGAAAGGCCACAGGAATCGCCACCACCAGATACCAGCCAAACCAGGCCTCGGGCAGCCAGCGCTGGAATGCGACCTGCACCAGATAGGTGGCATAGGCACCGATCATGATCAGCTCGCCGTGCGCCATATTGATGACGCCCATCAGGCCGTAGGTGATCGCCAGACCCAGAGCCGCGAGCAACAGCACCGAGCCCAGGCTGATGCCGCTGAAAACAGCACCCAGCCTGTCCCCCCAGGCCAGGCCTTCGGCAATGCCAGCCAGCGCGGTCTTGATGGCTTTTTGCACGCCTGGGTCGGACTCTTCGGACAGGCGCTGGTTCAACAGCAACTGCGTCTCCGGCGTCTGCTGATGCGACAGCTGCTGCACCGCCTTCAGGCGCTGCAGCACATCGTCGCTGCCCAGCAGGCTGGCAGCCAGGCTGCGCTCCAGCAGGGCTCGGACCTGCCCGTCCTGTTCAGCGGCCAGCGCTTTTTCGATCAGGGGAAGCCGCCTTGCATCAGGCTCGGAGGCCAGTTGCTCGGCGGCCTTGCGACGCGCCTGAATATCGCTGCTGTCCAGCGCCAGCGCGGCCTGTGCCGTGTCGATGACCGAGCGCAGATAGTTGTTGCTGACGACCTCCTCGGCATCGGGCGGGAGCTTGACGGCTGCGCCGGTCGCCGCATCGCTGACCGCATCGCCGCTGACCACATAGGCCCGGCCCTGGGACACGCGCACTTCGTCGTCGGACAGCGCCTTGAGATAGGCCGCGAGGCGACCGTCGTCGCTCTGCGCATCGGGTGCCAGCACGGCCTGCTTGATGGCCTGCACGCGCTGCTCGGAATCGTCTGCCGCCGCCATGGCATAAGCCTGCTCGGTGGTCAGCGCGTGACTGGCAAAGCTCAGCAAGGAGCCCAGTCCGGCGGCCAATGCCAGCCTCAATGACTTGCGCAGTATGTTCATAGGAATTTCAGGTTTCTAGCGCTGCAGCCCTTGTCAATAAAGCGCAAGCTGCAATCTCTTCAGGACTGGAGAGCCCACCAGACCTCTCCAGTCCGAGGGAGCGAATCAGGAGCTCTTGCCGTTGGGCTCGTCCTTCTTCTTGTCGTTGCCTTCGATATACGGGCTCCAGGGCTGGGCCTTGACCGGGCCCTTGGTCTTCCAGACCACGCTGAACTGGCCGTCGGCCTTGATCTCGCCGACCATCACGGGCTTGTGCAGATGGTGATTCTTCTCGTCCATCTTCAGCGTGAAGCCGCTGGGTGCGGCAAAGGTCTGGCCCGCCATGGCCGCGATCACCTTGTCGGTATCTGTGCTCTTGGCTTTCTCCACGGCCTGCTTCCACATGTGGATGCCGACCCAGGTGGCTTCCATCGGGTCATTGGTCAGCGGCTTGTCCTTGTGGCCCGCGATGTTCTTGGCCTTGGCGTAATCGCTCCACTGCTTGATGAAGGCCGTGTTGGTCGGGTTCTTCACGCTCATGAAGTAGTTCCATGCCGCCAGGTGACCGACCAGAGGCTTGGTGTCCACGCCGCGCAGCTCTTCCTCACCCACACTGAAGGCCACGACCGGCACATCCTTGGCCTTGAGGCCGGCATTGCCCAGCTCCTTGTAGAAGGGCACGTTGGAGTCGCCGTTGATGGTTGAGATCACGGCGGTCTTGCCGCCCGTGGAGAACTTCTTCACATCGGCCACGATGGTCTGGTAGTCGCTGTGGCCGAAGGGGGTGTAGGTTTCCATAATGTCGGAATCCTTGACGCCCTTGGACTTGAGGAAGGCACGCAGAATCTTGTTGGTGGTGCGCGGATACACATAGTCCGTGCCCAGCAGCACAAAGCGCTTGGCTCCGCCGCCTTCCTTGCTCATCAGGTACTCGACAGCGGGTATCGCCTGCTGGTTGGGTGCGGCGCCGGTGTAGAAGACGTTCTTGGAGAGTTCCTCACCCTCGTACTGCACGGGGTAGAACAGCAGGCCGTTGTTCTGCTCGAACACCGGCAGCACGGACTTGCGCGACACGCTGGTCCAGCAACCGAAGACCACGGCCACCTTGTCCTGGGTGATCAGCTGCTTGGCCTTTTCGGCAAACAGCGGCCAGTTGGAGGCGGGGTCCACCACCACGGGCTCGAGCTTTTTGCCGAGCACGCCGCCCTTGGCATTGATGTCGTCGATGGCCATCAGCACCGTGTCCTTGAGCACGGTCTCGGAGATAGCCATGGTTCCCGAGAGGCTGTGCAGCACGCCCACCTTGATGGTGTCTGCAGCCAGCACCTGAGAAGTCAAGCCCAGGCCCAGAGCCATAGATGCAGCCAGTGTTGTGAGGGTTCCGCGACGATTCATTTCAGCACTCCCAGGAGGTTTTGTTCGGTCACATTGACCGCAAAAACTGAAGTGCAATTACCGTGCCAGCACCACCCGCCATGGCTTGCTCACTGCATACGGCGGCGCTGCTGCCGCTTTTTTGCCGAGCACAGGCCGAATGCAACTTTGTGCGATCAGCATCGGCCACATGCAGGCACCATTGCAGTGCCGCATGCACCAGATGCAGACCGCGCAAACCAGCCAGCACTATTGAAGTGCACGACAGCCTGTCGCCTCAGACCGGCTGCAGGCATGCCGGCAAGGCCGCGCTGCGCAGCTTGCCAGTCCACGGATCGAGAACGGCCTTGGTCTGCAGCAAAGCAGATCGAGTTGTTTGCTGGCCTTGCCGTCCTGCACTGCATAGACATGCAGCTTGCTCATCTGCACGCCAAATCGCCGCCTCGCGGATGCCTTGCAGAATCTGCGCTCCGGTGCGAAAGCCGACGGAACGCAGCTTCATCAATGCACGGCAAAGCGCAGCAGATACTCGTAGCTGTTCTCGGTTGTCATGGGGTCGCCCTGCACAGGCTGACGCAGTATGGCCTGCAGCGTATTGCTGCCGACAGCAGGCGTCATGATCGCCAGACCCTGCGCGTCCGTCATCGTGGGAGAGCCGTTCTCCCCCCAGGACAGCCTCACGCCAGACTGCGGCTTGCCATGCAGCAACACCTGCAGCCTGAGCGGCTGACCGGCATGGGGAGACTGCCCCTGAAGCGGCACCACCTCGAACATCTGCCCAAGCGGCTTTTGCATGACGGCGCCCCAGCGCACCACGGTCTTGTGGAACTTGCGCGCATGCACGCCGCGCACCGCACCGGGGTTCTGATCCATGGGCAGAGGCAGCATTGCGCCCTCAGCCCTGGCACTGCTGAAATAGCCGTTATCGAGTTCCACTGCGATCAGCGCAGCACTGGCATCGGGCTTGATACGGATGCCACCCTGCACATTCTGTACGGCGGCGGGCACTTCACGGCCGCGCAGGTCATAAGCATGCACACGCTGCAGCTTGGCCGGATCGAAGGCTTCTGTCCTGCCTTCATGACCGCCAAACTGCATGACATAGCCACCCTGCGCATCTGGCTCCAGCCAGACGTTATGGGCAGAGACCGGATTGGCGCATAGCAGCCAGGCAGCGGCCGTGGTGCACAGAATGCGCGCGATGATGTTTTTACGTGTGCTGCAAACAGACATGGGAGCTCCGGAAATCATAAGGAAAACTGCAGGCCCAGCTGCACGCTGCGCGGCGCGCCGGGGGCGACCAGACGCTGGCCGGCAATCATGGTGGTGGTACTGGCATAGCGGGTGTTGGCGGCGTTGCGCAGCCACAGACTCAGGCTGGCATTGCGCGCCAGGCTTGCGGGCAATCGGTATTGCAGACCCAGGTCCAGCCAGCGATAGCTGCCGGCCCATTCGGTATTGCTGGCGTTGATGGGCGCACGCCCCACATGGCGCAACACGCCATGCAAGGTGACATCGCCACGCGGCATCCAGCGCGCATGCAAGGTGCTGGTGTACTCGGGCACGGCCACCACGCGCCGGCCCAGCAGTGCGGCATCCGCGTTCTGCGTGACTTCGGAGCGATTGTGGCCATAAGTCCATTCCACATGCCAGTTGCGACTGGGCAGCCAGTGCAGCTGCAGCTCTGCACCCTTGCGCACGGTCGCGCCCAGGTTTTCATACTCACCAGGTGCCGTATTGCGTATTTCATGGCTGGAGCTGATGCGGTAGAGCGAGGCATCGATCAGCCAATGGGCCGATGGCTTCCACTCCACGCCCAGCTCGCTCTGGCGAAAGATATTGGCATGCAGGTCGCTGTTGCGCAGCGCGTATTTGGCAAAGTCGCTGGGCAACGCAAAGCCTTGCGACCAGTTGGCCCGCACGGCCGTCCGGGCATTGAGCTGCGCCAGGGCTCCCAGCTTGGGGCTGGCATGGCTGCGCCCCTGCATGCTCCTGCATTCATCGCCACTGGCCTCTGCCCCCAGCAGACTGCAACTGCCGTCAAAGTGGTCCCAGCGCAAGGCCGCCGTGGTCTGCAACCAGGCCGTTGGCTGCCAGCCAGCCTGGCCGTAGATCGCCGTGTTGTCGAGCCGTGTATTGCGATCATTCAATGCAGGGCCGGTACGCCGGCGATCCAGCAATCCATCCCAGTAGCCATAGTCGGTGGACTCGCGCACCTGCTCCAGGCCCAGCATCCAGTTCAGCTCGCGCGCCGCCAGAAGCGACTTGCCGCTGAGATTCAGCCCTGCTCCCAGCACGCTGCGGTCGTAGCGCTCCTCGCGCTGCATCCAGGTGGCGCTGCGCGGGCGCGTGAACCAGCGCACAAAATCCTGCTGCGTGCCGTAGACAAAACCCAGCAGCCGGGTATCTGCATCCAGTGCGTACTGCGCATCCAGGCGCAGCGTGCCAAAGTGCTTGTTGGCACCATCACCCACCACGCGGCTGTCCTTGCCCTGTGGGTCCTGCCGCCACTGCGCTTCGGTCAGATAGCCGGGCGAGTCGCCACGCGCCTCGTGCCAGCGACCGGACAGCGAGATATCGAGCTTTTCATGCACATGGTGCGTCCAGGTGCCGCTGATGGTGCTGCGCTCATGGCGCGAGGCGGGCCGCGCTCCATCACCGCGTGCATGCTGAGTCGCCAGGTTGAGCTGATCGCCGCCTTCCAGCTCGCGTCCGAGAGCGGCCTGTGCATCGAACATGCCATGCGAGCCGGCGCTGACATCGAACTCCGCATAGCTGCCGTTGCGCCGCGTGCGCAGCTCCAGCAACCCTGCGCGGTTGTAATTACCCTGCAGCACCGACACGGGACCGCGATAGACATTGACCTTGTCCAGCTCCAGCGGCACCACCACATTGAGATCGAAATAGCCATCCGCATGCGACATGGCTTCGTTGAGCGGGATGCCATCCAGTGTGGCCGCCACATCACCGCCGTGGCCACCCCCGGCAAAGCCGCGCAGCACCAGCCCGTTGGCCACACCGCTGAGCTGGTAGTGATTGACATGCATGCCGGGTACCTGGCTCCACAACGATTCCACCTCCTGTCTGGGTTGCTCGCGAATTTCGTCGCGTCTGAACTCGGTGACGGAAAACGCGCGTTGTGACTCATCCAGCGCCTGGCCTTTGACCAGGGCATTCACCCTCACCTCGGGCAATACCTTGTCGCCTTCCTCGGCTGTTTGCGCTTGTACGGCCGAAGCCGTCCACAGCGTACCGCCCAAGACCAGCACTCCGAGTCTTGCCGTGGTACCCAGGCCCTGAGCGACGCCCTTATTCAATGGTCTTTTGTACATGCACCAGAACAGCAAAGTTCGTGCCATGCAATGCACCGCTACGGCTCGACAATGCACCACAAAGCACCATCGCTGCCTCGCCGATACGCCGTGGTGCATAACCGCGTGCCGACAGCACCAACAAGGTGCAAAACATCTGCGGCGACTTGCCTGCATGCTGGCAATAAAGACTGGCCTTTGGCATGGCACTTGCTACATAAAAGGGCATGAAACTGACTCCTCGCGTTCATTCAGCCCTGCCGGATGCGCGTGCCGACTGAGGGATTGAAGAAGATGGAACTGACACCACGCGAAAAAGACAAGCTGTTGATCTTCACTGCGGCCCTGCTGGCCGAGCGGCGCATGGCTCGTGGCCTCAAGCTCAACTACCCCGAGGCCGTGGCGCTGATCAGTGCCTTTGTGATGGAGGGTGCACGCGATGGCAGGACCGTGGCCCAGCTCATGAGCGAAGGCCGCAGCGTGCTGACCCGCGCCGATGTGATGGAGGGCATCCCCGAGATGATTCCCGACATCCAGATCGAAGCCACCTTCCCCGATGGCACCAAGCTGGTCACCGTGCATGAGCCCATCGCCTGAAGCAGCGTCCAGAGACTTCGAGCCTTTCAGCCATCAAACCCTTACCCATCAATCGCAGATAGCTATGAAATTCAATAAGCTCCTTGTCACCACAGCCGCCGCGGCGACTGCACTGCCCCTGTCCGCTCTCGCACATATGGGCTCCGATGCAGGCAGCCATCACCACTTTCTCGACAGCCTGGGTCATGCTTTTGCCCACCCGTTTACCGGCGCAGACCATCTGGCCGCCATGCTGGCTGTGGGCGCCTGGAGCGCACTGACCATGCCCAGCCTGCGCACGGCCTGGCGTGCACCTGCGGCCTTTGTGGCCCTTTTGGTGGCGGGTGCCGTGGCCGGCTTTGCCGGCCTGTGGGTGCCGGGCGTAGAGCCCATGATTGCCGCATCCGTGCTGGTGCTGGGCCTGCTGGTGCTGGTTCAGCAAAAAATGCCCTGGGGCGCAGCCGCCGCCCTGGCTGCGGTGTTTGCCTTCTTCCACGGCGCTGCGCACGGCTTTGAGCTGGCTGGAGACAGCGGCCTGGCTGCCTTCGGCGCACTGCTGGGCATTGCTCTGGGCTCGGCCACACTGCATATCGCCGGCATGGTGCTCGGTCATGCCGTCATGCAGCGCCACCAATGGGCGGCCAGGTTCGGCGGTGCAGCCACCGCCGCACTCGGCGTTTTCATGCTGACGAAACTGGTCTGATATGAAACACCTCGGCACAGCGCAGCACAAGGCCTTTGCGCAAGGAGGCGAAAGATGATTCCCGGCGAATTGATTCTTGACGAGGGCAGCCATGCACTCAACCCCGGCCGCAGCACGCTCATGCTGGTGGTGAACAATGCCAGCGACCGGCCGATTCAGGTCGGCTCGCACTACCACTTCGCCGAAACCAATGCGGGCCTGGATTTCGACCGCACCGCCGCCCACGGCATGCGCCTGAATATTGCCAGCGGCATGGCCGTGCGCTTCGAGCCGGGCCAGCAACGCACGGTGGAGCTGGTCGAGATCGGCGGCGACCGCCAGATCTATGGCTTTCGCGGTCTGGTCCAGGGCCCACTGTCCGCAGATTCCAGGGACTGACCTGCCATGCTGATGCTGTTTGCTTCTGCTTTTGTGCTGGGCCTGGTGTTCAACGCAGCGCCCGGAGCAGTGTTTGCAGAGACCGTGCGCCAAGGTGTGCGCGGCGGCTATCGTCCGGCGCTGGCCGTGCAGCTGGGCTCCCTGGTGGGCGATGCGAGCTGGGCCTTGCTGGGCCTGGCCGGCATTGGTCTGGTCATGCAGATCGACGCCTTGCGCTGGCCGATTGGCCTGGCGGGCGCTGCCTACCTGCTCTGGCTGTCCTGGGACAGCTGGCAGGCCGCGCGTACCGAACACCGGCTCGATGCTTCAAACACCGCCGCCGCCACGCAGAAGCAGGCCCTGCGCCGCGGCATGGCCCTGTCGCTGACCAACCCGCAGAACCTGGCCTACTGGGCCGCCATGGGCAGCGCCCTCGGGGCGGTGGGCGTGGCCCAGCCCGGTGCCAGCGATTACGGGGTCTTCTTCGCGGGATTCATGACTTCGTCCCTGCTCTGGTGCTTTGTCTGCGCTGCCTTGGTGGACCGGCTTTTCCGCCGCGCTGCCGCGCACTGGAGCCGTTTTACCTACCGCTGCTGCGCTGCCCTGCTGCTGGCCCTGGCACTGGGCACATTGCGCGACCTGCTCAGCACAAGCCCCGCCGCCCTGCCACCGGCAGCCCAGCAGCAGTCCCTGCGCTGAACACCTTAATCGGAGATTCCTCAATGGCCACCATGGACCGACGAGCCTACGCAGAAACCTTTGGTCCCACCGTGGGCGACCGATTGCGCCTGGCCGATACCGAACTCATCGTCGAAGTCGAAAAAGACTACACCCTGGCCGCTGGCGGTTATGGTGAGGAAGTGAAGTTCGGCGGCGGCAAGACCATCCGCGACGGCATGGCGCAAAGCCAGCGCACACGCGACGGGACGGGAACAGGGCCCTCTGGCGGTGGCTCGGTCGACACCGTGCTGACCAACGCACTGATCCTGGACCACTGGGGCATCGTCAAGGCCGACATCGGCCTCAAGGACGGCCGCATCGTGGCCATAGGCAAGGCCGGCAACCCCGACACCCAGCCGGGCGTGAGCATCATCATCGGCCCGAGCACGGAGATCATCTCCTGCGAAGGCAATATCGTCACCGCAGGCGGCATCGACACCCATATCCATTTCATTGCCCCGCAGCAGATCGAAGAAGCACTGACCAGCGGCGTGACCACCATGATCGGCGGCGGCACCGGCCCGGCCACCGGCACCTTCGCCACCACCTGCACGCCAGGCCCCTGGCATATGGAACGCATGCTGCAGGCCGCCGACGCCTTTCCCATGAATCTTGGCTTTCTGGGCAAGGGCAATGCCAGCCTGCCCGGCGGCCTGCACGAGCAGATCAATGCCGGCGCCATCGGCCTCAAGCTGCACGAGGACTGGGGCAGCACGCCGGCAGCGATCAGCAACTGCCTCGATGTGGCCGAAGACACCGACACCCAGGTCGCCATCCACACCGACACGCTCAACGAGTCCGGCTTTGTGGAGGACACCGTGGCCGCCTTCAAGGGCCGCACCATTCACACCTTCCACACCGAAGGCGCGGGTGGCGGCCATGCGCCCGACATCCTCAAGGTGGTGGGCGAGGCCAATGTCCTGCCCAGCTCCACCAACCCCACGCGCCCCTACACCATCAACACGCTGGACGAGCATGTGGACATGCTCATGGTCTGCCACCACCTGGACGCCGGCATTGCCGAAGACCTGGCCTTTGCCGAAAGCCGCATCCGCAAGGAAACGATTGCTGCCGAGGACATCCTGCACGACATCGGCGCCATCAGCATGTTCAGCTCCGACAGCCAGGCCATGGGCCGCGTGGGCGAGGTCATACTGCGCACCTGGCAGACGGCGCACAAGATGAAGCTGCAGCGCGGCGCCCTGAATGGTGACGGCGCGCGCAACGACAACTTCCGCATCAAGCGCTACATCGCCAAATACACCATCAATCCCGCGATTGCCCATGGCATCAGCCACGAGGTGGGCAGCATCGAGGTGGGCAAGTGGGCCGATATCGTGATCTGGAAGCCGGCCTTCTTTGGCGTCAAGCCGTTTTGCATACTCAAGGGCGGCAGCATCGCCATGGCGGCCATGGGCGATCCGAACGCTTCCATTCCCACGCCTCAGCCCGTGCATTACCGCCCCATGTTCGCGAGCTTTGGCGGGGCGGTTGCCAGAACTTCGCTGACCTTTGTCTCCCAGGCAGGACTTGCCGCCGGCATCGGCCAGCGCTTCGGGCTGCACAAGACCTTGTCGGCGGTCAGGGGCATACGCAATGTGAAGAAGCAGCACATGATCCACAACGATCTGGCGCCGCATATGGAGGTGGATGCCCAGACCTATGCCGTGCGCGCCAATGGCGATCTGCTGACCTGCGAGCCCGCGGTCAGCCTGCCCATGGCACAGCGCTACTTTCTGTTCTGAGCGGTGTTGAGCTGAAACTCCGAATCCGGATGCTGCATGCCCTTGCCCTCAAACCAGGCCAGCCAGTCACTGACGGCAAGCTCCGGCGCAGCGCTCACGGTGGCGGGCAAGGCCTCGTACACCAGCACAGTGATGGACTGCTGACCGCCCTGGGTCAGCATCACGGGCAGGGTCAGAATGCGCTTGGTGTATTCGCCCAGGTCTTCGGGCCACAGGCCTTCGATGCGATCCATGGCCCGCTCCAGCGCTGCGTCCATGGGGTAGACCTCGGCCAGCACGGTCTGCGAGCCTTGCAGCCTCAGACCCGGGTACCAACCGAGGTCATGCAAAGTGCCGGTCAGCTGGGTCCTGCCGACACAGGCAACGCCCGGCTGGAGCCTGGCAATATCGTTGATGCCACCGGCACGCAAAGTGCCATACACCGCCACATAGGCTGCGCCACAGCCCTGCCAGTCGGCAGGCGCATCATGCAAAGAGGTCGGGGCTGCCATTTCTGTCGAAGTTTCCAAAAGAGTTGTCCATCAAAATCACTGAGATGCGCAGCACATGCAACATGCGCGCCAATCTGGTCCGGGCCTTTTATTTCATTGTGAGTTCACCATGCTGACTGCCAACAAACTGCTGCTTCAGGGCCAGGGCCTTTCCGCCGTCATCCTCAAACGCGCCGCGTCCGTGGAACTGGACTGGGACGTACGTCAGAAGAGCCGCTTTGCCGCCACCGACAGCCAGGGTCGCGAGCTGGCCGTCTTCTTGCCACGCGGCCAGGCTGTGCGCGGCGGCGATGTACTGGTGGCCGAAGACGGCAGCCTGATCCGCGTGCTGGCCGCGCCGCAAAAAGTGCTGCATATCACGGCCTGCGCCGAGCATGGCACGCCGTTTGACCTGATGCGCGCGGCCTACCATCTAGGCAACCGCCATGTGCCGATCGAGCTGCAGCCCGACCATTTGAAGATCGAACCCGACCATGTGCTGGCCGATATGCTGCGCAGCATGCATATGACGGTGGTCGAAGCCGATCTGCCTTTCGAGCCCGAAGGAGGCGCCTATGGCGGCCATGTGACCAATGACGGTCACAGCCACCATCATCACGGCCATGGACACTCGCATGACCACGCCCACTGAGCCACTGCTGGCTCTTGGCGCGCAGAGCTTTCTGCAGCTGATGTGGCTGGCCTCGCCGGCCCTGCCCATCGGCGGCTTTTCCTACTCGGAAGGGCTTGAAGCGGCCATCAATGCGGCGCTGGTCGCAACGGAAGCAGAGGCCGCCGGCTGGCTGGTGCAGCAGCTGCATCTGACCCAGTCGCGCGGGGACATGGCCGTGATTGCGCAGGCCATGCCTGCCTGGAAAGGCGCCGATCTGGCGCGCATCGCCAGCCTCAACCAGTGGGTAAGAGTCACGCGCGAAACCAGCGAGCTGCGCCTGCAGACCGAGCAGATGGGCCGCTCGCTGACCGAGTGGCTGAAAAACCGCTACGCCGATGAAGCAGTCCCTCTGGCCTGCGTCCACTGGCTGGCCGCGCAGGATGCCAGCTACCCCATCGCCTTCTCGCTGGCAGCCCAATGCACCGGAGCCACGCCGCGCGATGCGCTGCTGGCCTATGCCTTTGGCTGGGCCGAGAACATGGTTCAGGCCGCCATCAAGACCGTGCCCCTGGGCCAGAGCGCCGGCCAGCGCATCCTGGCGCGACTGACTTCCGAGATTCCTGCCGCCGTCGAATACGCGCTGGCATTGCCGGACAACGCAAGACAGGCTTTTTCGCCCATGCTGGCCATTCTCTCGGCCCAGCATGAACACCAGTATTCTCGACTTTTCCGTAGCTGAACCTTCGTCCGCCATGTCTGCACTGTTTGCCGCCACACCCCAGCCACCGTACTACGCCGCCATCTTCACCTCCCAGCGCACCCAGGAGGACCGGGGCTATGGCGAGATGGCCGACCGCATGGTGGAGCTGGCCGGCCAGCAAGCAGGCTATCTGGGCGCTGAAAGCACCCGCGATGCCCAGGGCTTCGGCATCACCGTGTCTTACTGGGAAAGCGAGGAAGCCATCCGTCAATGGAAGCACAACGCCGAGCACCAGATCGCCCAGGAAAAAGGTCACACCACCTGGTACCAGCATTTCGAGCTGCGCATTGCCAAGGTGGAGCGTGCCTACGGCAAGGCCCGCTGATCGCAACCCTCTCACCCCCGAAAGAACTCACCATGTCGACCGCACTGCACCATATCCCCAACCGCACCAAGAAGCTGCCGCCGCTGCGCGTGGGCATAGGCGGGCCCGTGGGCTCGGGCAAGACCACGATTCTGGAGATGCTCTGCAAGGCCATGCGCGGCAAATGGGACCTGGTAGCCATCACCAACGACATCTACACCAAGGAGGATCAGCGCCTGCTGACCATCAGCGGTGCCCTGCCCGCCGAGCGCATCATGGGGGTGGAAACCGGCGGCTGCCCGCACACGGCGATTCGCGAGGACGCCTCCATCAACCTGGAAGCCATCGACCGCATGCTCAAGGACTTCCCCGATGCCGACATCGTCTTCATCGAATCGGGCGGCGACAACCTGGCTGCCACCTTCAGCCCCGAGCTGTCGGATCTGACCATCTACGTGATCGACGTGGCAGCAGGTGAGAAGATTCCGCGCAAGGGCGGCCCCGGCATCACCAAGAGCGATCTCTTCGTCATCAACAAGACCGACCTGGCCCCCCATGTGGGCGCCAATCTGGACATCATGCGCAGCGACACCATCAAGCAGCGCACTACGCCCAAGGGGCTCAAGCCTTTTGTGATGACCAATCTCAAGACACTGGAAGGTCTGGACGAGGTGGTGACCTTCATAGAAAAACAGGGCCTGCTGGCGGCCTAATCATCTCTTTCGGGACGAAAAAAAGCCGCCTTGAGCGGCGGCTGTTTCTCGAACCAGTGCGTGATTACTGGTTGGCCAGGTCCAGATGGAACTCGCGAGCTTCTTGGATGAATTCGATCAGGGAGTTGATAGCTTGGCGCATGATGAGCTTTCTATGAAATCAAGAGATGCACTTCAAGCGATGGACAGCACGCATCTCATGTACTGTCATTCGCGGGTTAAACCTTAAGGGTTAACCCTTGTGGCTAAGTATAAACCACTATCTCCGTTTTTGCAAAGCACGTCCTGCGCAAAGGACGTCAGGCTCGTCAGCGCACTGACTCGAAGTACTTGCTCACGCAGTTGCAAGGCCTGTGCAGGTCAATATTTGCG
The DNA here is from genome assembly GCF_039581415.1 of Comamonas sp. F1-6. Lineage (NCBI taxonomy): Bacteria > Pseudomonadati > Pseudomonadota > Betaproteobacteria > Burkholderiales > Comamonadaceae > Comamonas > Comamonas sp. F1-6. The sequence goes on from NZ_JBCPWN010000030.1 coordinate 14,419, forward strand.
AGATTCCTGCATCAAAATTGCCGCAGAACGCTGTACTTTTCACCAGTAGGTCACCGAATTTGCCCTCCGACTGCTACGCTATGGCCTGTTGACAATATTTGTGGCGGGCTCACAACTCCCGCAGGTGGAAAGTGGAAATGGCGCGAGATTGTGGTTTGCAGCAGATGGACGGGCTTACGTCCCATCGAGTGAATGCCGACATCCAGCCCGGCCGATATGCAGCGCCCGCCTTCCGCCGCAAGGGAGTGCGCGCATGAGCTCCACGCTGACCGGCCCGGGCACGACCGACTCCTGGCATATCACCACCATGAACCCCGCAGAAGCCCCCTGGCATCTGCTGCTGCTGGCCGACCCCTCGCGCGAGCGCGTCAAGCGCTATCTGCCCGGCTCCACCTGTTTTGGAGCGCGCCAGACGACCCAGTTCACGCCCAGCGGCCTCGGTGCCCTGATCGGCGTATGCGTGCTGGTCCCCGAGGGCGACGGCCTTCACCGATGGGAGCTGATGAATATGGCCGTGTCCACGGCCTGGCAGAGCAAGGGCATAGGTTCGGCCCTGCTGCAGCGCGCCATCCGTGAGATGCGCGAACGCGGCGTACAACAGCTGGAAGTGGGAACTGGCAGCTTTGGCGACCAGTTGCTGTTCTATCAACGCCTGGGGTTTCGCGTCACCGACATCGAGCGCGACTTCTTTTTGCAGAACTACACCACCCCGCTGTGGGAGCGCGGCGTGCAGCACAAGGACATGCTCAAGCTGACGCTGGATCTCTGAAAGCACTAGCGGCCGCCCCAAAATCTACAAGGCTGGATGCCTGAAAAGCACAAAGCACAAAGAACAAGAGGCGCCGCAGCGCCTCTTGCTCATCCAGCCTCGTCCGGCTGCCTCAGGCCGCCTTGAGGCGACGTGCGCGCACGGCGGCTGCCAGTTGCTCCAGCACCGGGGTAGTCTGCTCCATGCTGATGCAGGCATCGGTGAGCGAGACACCGTATTGCAGCTCCTGCCCTTCGACAATGTCCTGGCGGCCTTCGTGAATATGGCTTTCGATCATCACGCCGGTGATGCGTGTGTCGCCCCCCGCAATCTGCTGGGCCACATCCGCTGATACATCGATCTGGCGACGATGTTGCTTGCTGCTGTTGGCATGCGAGAAGTCGATCATCACCTGCGGGTGCAGGCCCGCTTTTTCCAGCACTTCGCACGCGGCCTGAACATGGGCCGCGTCGTAGTTGGGAGCCTTGCCGCCGCGCAGGATGATGTGGCAGTCCTGATTGCCGCGTGTCTCGAAGATCGCGCTCTGGCCCATCTTGGTCATGCCCATGAACGCATGCGAGGACTGGGCTGCCAAAATGGCATCGCTGGCCACCTTCACGCCGCCATCGGTGCCGTTCTTGAAGCCCACAGGGCAGCTCAGACCGCTGGCCAGCTGGCGATGGCTCTGGCTCTCCGTGGTGCGCGCACCAATCGCGCCCCAGCTGACCAGGTCGCTGATGAACTGCGGCGACAGCAGATCCAGGAATTCCGTGCCCGCAGGCAGGCCCAGCGCCAGCACATCGAGCAGCAGGCGGCGCGCCAGCTCCAGCCCTTCGTTGACGGCAAAGCTGCCGTCGCGGTACGGGTCATTGATATAGCCCTTCCAGCCCACTGTAGTGCGCGGCTTCTCGAAGTAGACCCGCATCACGATCAGCAGATCGTCCTTGAGCGCATCGGCCTGGACCTTGAGCTGGCGCGCGTAATCCATGGCCTGATCGTGATCGTGAATGGAGCAAGGCCCGACCACCACCACCAGCCGGTCATCCTGGCCATGCAGCACGCGCGAGATGGCGGCTCGGCTGGATTCGACCAGCTGCTGCGCCTCTTCGGTCACGGGCAACCACTCTTCCAGCAGTGCCGGGGTCAGCAGCGGGCGCACGATCTTGATACGTGTGTCGTCAATGCGGGTCTTGTCCAGCGTGGTCAGTTTGGGCTGGGCCTTGCGGGCCGAAGCTGCGCTGGGATGCAGGGGCGTCGTGGAGGATGTCATCCCGCTATTGTCGCGCCATGCGCTTTAACCCGCGCGCTCGCCCCCATCGGCGGCTGCGGAAAGCGGCCTGCTGCCGCCAGCCGGGCAAGGCTGGAAGCGCCCCGCCCCGGTAGACTGGCGGCCCCTAGAAGATCGGACGCCACCGCCTATGGAACTGCTGTTCACCATCACCCCGGCCCACACCGACTGCCAACTGCAGGCCGCGCTGCAGCGCGAGATGCAGCAGCACGCGCGACAACAGGCCGCCCTGCAGGCCCGGATGGCGGGCTGGCAGGAGCGCTGGCTCGCCCCGCTGCTGCTCTGCCTGGGCCTGGGCGGCGGCCTGCTGGCCATCGCTCGGCCGGGCCAGCAGCTGAGCCCCGAAAAAATCATCGCCATGCTGGTCTCGACCGTGCTCTGCATCCTGCTGTGGAAGCGCTACTCTGCGCGCCTGCTCGGCGCGTTGCGTCAGCACCAAGCCATGCGCCAGGCGCCGCTGCAGGGCCTGCACCGGAAGCTGGTGCGCGCAGGCCTGCGGGCCCGCCTGCGGCGCCTGGAGGGCGGCTACCGCCTGCAGCTCGACGATCAGGGCTTCACGCTGATCCACGACCGGGGTGCGCGAGAACGGCTGGAATGGGCGCAGATCGCGCGCCTGCAGGCCACGCCCGACTTCTACAAGGTGGCCTGCGCCCGGCTCGCGGCCGAGGGCAAGGCCTACCATATCCCCCGCCACAGCGATGCCATGGACCCGGCCGCCTACCGGCAGGGATTGGCACTGTGGCTGAGCAAATGCCCGATGGCACCGGAGACGCCAGCCGCCATGGAGCGCTGATTCAGCGCGTACGGGCGGTGCTTTATTCCCCGGCCGACAGTTTCATCAGCACCAGACCGCTGACGATCAGGACAGCCGCTCCCACGCGCATGGCACTGAGCTGCTCGCCCAGCACCGTGACGCCCACCAGGAATGCACCCACGGCGCCGATACCGGTCCAGATCGTATATGCCGTGCCCAGGGGCAGCGTGCGCATGGCCACCGACAGCAGGCCAAAGCTGGCAATCATGGCCACGATGGTGATGGCGCTGTATTTGAGGTTGGTGAAACCATGGGACTGCTTCATGGTGAAGGCCCAGACCACTTCCAGAACGCCGGCCACCAGCAGATAAACCCAAGCCATAGAAAACCTCTTTGAAGATCAAATGGCCAGGCCGTCCCGGCAGAAATACAGGTCATGCATCGCATGGCCCGGCAAGGTCGTCCCTGCGGCATGAATCCTAATCCGCATGCGCTAATCCGGGCCAGCCATGGGTGGTTCGGCCGCCACAATCTTGGGCCGATTTCTCGTCCGATTCGACGATGTCGCAGCGCCGGCGGCACTGCACAGTGACTCGTCCATGGAACGAGGAAGAGCTGAACAATGAACCGACTGCAAGACCGCGTAGCCCTGATCACGGGCGCAGGTGCCGGCATTGGCAAAGGCGTGGCACGCCGCTTTGCGGCGGAAGGCGCCAGTCTGTGGCTGGCCGATATCAATGCCGAAACCTGTGCCAGGGCCGCCGCAGAAATCCGCGCCGAATTTGGCGTTCATGTGGGACATGCCGTGGCCGATGTGAGCGAGCATGTCGCCGTGCAGAGCATGGTCGATGCCGCCCTGGCGCAGTTCGGCCACATCGACATCCTCGTCAACAATGCCTGGGGTCGGCGCCCCGGCAGCCAATCCGGCTTTGCCAGGGTCGAAACGCTCGGCGATCTCGATTCCGACTGGGCCTGGCGCATAGGTGCGCAATCGGCGCTCTGGGCCATGCAGGCAGTCTTCCCCGGCATGAAGGAGCGGCGCTGGGGCCGGGTCATCAATATGTGCTCGCTCAACGGCGTCAACGCCCACCCTTATTCGGTGGACTACAACATGGCCAAGGAAGCGCTGCGCACGCTCACCCGCTCTGCCGCGCGCGAATGGGCGGCCTTTGGCATCTGCTGCAACGCCCTGTGTCCCGGCGCGGCCACCGAAGCCTATCAAAGATTTGCGGCGAGCCAGCCCGAGAACGCAGCCGACATGCTGCGCCTGAACCCCATGGGCCATATGGGCGATCCCGAGCAGGACATTGGCGGCGCGGCCCTATTCCTGGCCAGCGAAGACTGCCGCTATGTCACGGGCAATACGCTGTTTGTCGATGGCGGCAGCCATATCAACGGCGTGCCGTGGCTGCCCAGAACGAAGTGATGCATGGCAATGGCACACTCCACGCCTTGTGCTGTTCATGCCCATCGCCACCATGCTTACCGGATTGAATCACCTCACGCTTGCCGTCACGCACCTGCAGCGCAGCGTGGACTTCTACGTGCGCGTGCTGGGGTTTCGTCTACGCGCGCAGTGGGATACGGGTGCCTATCTGGGGCTCGGCGATCTGTGGCTGTGCCTGTCGTCAGACGAACAGCGAAGTCAGGTCCGCACCTCTGGCTACACCCACTACGCATTCACCATTGCTCAGCAAGACTTCGCGCACTTTGTGGAACATGCCAGGTCATGCGGGGCCCGGGAGTGGAAGAGCAACCACAGCGAAGGCGATTCCTTCTACTTTCTGGACCCGGACGGCCACCAGCTCGAAGCCCATGTCGGTTCGCTGGAAAGCCGCCTGGCGCAATGCCGCCTGCGGCCCTATGCGGGCATGCGGTTTTTCGACTGAGCCAATGAGCAGGCAACGGAGGCAATACTCAGGCAAGACCAGGTGCAAAAGCCTGTTTGACACAGCAGCGCTCCAAGGAGCGCTGCCAGTCGATACCGGGGTGCACGCCTTGCTGCGCCACACTAGGCAGCCAGCCGCTCCTCTTCCATCACCACCACATTGCCGACCGTCGCGCCATAGTGCGTTGCCACGCGCTTGCGCTGCTTGAGCACGGCCCTGTCCTTGCTGACCAGCAAGGCCTTGTGCTGGCTGGCCAGATCGAGGAAATGCTGGTCGTCGGGATCGGTGCAGGTAAAGCGGATCTTGGGGGCAACGGACACATATTCGACGGCTGCATCAAAAGCGGCCATCACGCCCTCGGGCGTCTTGCCGTAGTAGCTGACGCGCGGCGCAATCTGGCTGTAGTGCAGCACGCGACCCAGCTCGATGCGCTGGGCTTCATCGGCAATCCAGCGCACCTCGCCACGGGCGACCAGCTCGCGGATGGCGGGAATATCCGGATCGTCAAAAATCAGCATGTCCAGCACCACATTGGTGTCCAGAATCATGGGACGCGGCAAAGGGCCGTCGTAGCCGGCATTGCAGGCCGGCCAGCGCAGGGGAGCGATCTTCATTGAGGCCGGCCTTCCGGCTTGCCGTTCTGAGCAGCATCGTCCGCGGGCTTGCGTGGCTTGACCGCGCCCTTGACCATGTCGAAGCGGAACAGACGGCACTCGATAGGGCCGTTCCACATGGGCGTGCGGCGCGACTCCTTGAGGCGCATCTTGCTGGGCAGCTTGAGGTCGGGCGTCAGCATCCAGGCACTCCAGCCGCTGTAGTTCTTCTTCCAATGGCTGGCCAGCTGGTTGAAGAATTCGCCGCCGTCCTCGGTCTGCGCGGTTTCACGGCCTGCGCGTTCGACCTGGCCCATGCGCTCGGCCGCATTGCGGCCTGCGCTGCCGGCGGCCGCGATGCGCTCGCCATAGGGCGGGTTCAGCAGCATCATGCCGGGCTGCTCGCTGGGCGGCATGCGCTGCAAGGCATCGCCGCCGCGCAGGCTGACGGTATCGGACACACCCGCGCGCTCGGCATTGCGCTGGGCAAAGTCCACCATGCGGAAGGCGATGTCAGAGCCGTAAATGCCCACCGGCGATTCGGGCAGGATCTGGCTCTCTGCCTCATCCAGCATGGCTTCCCAGACATGACGCTGAAAGGGCACGAGCTTCTCGAACGCAAAGCGACGCAGAATGCCGGCTGGAATCTTGCGCGCGATCTGCGCGGCCTCGATCACCAGGGTACCGCTGCCGCAGCAGGGGTCGTACAGCGGCTGGGGATTGTCGCCATGCGGGTTCCAGCCCGAGGCAGCAATCATGGCCGCGGCCAGGGTTTCCTTGAGCGGGGCATCGCCCTTGTCCTCGCGCCAGCCGCGCTTGAACAGCGCCTCGCCCGAGGTGTCGATATAGATGGTGGCGCCGTCGGTCGTCAAGTGCAGGTGCACGCGCACATCGGGGTGATGGGTCTCGACGCTGGGGCGCACGCCGTTGCGCTTGGCGCGAAAACGGTCGGCGATCGCGTCCTTGACCTTGAGCGCCGCGAAGTTCAGGCTGGTCAGCGGGCTGTGCTGGGCCGTGACTTCGATCTTGAAGGTTTCCTTGGGTGTGAACCAGATCTCCCAGGCCACCTCGCTGGCGGCACGGTACAGATCGTTCTCGCTGCGGTACATGGTGTGCGACAGCTCGATCAGCACGCGCTGCGCCAGACGGCTGTGCAGGTTGAGCAGCATGGCATCGCGCCACATGCCGCGCAGCATGACGCCGCCCCGGCCCACGAGCAGATCCTGCCCGCTGGCGCCGGTGATGGCGTGGACCTCGTCGGCCAGAAAGCCCTCGACGCCGGCGGCGCAGGGCAGAAACAAATGCAGTTGGTTCATAGAAATCAGTGCGCGCCAGCAACGGCGCAGACGCCGGACGCTCACGGGAGCCTGTTGTGCGCTTTACAGGGCATAAGCATACGCGCTAGGCCTTTTCCGGTGCCCGCGCACGACAAGCGTTGCTCTACAGATGCATGCCGGGCACCAGGCATGATGCCAGGCCAAGGAGCAATGACGACATGGAAGAAATCAGCTGGAACGACTTTATGAAGGTGGAGTTGCGCGTGGGCCGCGTGCTGCAGGCCGAGGTCTTTGCCGAGGCCCGCAAGCCCGCCTACAAGCTGCTGGTGGACCTGGGTCCCGAGCTGGGCCAGCGCAAGTCCAGCGCGCAGATCACCGAGCATTACCAACCCGAGGAGCTGATAGGACGGCTGGTGTTGGCCGTGATCAACTTTCCCAAGAAGCAGATTGGGCCCTTGATGAGCGAATGTCTTGTGACCGGTTTTCACGATGCCACGGGAGCCGTGGCCCTGTGCGTGCCCGACAAGGAGGTGCCGCTGGGCACGCGCCTGCTGTAATCGGCGTGTTCAGAGGCAAAATGGCCGCCAGCCATTCTCCCGCCTACGGATACTGCTATGAATATCAGCTTCAACCCGCTGGTGCGCGTGCGCACCGTCACCGCCTTTGTCAATCTGAGCGCCGATGAGGCACAGTGGCAGGCCGACCTGACCCAGGCCAAACAGCAATGCGATGCCGTGGCCGATGCCATCGAGGCCCGGGGCTATCAGGTGCAGTCCATCCGCATCGTGAGCAACCCGTTTGGCGAATATCTGGATGTCTCCAGCGCAGACAGCGCCCAAGCCGGCCTGCAGCGCATTGCCGAAACGCTCAAGGCCATCAACACCGGCAAACGCCGCATCCGCTTTGCCGTGGGCGAGGCGCGCAATGCGCAGGAAGTGGCCCTGCTGCCGCAGCTGATTGCCGCCTATGGCGACCTGTGCAACGCCTGCGTAAACATCGATCTGGATGAACATGGCTTTCTGCAGACCGGCTTGCTGGCCCATAGCGTGCAGGCGATTCAGCAGATCGCGCGCACCACGCCGCGCGGCGAAGGCAACTTCAACTTCACGGTCAACTTCAACTGCGCGCCCGGCATTCCCTATTTCCCGGCCAGCTACCACCGCGGCCAGCACCACGGCGCCCTGGTGCTGGGCCTGGAAACGCCAGACCTCATGGTGGCTGAACTGCAGGAGCTGCAGCAGCAGCGCCTGCAGCTCGATCACGCGGCGTGGTTCAGGCTCGCATTCGAGCGCCTGAGCCAGACCCTGAACGAGCATGCCACTGCCATCCAGCGCTGCGCCGACGGCGTGAAACTGGCCGAGGGCTGGCATATCGCGGGCATGGACACCTCGGCCGCGCCGTCCAAGTCCTGCGCCTCCATGGTCGATGTCTACCAACTGCTGGGCGTGCCCTGTTTCGGCGCCAGCGGCACGGTGGAAGCCTCGGCCCTGCTGACCCGCGTCTTCAAATCGGTCAACGGCGTGACGCAGATCGGCTTCAGCGGCCTGATGCTGGCCGTGACCGAGGACCAAGGCCTGGCCCAGGCCAGTCTGAATGACGAATTCGATATCCGCGCCCTGCTGACCTACAGCAGCGTCTGCGGCATCGGCCTCGATACCGTGCCTGTGCCGGGCGATAGCAGCGCCGAGCAGATCGCCGCCGTCATGCGCGATACGGGCACCATGGCTTTTCGCCTCAACAAGCCGCTGACGGTGCGGCTGTTCCCCGTGCCGGGCCTCAAAGCGGGCGACACAACGGCGTTCGAGAGCGCGGATCTGTGCAACTGCGCCGTACTGGCTCTGCCTTGAACATCTAACAAGCGGGCTGCTGCGCTTGGCCGTCAAGCGCCGGCAGCTATTGCTTTTGATATTCCCCTACCCCGGTTCTGTTTGACCTGCCCCCATGGTGGCCGCCGGGGTGCCCCCGGTAAAATTGGCCCTTATGGCAAAAATAATCGTTCTGGCACTGGTGCTGCTTTTCTTTGGCTGCGGGCTGTACATGCATCTGCGCGGCAAGGTGCGCCACAAGGTGGTCAAGCAATTGTTTGACCACTCCACGTTCACAGCGCCGTTCAACGTCTTCATGCTGATGTTCAGCAAGGTGCCGCGCACGCCCTATCTGCCCACCAGCACCTTCCCCGAGCTGGCGCCGCTGCAGGCCAACTGGCGTGAAATCCGCGAGGAAGCCGTCAATCTGCAAAAGAACATGCAGATCAAGGCCGCCGCCAACAACGACGACGCAGGCTTCAACTCCTTCTTCAAGACCGGCTGGAAGCGCTTCTACCTCAAGTGGTACGGCGATGCCCACCCTTCGGCCATGGAGCTGTGCCCCAAGACCACGGCCCTGGTGAAGTCGATTCCCAGCGTCAAGGCCGCCATGTTTGCCGAACTGCCGCCCGGCGCCAAGCTCAATCTGCACCGCGACCCCTATGCGGGCTCGCTGCGCTATCACCTGGCCGTGCTGGCCCCCAACGACGACCGCTGCATGATCGAGGTCGACGGCAAGCCCTATAGCTGGCGCGAAGGCGAAGGCGTGATCTTCGACGAAACCTATATGCACTGGGCCGAGAACCGCTCGGAAGGCAACCGCATCGTGCTGTTTTGCGATGTGGAGCGCCCCATGACCAATGGCTTTGCCCAGTGGCTCAATCACTGGCTGGGCAAGAACGTGGTGGCCGCCGCCAGCTCGCCCAACAACGAGGGCGACCCGCGCGGCATGATCAGCAAGCTGTTCAAGATCTCGTTCTATGCCGGCAAGTACCGCCGCGCCTTCCGCGACTGGAATCCGACCTTCTACAAGATCCTCAAGTTCGGACTGATGATCGGCGTGCTGGTCTGGTTTATCTGGTGGTTGGTTTCTTGATAACCCCCTGAGGCGCTACGCGCCTTCCCCTGGCCGGGCGCCCCCAAGGGGGACGGCAGCATCGCCGCAAGGGTGGCTCTTGCTCGCGGCGGCCCCTTACTTGAAGAATGCCTTATCAAGGCTGCCGCCCTAAATACAGAACAAGAAAGCCGCTGTGCGATGCATCAGCGGCTTTCTTGTTTCTGCGGTGCCCTACAGCGCCTTGCGCAGCGTGGTCGTCGGTATCTTGAGCTGCTCGCGGTACTTGGCGACGGTGCGGCGCGCGCACTCGATGCCCTGCTCCTTGAGCATGTCGGCCAGCTTGGCGTCCGACAGCGGCTTCTTGGCATCTTCGGCATCGACAAACTGCTTGATCAGCGCACGCACGGCCGTGCTGGAGGCACTGCCGCCGGTTTCCGTGCCCAGGCCCGAGCCGAAGAAATACTTGAGCTCGAACGTGCCCTGGGGCGTGGCCATGTACTTGGCGGTGGTCACGCGGCTGATGGTGGACTCGTGTAGGCCCAGCGTATCGGCAATATCGCGCAGCACCAGCGGGCGCATGGCCAGCTCGCCATGCACAAAGAAGTTCTTCTGCCGCTCCACGATGGCTTCGGAGACGCGCAAGATGGTGTCGAAGCGCTGCTGGATGTTCTTGATGAACCAGCGCGCCTCCTGCAGCTGCTGCTGCAGCGCCGCATGACCGTCGCTGTTCTTGTGGCGACGCAGCACGCCGGCATAGATGTCGTGCACGCGCAGACGCGGCATGACCTCGGGGTTGAGCTGCACGGAAAAGTCCGCCCGCCCCGAGCCGGCCCGCACCGGGCGCACGATGACATCGGGGATCACGATATGGCGCTCCACGTCGACAAAGCGGCGCCCCGGACGCGGCTCCAGCCTGGCGATAAGGGCCATGGCTTCGCGCAGTTGCTCCTCGCGTGCGCCGCACAGGCTGGTGAGCTTGCGCAGATCGCGCCGCGCCAGCAGGTCCATGGGCTGCGCGCAGATGGCCTGCGCCAGCAGCAGCCGGTTCATATGCGCCTCGGTCGTGCCCTCGTCCTCGGCGGTGCGGATCAGGTCGCGCAGCTGCAGCTGCAGGCACTCGGCCAGATCACGCGCTCCCACGCCCACGGGCTCCAGGCTTTGAAGCAGCTTCAGAGCAATGACAAAGTGCTGCTCCAGCTCCTCGCGCTCTTCCAGGTCGTCGCCGGCCAGGCTCTGCGCCAGCTCCTGCAGGGAATCCTCGAGATAGCCGTCGTCGCTGAGCGACTCGATGAGAAAGCGCAGCGCCGCCATGTCCGCCGCGCCCAGATGCAGGCTCAGCGCCTGACGATGGAGAAAGTCGGTCAGGCTCTGGTGCTCGCGCGCCAGATCGATGGCATCGGTTTCGTCATCGCCATCGCGGTTGCGCGTGGAGCTGCTGGCCGAGGGCGTATCCCACTCGCTACTGGATTCGCCACCCCATTCCCCGTCCTGGCCGTCCAGGCCCTCGGCCTCCCAGTTCAGCGTTTCAGGGGTTTCGGGGTTTGATGCCTCCGCTACCGTTTCAGTAGCTTGTTGCGCTTGCGATGCATCTCTTTCAGCATGAATACCATCTGAAGTACTATATTCACTGGCGCTATTAGCTACATCTACAGGAGCATCTCCCGCAGTTTCGGCCTCATCGCCCGCACGTTCCAGAAAAGGGTTGTCGACCAGCATCTGCTCGACTTCCTGCGCCAGCTCCAGGGTGGAAAGCTGCAGCAGCTGAATGGATTGCTGCAGCTGCGGCGTAAGCGATAAATGCTGCGAAACGCGTAGCGAGAGACCTGGCTTCATCGAGGCGCGGCCCCCAGACAATCATTGCAAACGCGCGCAGTGCTACGGGTTTGCCGCCGGGCCACCTCAAGGCAAACCTCGGCGCAGCCGGTCAGGGCCCCTTCTGGGGGCAGCGACCGCACAAAGTGAGGGAGCGTGGGGGTCATCACATCCTGAAATGTTCGCCCAGATAGACGCGGCGCACATCGGCGTTCTCCACGATCTCCTCGGGCGTGCCTTCGGCCAGCACATGGCCGTCGCTGATGATGAAGGCGTGGTCGCAGATGCCCAGCGTCTCGCGCACGTTGTGGTCGGTGATCAGCACGCCGATGCCGCGCTCCTTGAGGAAGCCGATGATGCGCTGGATCTCGATCACCGCGATCGGGTCGATGCCGGCAAAAGGCTCGTCAAGCAAAATGAAGCGCGGTTGCGTGGCCAGGGCGCGGGCAATTTCCACGCGACGGCGCTCACCGCCTGACAGCGCCAGCGCCGGCGACTGGCGCAGATGCTCGACGCGCAGCTCCTGCAGCAGGCCCGTGAGGCGCTTTTCGATCTCGTCGCGCGTCAGCGCCTTGCCCTGCTCGTCCTTTTGCAGCTCCAGCACGGCGCGCACATTGTCTTCCACGCTGAGCTTGCGAAAGATGGAGGCTTCCTGGGGCAGATAGGACAGGCCCAGGCGCGAACGCTGGTGAATCGGCATGCCGCCCACCGGCTGGCCGTCGATGAAGATCTCGCCGCCGTCGCTGCGCACCAGGCCCACGATCATGTAGAACGATGTGGTCTTGCCCGCTCCATTAGGGCCGAGCAGACCGACGACCTCGCCTTTTTGCACGGACAGGGACACATCCTTGACCACCTTGCGGCTGCCGTAGGACTTGGCCAGATGTTTGGCCTCCAGGCGGCTGTCGGACTCGCCGCTGCGGCTGCTGGAGAAAGTCGGCTCGCTCATTTCTTCTCGTCGGCTTTCTCGCCGCCCAGCGTCATGCTCTGGCGCAGCTGCGTGGCAGGTGTTGCAGGCTTGGGCTGTGCCCCCGGCGTTCCGTCCTTGGGCGCCATGATGGCGCGCACACGGCCGCCCTGTCCCACGGAGGAGCTCGGCAGGCCGCCGCTGGTCTTCTGGCCATCGACGGTATAGACGTCGGTGATGTTGTTGTAGACGATGATGGAGCCCGTGACCTGATCGCTGAGCTGACCGCCACGGTAGCGGCGCATCTCGCCACGACGGATGAACTTGACGATATCGGCCTTGCCGTCGTACTCGATGACTTCGCCTTCGCCCTCGATGAACTCCTCGGGCTGACCGGCCACGGTATCGCGCTTCTGGCGGAAGAACGCTCGCTTGCCGGCCTCGGCCTTGATCACACCGTACTGATAGCCCTCGGCGTCCTGCCGCACATCGAGCTGAGCACCGCGCAGCACGATGGAGCCCTTGGTCATCACCACATTGCCAGTAAAGACACTGGTCTGCTGCAGCTCGTCATGACGCAACGCATCCGCCTCGATATTCATGGGCTTGGCGCTGTCGGCTTTTTCGGCATGGACAATGCCGGTCGCTGCTGCCAGGGCGCAGGCCAGCGCAAGAGGTAGGAGTGTTTTTTTCATGGAAGGCACGTTTCTTGCATCCATTGTAGTCATTCCCTTTTTGCAACTTGCGTAAAAAACACCCACAAAAAAGCCCGCACGGCGGCGGGCTTGTTGGACGTCAAACGTCACTGGCGTCTGCTGCCTGATCTCAGGCCTTGCGGCTGGAGGCGACCAGCGCATTGACCACGCGCAGCACATTCTCCATATTGCCGGCCTTGGTGCCGTCCGTGTAGTAGCGGCCGGCCACACCCATGGCGGGCACGCCTTCCACGTCATATTCGTTTTGCAGCTGAGCGGCCTTGCGCGCCTGATTGGCCACGGTAAAGGAGTTGTAGACCTCCTTGAACTTGGCCAGATCCACGCTCTGCTTGCCGACCCAGTCAAAGATGGCGTCATCGGTCTTGAGCAGATTGCGATCCACGTGGATGGTGCGGAACACCTTGGCGTGCAGCTGGGGCAGCAGGTTCATGCCCTCCAGGGCGTAGTACAGCTTTTGCTGTGGCACGAAAGAGGCATTGAAAGCCACGGGCACGCGGCGCACCACCACATCGGCAGGCTGGCTCTTTGCCCAGGCTTCGAACTGGGGCTCGAAGGCATTGCAATGCGGGCAGCTGTACCAGAAAAACTCGACCACCTCGACCTTGCCGGCCGGCGCGCTCACGCTGGCGGGCTTGCCGAGCTTGATGTAGTCCTTGCCTTCCTTGGGCGCAGCGCCCTGGGCCCAGCTGGAGGAGGCACCCAGAGTCAGGGCACCGGCAGCAGCTGCCGAGGCAGCCAGAGAGAATTCGCGACGTTTCATCTAAACAAACTCCTGTATCAGGTCTGCAGTATCAGAGCCAACAGGCCCAAAAAAGTTCAGCGTTGTCAAAACTACCAATGGCACAAGCCAGAGGCCTCAAGCAAGGGCCGCCCCGCAGCTAAGCTGCAGTCCCCCGGCGCGCAGCGCCTCAAGGGGCCTTGTTATCTGGCCGCGCGCACCAGAGTCGAGTCCACGCCCGCACCGTCGAGCTTGCCCTTGAGCTGCTCGGCGTCGTCACGCTTGCTGAACGGCCCCACGCGCACGCGGAAAACGGTGATGCCGTTCTGCTCACGCTCGCTGATGCGCGACTCCCAGCCCAGCATGGCCAGCTTGGCACGCTGCGCTTCCGCTTCGCTCTGGCCGCGGAAAGCACCGGCCTGCACAAAGTAGTTGAACGCAGAGTCCGAAGAGGATGCCGTCTGCGCGGCCGCCTTTTCCTTGTCTGCACGCGCCTTGTCTGCCTTGTCGGCTGCTGCGGAGCGCTCCTTGACCAGATCACCCAGCGGATCACCCGATGCGGACTTGGCAGGCTTCTCCGGCGTAGAGGGCGGCGGCGTGGTGACTCCGCCGGTTGCAGTAGGTTGTACCGCAGGTGTGGGCGGCGACACCGTCACGTCGCTCGGAGGAACTGGTGGTGTCACCGGGGGCGGTGCAGGCTGGCGGCTCTGCAGCGGTGCGTTGGGGTCCCAGTTCTTGTTGCGCTCGGCCTCGGCCGCATCGCGCTGAGTGTTGTTTCCACCCTTGTTGAGGAAGGGCACCGGCACCTTGGTCACATAGATGGCCACGGCCAGGGCCGCAGCCAGACCGATGACCATGCCAAAGATAAGCCCCAGGATGGTTCCACCGCGTTGCTGGTTCTTCATATCAGTCGCTTAACGCTTTCTGCTTCAGTTATTCCATTCTCAGATCCATCGACCCCTGACAGGCAAGGCCGGCAAGGCGACCGATGGACAGAAAACTGGGATTACATGCGCTCGGGTGCGCTCACACCCAGCACCGCCAGACCATTGTGCAACACCTGGGCCGTGGCAGCGACCAGGGCCAGACGTGCGAGCTTGACCTTTTCGTCGTCCACCAGAATGCGCTCTGCGTCGTAGTAGCTGTGATAGCTGGAGGCCAGATCGCGCAGGTAGAAGGTCACGTCGTGCGGTGCGTTGCCTTCGGCAGCAGCGGTCAGCATCTCGGGGTACTTGGCCAGCAGCAGCATCAGCGCCTGGGCCTGCGGGCCTTCCAGAGCGGACAGGTCCACATCCTTGAGTGCCGCCAGGCCTGCACCGCCGGCCTCCTGCCAGGCGCGCAGCACGGACTGGATGCGCGCATGGGCATACTGCACGTAGTACACGGGGTTGTCGTTGTTCTGGGCCACGGCCAGATCCACGTCGAAGGTGTACTCGGTGTCGGGCTTGCGCGAAAGCAGGAAGAAGCGCACGGCATCCTTGCTGGTCCACTCGATCAGATCGCGCAGCGTGACGTAGGAGCCGGCGCGCTTGCTGATCTTGACCTCTTCGCCGTTGCGCACCACGCGCACCATGGTGTGCAGCACGTAGTCGGGGTAGCCCTCGGGGATGCCTACATCGGCAGCCTGCAGGCCGGCGCGCACGCGGGCAATGGTGCCGTGGTGGTCCGTACCCTGAATGTTCACCACCTTGGTGAAGCCACGCTTGAACTTCTGGATGTGATAGGCCACATCGGGCACAAAGTAGGTGTAGCCGCCGTCAGTCTTGCGCATCACGCGGTCTTTGTCGTCGCCGTAGTCGGTGGACCTGAGCCACAGCGCGCCGTCCTGCTCATAGGTCTTGCCGTTGGCGATCAGGCGGTTGACCGTCGCTTCGACATGACCGTTTTCATAGAGGCTGGACTCGAGGTAGTACTCGTCGAACTTGAGGTTGAAGGCCTGCAGGTCCTTGTCCTGCTCGTTGCGCAGATAGGCCACGGCGAACTGGCGGATGTTGTCGTAATCCTCGACATCGCCGTTGGCGGTGAACTCGCGGTCATCGGCCTTGATGGTTTCCTTGGCCAGGAAAGCCTTGGCGATGTCGGCAATGTAGTCGCCGTTGTAGAAATTCTTGGCCAGCGGGTTTTCGCTGTCGGTGGGCCAGCATTCGTCACCAGGCTTGAAGCCCTTGGCGCGCAGCTGGGTGCTCTTGGTCAGGGTGTCGATCTGCACGCCCGCGTCGTTGTAATAGAACTCGCGGTGAACCTTCCAGCCCTGGGTGGAATAGAGGTTGCTGATGGCGTCGCCGATCGCAGCCTGGCGGCCATGGCCCACATGCAGAGGGCCGGTGGGGTTGGCGGAGACGAACTCGACGAGGATGTTTTCACCGCGATCGGCCTGGTAGCCGAACTTCTGGGCTTGCGCCAGCACTTCGCGCACTACCTCCTGCTTGGCAGCAGGCTTGAGGCGGATGTTGAGAAAGCCCGGACCCGCGATTTCAATCGCATCCACCCACTGCTGGAAGGCGGCTGTAGCCTCCAGCGCGGTCTTGAGCTGCTCGCCCAGGGCGCGCGGGTTGGCCTTCAGAGGCTTGGCCAGCTGCATGGCCGCCGTGCAGGCGAAATCGCCATGGGCTGCCACTTTGGGGTTTTCAAACGCAGCGCGTGCGCCGGCGCCGGGCGAGAGTGTTTCGAGCTCAGCAGCCAGGGCTGCGAGCAATTCCTGTTTGACGGAGAGCATCGCGGGATTTTACGTGCCGGATTCAAGTCCTGCCGAATCGCTGGCGCCACACCCTTGTTCCTGGGCCGGTTCACAGGCTGCAGGGCAGTATCCGCATGTTTCGCCGGCCACACCCAGTCATTGCGCAAATGGAAGTCATTCTCGCTTGAACCCCGAATGCAGGCCATGCCCACGTTCAGCGGCGAGCTCAGCCGCGGCTGGAACCTGTTTGCCGGCTACAACCTTCAACCGCAACACCTGCGAGCGCGACATCAACCACCAGGATCTGGCTGTGATGCTGACGCTGCGCGGCACGTTCTGAATGCCGCAGACGTGAAAAAGGCCGCTTTGCAGCGGCCTTTGTCTTTTGCGGGGTCTGGGGGCAGATTACATGCCGCGCGCCCAGAAGATGGCGACCACGGCGATCACCGGCACCACATGGCCCTGCCACATCACCCATTTGCGGGTCTGCTTGATTTCCTCGGGCGCCGGCAGCTGACCGCTCGCATCCAGCGCCTTCTTCCAGCGGCGGAAGGTCAGCGTGGGCTTGAGCGAGAGCAAAAAGGCGATGACGAACAGCGTCATCTTGAGATGGAACAGCGGCGAGGCCGTATAGGCTCCCATGCCCTTGACGCCCCAGAGCAGGCGCGCAATACCGGTCAGCAGCAGGATGACGGCGGCAATGCCGTAAATCATGTCCAGCCTGGCCAGGCGCTGCACCACGGCGGCATTCATCCATTCCATACGGCACAGGGCGGCCTGGCTGGTCAGAAACACCACCAGGGTCAGGATCGCCAGCAGATGTGCGCTGGCAAGAACAGCTTCAAAGGTCATGGCTTCACAGTAGAAAAAAGGACGGGTTCAGCGGCCTGTATCAGGCCACGGCGACCGGTTCATTGTCTACCGTTTCAGGCCCGCTCAGATATCCACGCCAAGACGAAAGAAGTCCGGCTGGTTGTAGTGGTGCTTGAGGTAGTCGATCCACATGCGCACGCGCAGCGGCATGTGCTTGCGCTGGGGGAAGACCACGAAGATGCCGTTGGGAGGCGCGGCAAACTCTTCCAGCACGGGCACGAGGCGACCGGCGGCGATCTCGGCCTCCACCTCCCAGGTGCTGCGCCAGGCAATGCCCCAGCCCCCCAGGCACCAGTCGTGCAGCACCTGACCATCGGAGCAGTCCAGCGGGCCGCCCGGCTTGAAGTGCACGACCTCGCTGGTGCCGCTTTCGGGATGCGGGATGCGGAAGGCCCAGCCCCGCGTCTGCGAGGCGTCGGACGACAGCGTCAGACAGTCATGCTGGGTCAGTTCGCTGGGGTGCTTGGGCGTGCCACGGCGCTCCAGATAGCCGGGCGTGGCCACGCACAGGCGGCGGTTGTCGGCGATGCGCACGCTGACCAGGGCCGAGTCCGGCAGATCGCCCACGCGCACCGCGCAATCGAAGCCCTCGCCCGCCAGATCGACCACGCGGTCGCTGAGGTTCAGCGAGATGGTGACATCGGGGTGCAGGTCGCGAAAACGCGGCACCAGCGGCGCCACATGGCGGCGGCCGAAACCGGCAGGCGCCGTGATGCGCAGATGGCCTGTGGCCTTGACGCCGCCGGCCGACACGCTGGCCTCGGCATTGCACACATCGGAGAGCAGGCGCTGGCAATCTTCCAGGAAGGCGCTGCCTTCGTGGGTCAGCGAGATGCGGCGCGTGGTGCGCACCATGAGCTTGACGCCCAGATGCTCTTCCAGAGCGTCCAGACGGCGCCCCATGATGGCGGGCGCCACACCTTCGGCCTTGGCTGCAGCCGTCAAGCTGCCCCTGGTCGCTACCGATACAAAAGACTCAAATGCCTTGAGTTTGTCCATGACCGCTGCTCCTGTCTGGTCCGTGTTGTCTCCTGCTGCGGTAGCGTGCACTACTAATACAAGAGCACATACCGCACAAGCAGTCTTGATTTCTCAAATGTTTTTATCGAAAGTTTTTTAAACAAGAGCGCTGACTGCTATCACTATAAAAGTCATCAATCAGCGCTGCATGCCTGTCCCGCATGCGACTTCATTGCGATATATCTTACTTAGAAGTCACAAGTTGTCGGTGAATCTTTGATGTTTATATATGTTTATATCAAAATTTACCGTTTTCCCTGAGGCAGGAATATCGCTTATTCGCCAGCGCCATGAGCTGTTGGGCAGAGCCAGGCGTTAAACCTATGATTTGCAAAACACATTTACAAATCCGCTGCCGCCCGCCGTCATGAGCTTTTCACCCGTTTCTGCCGCCCATCTGGCCGATCTGCTGGGCCGCTCCGGCCAGGGCTGTGCACTCTGGAATGCCGAAGGGCTGCTGCTCATGGCCACTCCCGCCTGGTGCCAATGGCTGGATGTGCCCGAGGACGCCAGCCCCATCGGCCAGCCACTGCAGGGTCTGCTGCCTGCCCAGATCTGGCAAGTCCACGGCCCGCGCTTTACGGCCGCCGCCCGGGGCTTGCACCAGGAATATGACGACATACGGCCCGGTGACTCCGGTTCGCAGCACCACCGCCGCATACAGCTCACGCCTGGTGCAGCCGATGCCCAGGGCCGGCACGAGGTGCTGATGCAGCTCAGCGACATAGGACGTGAATATGCGCGTGGCGAAGTCATTGCACGCCAGCGCGAGCAGCTGCAGGCCTTGCACGAGCAACTGCGCAGCAGCCGCCAGAACGCGGGCGAGCTCGGCAGGTTGCGTACCCTGCTGGACTGGCGCACGGCCATGCTGAGCGAACACAACGAGATGCTGCAGCTGCTCTCCCATGAGATCCGCCAGCCGCTGAACAATGCCTCGGCTGCCATGCAGGCCACGCTCAAGGCCATCGAAGATCTGCATCTGGCCGATGCCGCACCCGCCGCCAGGGCCTTGCTGCGCGCCGAGCATGTGCTGCAGCAGGTGATAGGCACACTGGACAACACCCTGACCGCCGGCACGATTTTGGCCGCGGGCGGCAAGGCCGGCGCCTCCAGCGAAACCGATCTGCCGACCTTGATCAAGCTGGTGCTGCACGATATTGCGGCCGACCTGCGCCCGCGCATCGATGTGCAATGGCTGACCACGGCACGCACCGTACAGCTGCATCCGGCGCTGATGCGGCTGACGCTTCGCAATTTGCTCAACAACGCCCTGGCCTATGCGCCCGCAGATACCCCGGTGCAGCTGCGCATCTCCGAGTCCGACGAACCGCTGGCACTGATTCTGGAAGTCGTGGACCAGGGCCCCGGCATTTCCGAGGAGCTGCTCCCGCGTCTGTTCGAAAAAGGCTCGCGCGGCAACCACAGCCACGGCCGCCCGGGCGCCGGCCTGGGCCTGTTCATCGTGCGCTCGGTCTTGCAGTTGCACCAAGGTACAGTACAAGCTCTGCCGCACAGCCCGCATGGCACGATCATGCGCCTGGTCATTCCCCAAGGTCTTGCCGAATGAGGTCCGCCGCCCATGCTGCCTGCCACTCTTGCCCTGGTCGACGACGACACCGAGTACTGCGAATTTCTGGCCCAGCATCTGCGCGGCCAGGGCGTGGAGGTCACGGCATACAGCGACAGCAGCGACCTGCTGACCGACGACGCACCCTATCGATTTGATTTCTATGTGCTGGACCTGATGCTGCCCGGGGTGGCTGGCACCGAGCTGCTGCGCATCATCCGCAAGCGCAGCCAGGCCGGCGTGCTGATTGTCTCGGGGCGCCTGGGGCCCGAAGTGTTTGCCGAAGTCATCAACGCCGGTGCAGATATGTATCTGACCAAGCCCGTGACCTTCGAGCAGGTGGAACTGGCCGTTCGCGCCGTGCACCGGCGCATCATGACCACGGCCCGGACGGCCACGGCCTGGAAGCTGGACAGCCGCCGCAGTCTGCTGACCGCCCCCGATGGCCAGAGCGTGGAGCTGGGCGCCACCGACCTGATATTGATGGAGTGCTTTTTGCAGGCCCAGGGCGAAACCGTCAGCCGCGACCATATCCGCAGCCTGCTGACCCATACCAGCGCAGCCGAGTCCGACAACAACCTGCACGCCACCATCTACCGCCTGCGCCGCCGCATCGAAAAGGCGACGCCCGTGGCCGTGCCGCTGCAGTCCCAGCAGAAAGTGGGCTACCAGTTCCGCGCCCCCTTGATCGCGGCCTGATCAATTCGGCGCGAAAAACAAGAACGGGCCTCCAGGCCCGTTGCGCGTCTTCAGACCGGCTGAATCACATGACGAACTTGGACTCCACATCCGAGACCTTGCGCCTGGCCAGGGCCAGGTTGGCACGGCCGTTGTCCAGCACGTAGTAGATGAAGATGCCGTTGATCTTCTCGGCAGGGCGCAGGATGTGATACTGCTTGCCCAGGGTGATCAGAATGTCTTCGATGCTGTCGTTCAGACCCAGGGACTTCATGGTCTTCATCTTGGCGCGCACCACTTCGGTATTGCCTGCGGCAGCCAGCTCCAGGTCCACGCCGGAACCTATGCTGCCCAACAGCATGCCGCTGTTGTAATCCACCACTGCCGCGCACATGGCGCCATCCAGGGTCATCAGATCTTGCAGGCTTTCGTTCAGATTCGCCATCAGGAGCTCCTTGGTAAAGATTGGCTGGCCGATATCGGAAGATGCTCAATTTGTTTCAAGATTAACAAATCATTTCTGAGCACGGATATCGACTTATGACAGACAAAGCCTTGTCATTTGATTGCATGCACTTACTTCAGGAACAAAGATTAGACACGTGAAAACACCGTCCAATCTGCCGCCAGCTCAGGCCTGGCAAGCGATTGAAGCTATTGCTTCGGGAGAAACCTCGCGCCGCCTCCTTCAGGCTCTGCCATCTATTGCTGAGCCCGTCACCGCCGCAGCCGCCGCGCATACCGGTCAGAACTGACGAACTCTGGCGCCTTTGGTACGTAAAACGCATAAATTCCAGGAACTCCATATAAAAACATCATGAGTTCTGAACTATTTAGGCTATTTATGTACTCAAAAAATTCAAATACAGTCTCCACACATGCTGCCCGTGATGGGCAACGACTCCTGAATCCCGAGACATCACAACCAGAGGTTTCCAATGACTGATCGCACCCAAGTCCACGGCCTGCAAGTCGCCACCGAGCTGTACAACTTTGTGAACACGCAAGTGCTGCCTGGCACGGGCGTGGACCAGGACACCTACTGGAAGGGCTTCGACGCCATCGTGGCCGATCTGGCGCCCAAGAACGCAGCCCTGCTGGCCGAGCGCGATCGCCTGCAGACGCAGCTCGATACCTGGCACAAGGCCAACCCCGGCCCCATCGCCGACATGGCGGCTTACCGCCAGTTTCTGACCAGCATCGGCTATCTGGTGGAGTCTCCCAAGGACGCCAAGGCCACGACCGAAAACGTCGACGCCGAACTGGCCATTCAGGCCGGCCCCCAGCTGGTGGTGCCCATTCTGAACGCCCGCTACGCGCTGAACGCCGCCAACGCCCGCTGGGGCTCGCTGTACGACGCGCTGTATGGCACGGACGCCATCAGCGAAGAAGGCGGCGCCGAGAAGGGCAAGGGCTACAACCCCGTGCGCGGCGCCAAGGTCATCGCATTCGCACGCAACTTCCTCGATCAGGCCGTGCCCCTGGCCTCGGGCTCGCACAAGGACTCCACCGGCTACGCCGTCGAAGGCGGCAAGCTGGTCGTGTCCCTGAAGGACGGCAGCAAGACCAGCCTGAAGGACGAAGCCAAGTTCATCGGCTACCAGGGCGATGCTGCGGCTCCCAAATCGGTGCTGCTCAAGAACAACGGCATCCACATCGACATCATCATCAACAAGTCCACCCCCATCGGCAGCACTGACGCCGCCGGCGTGGCCGACGTGGTGGTCGAGGCCGCTCTGTCCACCATTCTGGATCTGGAAGACTCCGTGGCCGCTGTGGATGCCGAAGACAAGGTCAACGGCTATGCCAACTGGCTGGGCATTCTGAAGGGCACGCTGACCGAGTCCTTTGAAAAGGGCGGCAAGATCGTGACCCGTGGTCTGAACCCCGACCGCGAATACACCGGCGCCGACGGCAAGCCCGTGAAGCTGCACGGCCGCTCGCTGATGTTCGTGCGCAACGTGGGCCATCTGATGACCAACCCCGCCGTGCTGTGGGGCCCCGAGCAGAAGGAAATCCCCGAAGGCATCATGGACGCGCTGGTGACTACCGCCATCGCCATTCACGACCTGAAGGGCGGCGCCAACGGCATCCGCAATAGCCGCACAGGCAGCGTCTACATCGTCAAGCCCAAGATGCACGGCCCCGCCGAAGCCGCCTTCGCGAACGAACTGTTCGGCCGCGTTGAAAAGGTTCTGGGCCTGCCCGAGAACACCGTCAAGCTCGGCATCATGGACGAAGAGCGTCGCACTTCGGTCAACCTGAAGGCCGCTATCGCTGCTGCACCCGCACGCGTGGCCTTCATCAACACCGGCTTCCTGGACCGCACCGGCGATGAAATGCACACCGCCATGTATGCCGGCCCCATGGTCCGCAAGGCCGACATGAAGACCTGCGCCTGGCTGCCCGCCTATGAAAAGAACAACGTGCTAGTCGGCCTGAACATGGGCCTGCGCGGCCGCGCCCAGATCGGCAAGGGCATGTGGGCCATGCCCGACCTGATGAAGGCCATGCTGGAGCAGAAGATTGCCCAGCCCAAGGCCGGTGCCAACACCGCCTGGGTGCCCTCGCCCACCGGCGCCACCCTGCACGCCCTGCACTATCACCAGATCAATGTGGCCGACGTGCAAAAGGGTCTGGAAAGCCCCAACGCCGACGCCGAGTGCGACGAGCTGCTGAACGCCATCCTGCAAGTGCCCGTATCCACCAACCCCAACTGGAGCGATGCGGAAAAGCAGCAGGAAGTGGACAACAACGTGCAAGGCATCCTCGGCTATGTGGTGCGCTGGATCGACCAGGGCGTGGGCTGCTCCAAGGTACCCGACATCCACAATGTGGGCCTGATGGAAGACCGCGCCACACTGCGCATCTCCAGCCAGCACATCGCCAACTGGCTGCAGCACGGCATCGTCACCGAAGCCATGGTGCGCGACAGCTATGCCCGCATGGCCAAGATCGTGGACGAGCAAAACGCCGGCGACGCCGCCTACAAGAGCCTGGTGGCCAATCCCGATGGCGCGGCCTATCAGGCGGCTCTGGACCTGGTGTTCAAGGGCAAGGAACAGCCTTCCGGCTACACCGAGCCTCTGCTGCACGCCTGGCGCCTGAAGGTCAAGGCCGGCGCCTGATTGCCGGGCAAGGCCGCTCCTGAACAAGGAGTGGCTCCCGCTTGATACCAATGGATTTGAAAGACATTTCTATCCGAATCCATTGATTCAATTGCGCAATCCGCTATCAAAATGCACTCCATGTCAGTACATCGAGTGCATTTTTCTTAACCTCAGTCCTCGCGATGCCGGATGGCTTCTACACTGCGGCCATGCCCATCGATCCTCTCGTAGACGCCAGCCGCTGCCCTCTGTGCGGCCAGCCCAACCAGTGCGCCATCAGCGCCGGCCTGCCGCCTCAGAGCTGCTGGTGCATGCAGACCCCGGTTTCCCGGGACGCGCTGGAGCGACTGCCCGCAGACGCACGCGGCAAGGCCTGCATCTGCCCCGCCTGTGCGCGGCCGGTCGCCGACGATTCCACCCCTGCCTGATCCTGCGCTCACCGCCTTGCAGCTCGGGCATTCAACATCAGCAAGGAGACCTTGATGCCCACCTATCGCATTGAACTGTTTGAAGGCCGCAGCGTTGAACAAAAGCGCAAGCTGGCCGAAGAAATCACCCGCGTGACCACCGAGGTGCTGGGCAGTGCCCCCGAGTCCGTGGACATCATCATCACCGACGTGCCGCGCCACAACTGGGCCACCGGCGGCAAGCTCTGGTCGGAGCAAAGCTGACCGACCCGCACGCGGCCGAGGTCGTCCTGGGACGGCTCTTGGCCAGCCCGGCCTTATGATGGGCCTCTTTTCCCAACCCCAAGCCAGCAAGGAAACCTGCACATGCCCACCTACCATGTCGAAATGATGGAAGGCCGTACCGTCGAACAAAAGCGCAAGCTGGTCGAAGAAATCACCCGCGTCAGCGTTGAAGTGCTGGGCGGCTCGCCCGAATCGGTGGACATCATCATCACCGACATCAAGCGTCACGACTGGGCCACGGGCGGCAAGCTCTGGCTGGACCGCGAATAGGCCATCGCCGCCCTCTTGCGCAAAGCAGCTTAGGCTGCTTTTTTCATGCCGGCTGGGCAGCGGTTGACGATCTCTGCCATACAGCACCATCATTGACGAGATCATCCATAGATTCTTGGGCTATAAAGCTTTTTTGCTTGAAAGATATGACGAAGCCATGTGCCAGCTGCTTGGAATGAACTGCAACACGCCTACCGATGTGCGCTTTAGCTTCTCAGGCTTCACGCAGCGCGCAGGCAACACCGGCGACCACACCGACGGCTGGGGCATCGCCTTCTTCGAAGACAAGGGCCTGCGCCACTTCGTCGATCACGAACGCGCCGTCGACTCCCAGATCGCCAAGCTCATCCGCGAATACCCGATCAAGAGCACCAACGTCATCGCCCATATCCGCAAGGCCACCCAAGGCGTGGTCAGCCTGCAGAACTGCCATCCCTTTGTGCGCGAGCTCTGGGGACGCAACTGGGTCTTCGCGCACAACGGCGATCTCAAGAACTTTGCCCCCAAGCTGCACGCCCACTTCCAGCCCATTGGCAACACGGACAGCGAGCAGGCCTTCTGCTGGATCATGCAGGAGCTGTGGAAGTCCCATGCGGGCGTGCCCAGCATCGAAGAGCTGACCCACACCCTGCGCGAGCTGGCCGCCAAGATCGCACCGCACGGCACGTTCAACTTCCTGCTCTCCAACGGCGAAGCGCTCTGGGCCCATGCCACGACCCACCTCTGCTACATCGAGCGTAGACATCCCTTCACCCAGGCACAGCTGTCCGACGAGGATCTCAGCGTGGACTTCTCCCGCGAAACCACCCCCCAGGACAAGGTGGCCATCATCGTCACCGCCCCTCTGACACAGAACGAGCAGTGGACCCCCTTCCAGAACGGCGAGCTGCGCGTGTTTGTGCATGGTCAGGCGGCGCCTTATTGAAGTGCGCCAGGCCGGCTTGAGAAATAAAAAGAGAGCGCCTAGCGCTCTCTTTTTATGGGTTTTCGGTATTTTTGCAGCTGAAATGCTTTAACACCCTGT
>NZ_JBCPWN010000031.1:0-38422 GCF_039581415.1 Comamonas sp. F1-6
ACCACACTCGCCAATCACCGCATTGCGATGCGCAAAGGCATCGTCCTGTACATCCGGGCATTCTTACCAGTCTTGACCGGCATGCTGGGCCTTGCCATCGCCAGCAATCCACCCAGACCAGGTTGCGTCACAAATCAGTTGCACAATACAACTACATAGTTGTATATTGCAACCAATATTGATTAGATGACGCCACAGATGACCAACACCATGTCTGAAATTGACTCGATTCGAGCCGACTCCCGCGCCCTGGTAAGAGAGCTCGGATTCATGCAGCCGACACTGGCCGCAACGGATTACTCGGCATCGGCTGTGCATGCATTGCTTGAAATCGACGCCCATGAAGGCATGACCTCGGTTCAACTTGTGCAGCTTTTGGGGTTGGAGAAGTCAAGCGTCAGCCGAATGCTTGCGAAGCTGGTTGCAGCAGGAGAGATCAAGGAGGTGGCTGCTATCGATGATGGCCGTTTCAAGCTACTGCAGTTGACGGACCAGGGGCGCAGCACGGTCAGGCAGATTCATTCCTATGGCCAGATGCAGGTGCAAGCTGCGTTTCAGCACCTCAATCGCTCCCAGCAACAGGCGGTTGCGCAGGGCTTGTCTGCATATGCAGGAGCGCTCAAAGCCCATCGCTTGAATATGGCAGAAAAGCAGCAAAGCCCAATCACCATAAGTGCAGGATATCGCCCCGGACTGGTTGGGCGCATTGCCGAAATGCATGCGGCGTTCTACTCGAAGCACTCCAATTTCGGGCAGTTTTTCGAGAGCCAGGTCGCAACTGGCGCGGCAGAGTTCGCCGGACGGCTGAACGAGCCATGCAATAGGGTATGGACCGCCCTGCTCAATGACCGAATTGTTGGCTCGCTCGCGATTGACGGCCAGGACCTGGGTGACAACAGAGCCCATCTGCGATGGTTCATCTTGGACGATGGTTGTCGCGGTAGCGGTGTCGGCAGGCAGTTGATGACAGAAGCGATGACATTCTGCGATATACGCGGGTTCCGTGAAGTCCACCTGTGGACATTCAAAGGCTTGGACGCCGCCCGCAAGCTGTATGAGTCTTTTGGCTTCAAGCTGCACAAGGAGGAACAAGGAGCGCAATGGGGAAGCACGGTTACCGAGCAGCAACTCGTTCGCTTGACTTGAAATTTCATTGCCGGTTCAAGGACAGCTCCTGGCCGACAGCAGGCGGCAAGGCTGCTGTGGCGATTTCGCGGCGCGCCATGGGAGCCATGATGCAAATGTAGCGCCCCACCGTGAATGGAGCGATGGCACAGAGCCATTGGCGCAGCGGCTCCGCAAAGAACATTGGGTGGCAATATCACCTGGCAAACCGAAACCTATTACCAGCAGCCCAGCGCTCCGTACTGGCGCGCCACCCAGCCCTCTTATGCCGTGGTGGGACTGATGGCACGCTACGAAATGGACAAACACTGGTCGATGTCGGTCCATGTGAACAACCTGTTCGACAAGACCTATATGCAGAGTCTGGGCTCTTATGGCACGGGTGTCTACGGCGATCCGCGCAATGTACTGGTGACAGCGCGCTACCGCTTCTAAGGGGTGGGCGTGTAAGGTTCGACGATGCTGAACGCCGATTGGCTGTTTAGCATCGCCGTTGCCAATGGCTTCATCTTCCAGTGACCGTTTCCGATAGGTATGGCAGGACGCATATGATCAATCTGTGACTGTCGCAATACGTCCCAAGGTGGTTCGGCAAGGTGCTATTTCCTTGCTTCAGTCAACATCCGAACGGCCAAGCCGGCGAGAACCGTTCCCATCAGCCATCGCTGGACCAGGATCCAGGTCGGACGGCCGGAAAGAAATACTGCTATCGATCCTGCAAGCATGGCAATCGTGGCGTTCACACTGACGCTGATCACAATCTGGGTGAAGCCCAGAACCAGGGATTGCGAGAGCACGCTGCCATGTTCAGGGCTGATGAATTGAGGCAGCAGGGACAGATACATCACGGCGATCTTCGGGTTGAGAAGATTGGTCAGGAAGCCCATCAGGAACAGCTTCTTTGGGCCGTCCTGCGGAAGGTTCTTGACTTCGAACGGAGAGCGGCCGCCCGGCTTGACGGCTTGCCATGCCAGATAGATCAGGTACAGAGCCCCGCCAATGCGCAACGCATCGTAGGCATAGGGTACCGCCATGACGATCGCCGTAATGCCCAGTGCCGCGCACATCATGTAGAACACGAAACCAAGAGCAACTCCCCCCAGGGAGATAAGCCCGGCGACACGCCCCTGGCATATCGATCGGGAAATCAAATAAACCATGTTCGGTCCTGGAGTGAGGACCATTCCAAGGGAAACAAGGCCGAAGGCAAGCCAATTCTCAAAGCCAGGCATGATGGTTTCTTAAGTGTTGTTGCATTTGAATATATCAGTCGAGGTCTGCTCCTGGCCGAAAGCAGCAGCACTCGACCCGAATCAGGCAGCCGCAGAGTGAGCGGCTCTCTCCAGTCGTATGCGCCCGATATTCATCAACAACATGCCGAAGATGGCCGTAGCGCCGCCACCCAGCAGCGAGCTGGTAATGGGCTCTCCGAGCCAGACGCAGGACAGCAGCATGCCAAACAGCGGCACCAGTGACATATACGCAGCTGCGGCGCCAGTACCCAGCTCCTGGACGCCCTTCAAGTACCAGGCGTAAGCCAATGCCGTAGCGCCCAGGGCCAGCGCCACAACGCTGTGCCAGGCGACGACAGGGGCTTTTGCCAGGCCAGTCCAGGCGGACGAGCCCTCCAGAGCAATGCTGGCCATAAGAAGCAGTGCAGCGCCAATGAGTGCGGTTGCCGTCGTCGTGGTCAGCGCATCCACGCGGGTCAGAACAATGCGTCCTATCAGGGTATAGGCAACCCAGCATGCGGCGCAGCCAAGCAGCAGCCACTCTCCCACGCCGGACGAGGAAGACACCAGCTCCCCCAAAGCGCCGCCGCTCAGTGCATACAGAGCGCCTGTCACGGCCAGCCCCAAGCCCAGGCACATGACGGCGTTTACGCGCTCACGAAACAGCAGCGCTGCGAACAGCATGGTCAGGACCGGGTTGAGCGCCACCACCATGGCCGCCTTGCCCGCAGGCACGGTCTTGAGTGCCAGCAAGAAGAACACGGAGTAGCCCAGCACGCCCACGGCAGAAGCGCAGGCCAGACCCGCCCATTGGCGAGGCCCAAGAACACGCAATGCACCCATGCGCCCGCTGCGGTACAGCCACAGCACCAGCAGGAAACCAGCCAGAAAGAAGCGCAGGCTGGCCGCAGCCAGCGGAGGCATGGTTTGCGCGACGATGCGCCCCCAGGGCCAGGAGGCGCCCCACAGGGCAGCCATGCCGATCAATCCCAAATGGGTGGAAGTTCGTGATGTGTTCATGAGACGTTACTATCTGATAATCAGTATTCATCGTCGAATGAGTAAAAGCTCATGACATTCACGCAACTCGAAGTCTTTGCAGCGCTCGCCCGAGTCGGCAGCTTCTCTCGCGCAGCGGGTGTACTGGGTATTTCCCAGAGCGGCGTCAGCCATGCCATCAAGCAGTTGGAGACAGAGCTGGGCGTCGCGCTTTTCAAGCGAGAAGGAGCAGCGGCAACACTGACCGAAGTGGGCGCCAGGCTACTGAGCCGCGCCAATGACATCCTTCAGCAAAAAGAGGCATTGCAGCAGGAAGCCGATGCGGAGCATGGCATTGCCCGGGGCACCTTGCGCATCGCATCTTTTGGCGCCACCTCGTCGCTGCGTCTGCTGCCGAAGCTCCTGGCACGTTTTCAGCAGAAGCACCCCCTGGTCGAGGTCCACATTGAGGAAGCCATGGACGACACAGTCGTTCAGTGGCTGCTGGAGCGGCGCGTGGAACTAGGCTTTGTCGTCTTGCCCGACGAGCGCTTCGACACCCTGACCCTGGCCGAAGACGAGCTGGTGGCGGTGCTGCCTGCTGCGCACCCCCTTGCGTCCCAATCGGCCATTGCTGCCATGAGCTTTCATGGACAGCCCTTTATCCGTACCAGCGCAGGCTCAGGCCCCCATATCGATGCTTTTTTGGCCAGCCAGGGCGCCTCACCCAGAACTCTGTTCAAGTTTGAGCAGCTCACCTCGATGATGGGCTTTGTCGCGCAAGGCGAGGCAGTCACCATTGCCGCACGTCTGGCTCTGCCCGAGCCCCCGGCAGGGGTTGTCTACCGCCCGTTAAAGCCCCGTTGTCGCCGGAAAATCGCGCTGGCCGCGCTGAACTTTGACAAGCTCTCGCCCGCTGCTTTGGCTTTTGTCGAGCTGGCCCGGAAAAGCAGAGGCAGCCTGGCGATTGAATAAACCTCGTCATCCGAAGCAAGTGGCCTCCCGAGTGCCTGGAGCCAAAGGTAGTCTGCAAAGGCCATGCAAGGCAGATTGCCATCTTCGATAAGGCAGCCAGTCATGGCCGAGCGATGAATGCAAGGTTCATTGCATGACTGGATATCGGCCAACCAGCCTTCGCCGTCATGGCAGGCTCAAGTCCATGCCGAGTATATTGGCAAGGCCGAAGGTGAACAGCAGCACACACAACAGCGCCAGCATGAAGGCGGCAGCCACCTTGCCGCCCGTGCGCAGCAGCGCGCGCCTGTCCATCCCCTTCTTGCCTTGGTCGTAATGCCACTTGATGGCGAAGAACATGCATGCGCCGAAGATGAGAACCTTGAACGTAACAAAGATTACAGGGACCCAATCGATCATTTTGAAAATTTCCAGCCTATGACTTGACACTGTCTACCGTGAGGAACACCGCCCCCTAGGGAGAGAGGCGAAAACGTCGGCGATTGCCATACAAGAATGGAATCGCTACACGCTCTGAGGCATATTACTTAAAAGCAATTTCCATACATTGAGACAAAATGTCTGCGTATGAAAACCATACAAGATGACAGTTTGCCAGTTTGGCTGCCGCGATTGGCCGTGCATGGCGGGCCGCGCTTCTTGCAGATTGCGGATGCCTTGCAGGCGGCAATGGCAGACGGTTCGCTGAAACCGGGTGATCGTCTGCCCCCGCAGCGCCAGTTGGCAGCACAGCTGAACCTCGACCTGACAACGGTCACGCGCGCATACGACGAAGCCAGACGCCGCCATCTGCTCGAAGGCCGCGGCGCGCGAGGCACCTATGTCGCAGCACCGAGAATTGAACTGACCTCGGTCCTCGACCTGAGCATGAACACTCCTCCCCCACCCGCTGGCGTGGACTTCGACGACCTGCTGAAACAAGGCCTTTCTCAGGTAATGATGGGGGCAGACACCGCATTGCTGATGACTTACCACCTGGGCGGAGGAAGCGACTCCGACCGCAAGGCAGGAGCCAGATGGCTGGAGCCGATGTTTGGAGCTCTGGATTCAGCACAGGTTGTTGTCTGTCCGGGCGCTCAAGCTGCAATTGCCGCATTGATCCTGGCGCTGACGAAGCCTGGCGATGTGATACTGACAGAGCCAGCAAGTTATCCGGGCCTGCGTACTGCTGCGACCCAGTTCGGCCGGCGCATCGTTGCGGTGGAAGCGGACCAGCACGGGATGGTGCCCGAGATGCTGGAGCAGGCCTGCCATCAGCACCAGCCTGGGCTGCTCTACCTCAACCCTACATTGCAGAACCCGACCGCCATCACCATTCCGGAGCGCCGGCGCAAGGAGCTCGCCAACATCGCGAAGCGCTGCAATGTACGCATTGTCGAAGATGATCCCTACTGGCTGCTTGCCGATGCACCGCCACCACCTATTGCCACGTTTGCCCCGGAACAGGTGTCCTACATCTCGACCCTGTCGAAATGCCTGACGCCCGGCTTGCGTGTCGCCTTCGTGCTCATACGTGACCCGCATGAACGCGAACGTTTCCTGGTCGCGCTCAGGTCATTTGCGCTGATGGTCGCACCTCTGACGGCCGCACTGGCCACACAGTGGATTCTCGACGGTTCGGCTGCTGCTTTGATGGAGGGCGTACGCAAGGAGGCGCGTCTGCGCCACTGGATGGCCAGGGATATTCTTGCGGGGAGGTACAGCGGCACTGGAGACGGCCTGCATGTATGGCTCGAGTTGCCAGGATATTGGAACTCCTCACAGCTTGCGCGTGCGGCCGACAGCGAGGGCATCGCCGTCACGCCGGCGGAGGCATTCGCAACCAGCGCCACCGGCAGCGGCTCCGTCAATGCCATTCGCATCTCGCTGGGCAGCATCAAGGACCGTGGACGCTTGCAGACGGGCCTTCAAAAGCTGTCTCATCTGCTTGCACGAAGGCCAGAGCCGTTCAGCGCTGCGGTGGTTTAAGTGCCCGGGAAAGACGGTGCACCATTCAGGAGCACCCTCAATGCGGTCGCATCCAGGCCGGCTCAACCATCGACTGCGCCGGCTTTTTTCGCAGAGGACTCATACGGCCGCGACACCGGCTTCACCGATGACCTTTCCTGACTTTTCGCTCCAGACGTACTTGCTACCATGCTTTCAAAACAGTCTGGAGGGTGTACGTGGGCAAGGCATTACCGCTGCAAGCTCAGCACAAACAGTCAATGCGCCCCACCGTGCGCATGGCGACACTGGGAATGGCCGTTGCGTGGCTGACCTTGGTGGCTGGTCTGGGGTGGTGGATGTCACAGCGAGTCGTGGGTGCAGAGCTGGATCGCCTGGCGGCCAGCGCCGAATACGAAGCCAAGACGACCGCACGCATCATGGATCGGCTGTTCACTGAAATGTCGAGTGTGGCCAATATGGTGGCGCGCCAGGGCTCGGTGATCCAGCTGGCCACCCGGTATCGCGACGATCCGCCAAGTCTGGCCAGGCTCACGCGCCAGCAGCGCGCGGCGCAATTCACACAGGATCCGTTGGTGCGCAAGGTCGGCAACTTCATGCATGAACTCTCCAGTGATCTGCGCTATGCCCGCATCTACATGAACAACATGTCGGACGACACGGTGACGGCCAGCAACTGGAACGAGCCTGACAGCATCGTGGGCATGATCTACTCTGGCCGTCCTTATCTGATCGATGCATTGCGTGACGGCAATGGCCATTCGTTCGGTATCGCCCGGCTGAACAAGACACCATCCTATTTTGTAGCCAGCCGCATTGAGAACGAAGACGACATGCCTCTGGGCTCCGTCACGGTGAAGTTCGATACCCCGGAAATAGCGCTCTACCTGACTGGACACCACATTGCACTGATCGTGGATCGCCAGGGAAGAGTGACCACCGCTTCGTCCGCTCCATTCATGCTGCGCAATGCGGCAGGGCTTCTTTCGCCGGGTACTGCGCAGTCTTCCAGCATGCCCTCTTCGCCAGACAATGGAGAAGATCCAGGAATAGCTCTGGATGTGCAAGCCATGGCCAGCTCCGGCCATGCTGATCAGTGGCTCATCGATGGCAAACCCTATCTGCTGCAGCGTGAGCCGCTATCCAAAACACAGTACCAGCTGATCACGATGGCGGCCCTGGATCACCTGCCTGCCATGCGTCGACAGCACTATTGGATGGCAGGGCTGGTGGCGGCGATCGGCTTGCTTTTCATCCTGCTCTCCAGCCACGTGATCGGGCAAATGGTGGCGCGGC
The DNA here is from genome assembly GCF_039581415.1 of Comamonas sp. F1-6. Classification (NCBI taxonomy): domain Bacteria; kingdom Pseudomonadati; phylum Pseudomonadota; class Betaproteobacteria; order Burkholderiales; family Comamonadaceae; genus Comamonas; species Comamonas sp. F1-6. The sequence continues at coordinate 7,554 of NZ_JBCPWN010000031.1, forward strand.
GGCAGGACGAGCGACATGCGGCGAACCATGATGCACTGACCAATCTGCCGAACCGGCGCAATGTGATGGCCCAACTGGATCGGCTGTTCGCTTTAGCGGGCCGCACGCAGCAATGGGTCCTGGTGGCCTTCATCGATCTGGATGGGTTCAAGGCGATCAACGACACCTACGGACATGTGGTCGGTGACCAATTCCTCGTCGAAGTCGGCCGGCGCATGTCTGCAGGTTTGCGCAAGAGTGACATGCTGGGGCGACTAGGTGGTGATGAATTTGTCGTCATCGGGCTGATTGCTCCGCCTGACCCAATGGATCAGGACAAGGCTCTTGAAGCCATGCGCAGTCGATTGGCACCGCTGCTGATCGGAAGCTATAAATTTGCCGAGTGCAGCTTCGACTATCCAGGAGCAAGCTTTGGCATTGTGAGTGCCGATCCATCCGCCAGCTCTCCGCAGGCTGTGCTCAAGGAGGCTGACCAGTGCATGTATGCGGACAAACAGGCGCGGCGAGCATCGCAAATACAGTCGGCCCAAAGTGATTCAACCATTGAGACACGCGAATTGGCGGAGCGCCTCCAGGCTTCTGCTCCCGACTTTGGCTCTGTGCGAGCCTGAAACAGGCCGGGAGCAAAATTCCGGCTTCACCCGACCCGCGTTGACGGAAATCCCTCATTGCCACAGGTTTCTTGCCGCCGCATTGTTGTGCCCTCCGCAAACTACCTCAGAGGTGCCCCATGGCTGAACCATCGACTCCCGACAAGCAACCGCAACCCGATCCGGCCGAACTCAATGCGTTCTTCCCCTCCCCCTACTCGCTCAGCCAGTTCACGTCGCCCAAGTCCGACCTGAGCGGCGCCGACTACGCGAAAACCTATCAAGGCAGCAAGAAGATCCTGATGATCGGCGCAGACGAGCGCTACCTGCTGACCGACAACGGCAGCTTCTTCTCCACCGGCAACCACCCGGTCGAGACGCTTCTGCCCATGTACCACCTGGACAAGGCGGGCTTCGCGTTCGATGTGGCAACGGTGTCGGGAAATCCCGTCAAGTTCGAGTTCTGGGCAATGCCTTCCGAAGACGAGACGGTCAAGGGCTTTTTCAACAAGTACCACTCGCAATTCAAGGAGCCGCTGCGCCTGTCGACGGTGCTTGAGCAAGGGCTGGAGCAGTACGCAGCCATCTTCGTCCCCGGCGGGCATGGCGCGCTGATCGGCATCCCCGACAGCAGTGACGTAGGTGCGGTGCTGGAATGGGCTGCGGCCAACAACCGGTTCGTCATCTCCCTGTGCCACGGACCTGCTGCCTTCCTAGCGGTTGGCGACAGCGACATCTACCGAGGCTACAAGATCTGCGCCTTCCCCGATGCACTTGATGCACAGACCCCGGCCATCGGCTACATGCCCGGTCACCTGACCTGGAAGTTCGGCGAAAGGCTCAAGACCCTGGGTTTCGAGATCGTCAACGACGGCATCTCGGGTGCCGTGCACCGGGACCGCCAGCTGATCACCGGCGACAGCCCTTTGGCTGGCAATGCGCTTGGCAAACTCGCGGCCGAAACCTTGCTCAAGGAAGTCACGGCCTGAGATGAGCACTGCAATCGCGCAGGCGGCATTGCACGGAGCCCTCGCCATCGAGGGCGCCCGCAGCCTCGCCGCAATCCAGGATACGGTGCGTGCTGTCGGCGCGCCGCTGGGGTACGACCGTTTTGTGCTGTTCTCGGCTTCCAGCGCTCGGGACGATGCGGTGGAGCGCATCTACTGGATCGAAGGCGACTGGTTCGGCACGGGCGCGCCTGTGGATGCTGAAACCTACGTGCGGCACTGCCCGGTGACGCGCCATATCCTGGAGACGAACCAGCCCTTCTTCTGGACCAAGACGAACGGCGCTCAGGGCGAGCGTTACAGCGTCGTCCGCGCGCCGCAAGGCCCGGGTATCCACGGTCTGCAAGTGCCTGTATTCGGCCTCCTGGGGCTGGAAGGCGCAATGAGCCTGGGTGGCGAGCGCATCGATGCCTCGCCGCAGGCCCGGCTGGCGCTGGAGCTGATCGCCCAAACCGCATTCCGCACGGCGCGCAGGCTGCTGGAGCTGCCCGCGCAAGAGGAGCTCGGCCCCTTGTCCGATCGCGAACGTGAGGTGCTCGCATGGACGGCCGCCGGCCGGCGGCAGACGGAGATTGCCGCAACCCTCGGCCTGTCCGAACGCACTGTGGAAAACCACCTGCGCCGCATCCGCAAGCGCCTGGGCGTCGCCACGACGGCGCAGGCCATTCGCGTAGCGATCCGCAACGGAGAGATCGTCGCCTGAGACTATCCATGTCGGCTCACATCTCAAGTATCCCTTTGGAACATGCAAACGGGAGGCAGGAACCGGCCGCAAGAGCTCTTCAAGACACAGCCCTGCCGGCTTCTGCTCCCGGTCCAGATCTATGCTGAAGTGGGTAGCGCTTTAATGGAGCGCAGAACATTGCGTGTGATGCTTTGCCGTTTGGCAAGGTCGGCAAGTCTGTTGGGCGTGTCCATGTTCAAGGCGAAGAAGACGGGGCCGCTGGGCCACTCTACCCAGCCCACCCACCAGCCGATTTTTCCGGTCCAGCCCGTTTTTGCACGCAGTATCCAGTCAGGTCCTGCTTCATTGACCATCACGTCCTTCACAAGCCGCTGGTGCTCGACCTGGAAAGGCAGTTGATTGCGGTAAAGCCGTTGCAAGAAAGCAATCTGCTCGAAGGACGAGATGGCGAGGTCGCCCTCAACCCAGAATGGCTTGTCGCCAGTGGCGACCGCATTGCCATACCCAATCTTTCGCATATAGGCGCTCTCGCGTGCATCGCCGAGCTCCTTGGCGAAGCGCTCATACACCCAGACGGTGGAGTTCCTCATCGCGGAGCGCAGATTCTGGTCCACGTTCCAGGCCTCCACAGGTCGTTTCACACCATCCCATTGAATGAGCTGAAATTCGTCACGCAACAGCCCTGCATCAAGCGCAAACAGGCTGTGCGGAATCTTGAAGGTAGAGGCTGGCGAGTAACGCCGAGCGGAACGCGACACGTTGTAGACGTGGGTAGTTTCAGAGTTATCGCGTGCATCGAGAACAACGATGCTGCCTTGCGCCTCGGCTTCTGTGAAAAACCGAGACCACTCGGCCATTTCTTGAGGCTGGGGGCCTGCCGCCGTCACTTGAGCAAACCCTGCGGCCAGGGCGGATAAGACCAGACTACGTCGATTCATGCGGCTAGTTTAAGGGTCAAACGAACCCGTCCTGAGGTGACAGGGACAGTGGCGGTGACACCTTGCCGCGATGGGAGCGTCTCTTGCGGGCCGGACAGCGACAGCCGCAATCGCTTGAATCCACAGCCAGAGGCTGTCTTTCGAGCAACCAGATCGGGCATAGCGAACACTCAGGGAGTTCGGACTGCCGCCTGAGTTGTCAATCGGCGCTCGCTGGCCCTTTAAGTTCAAGCTGATTGCCGTCCGGGTCTTTGCAGTAAATGGACAGGCCCATGCCGTCAGCACCAAAGCGCCGCACCGCCCTATCCGCTTCAAGACCATGGCCAGCCAAATGGGTGAGTATGGCTTGCTCATCAAAAGGCTCTATACGCAGGCAAAAATGATCGACATTTCTGCGCTCGCTTGAGGCCGCAGCTCCGCCCGCACGGCCTAAAGGGCCCTCAACATCCACCAGGTCAATCATGGATGCACCAGCTCGCAGATGAACCATACCCAAATCCTCGCGACGCTTCACCAAGGCACAGCCCAGGACCGCTTGGTAAAAGCGGATGCTGCGCTCCAGGTCGGTGACGCGCAACACGATGTGATCAATGTGCTGAATACTGAATTTGCTCATGGCGATCTCCTGCTCCAGGCATGCACACTCCTAATCGTATGCACTTGGTGTGATGGAACCCCAGACGTTCGGCGAGCGTCAGGGACATTTTTTCGATCCTCGCATTGAGCATTTCGGCGTGAGGCGCTGATGTCCATTTCCTTTCGAGAAGTGCTCAGCGCACTGGCGCCGCGCCAGTGGGGCCATCACTATTTTTGTGCTCAAGCCAAGCCCACGCTGGAGGTGGCGGGGATCGCTGTGGCTGCAGGCCTGGCTGCTCCTGCTCCCTGGATCAGGAACACCCCGCCAAGAATCAGGAGCACACCCAGCACACGCATGACGTTGATGGGCTTGGGTTCCAGCCCCATGACACCGAAGTGATCGATCAATACCGCCACGACCATCTGTCCTGCGACCACGGCGACCAGAAATCCGCCGGCACCCAGTTTGGGTATCAGGGCTGCAGCACTGGCGACGTAAACAGCCCCCAGGACACCGCCGATCCACAACCACCAGGGACCGTGAAACGCATTGCTGAAATTCGGCATGGGGGCTTTGACCAGAATCAGCATGGGCACCATCACGGCCAGGCTGATCACCAGCGATGTGGCAGCCCCCCAGAAAGGGTGGCCAAGAGCACGGCCTACGTTGGCATTTGCAGCGGCCTGAAAAGGCAGGATGGCCCCCGCCAGCAAGGCCATGCCCAGTGAGGCGACCGTCATCAATGCCATCTTGCTGTTCATATCTGCCACTCCTTCAAACGTCTACAAGCAATGTCTGAATGGTCTCGCATACGGATTAATTATGGAAATCGTTTATATGCACATGTACTATTCTTCACATGGATGATCTGCGCCGTATCGACCTCAATCTGCTGCTGGCACTTCACGCGTTGCTGACCGAGAAGCACGTGACCAGGGCTGCCATGCGCCTGCACAAGAGCCAACCGGCAGTGAGTCATTCGCTAGCTCAGCTGCGCGAACATTTCAATGACCCGTTGCTGGTGCGCAAACAGGGAAAGCTGGAGCTGACGGCCCGAGGCAATGCGCTGCTGCAACCACTCTCGGAGGCTTTGGGCAGCCTCAATACTCTGCTGGGAACACCTCAGTTCGATCCACTGCAGGCACAACGACGATTCAGGCTGTCACTGTCCGACTATGCGGCTCGTCTGGTACTTCCGGACCTGATGCGATACGTCCGCAAACATGCGCCCGGCTTTGACTTCGCCATCAGTCAGGCCAGCCGTGATGCCATGCTGGTACAGCTAGCCGATGGTGAACTGGACCTGGCTCTGGGGATCTTTCCCGATCTTGCACCAGACATCCAGGTCGAAACACTGTTTGAAGAGGATTTCATCTGTCTCGCAGACAAGGCCGTCAGTCCGGAAAAAGGAGGACTGTCGCTAGAGGAATGGCTGACGCGCCCTCATGTCATGCTGGCATTGAGGCCGGATGCGAACGACGAGATCGAGCGCGCACTCGCCGCCAAGGGACTTAAAAGGAGGATTGCGGTGGCCTTGCCACACTGGAGCGCTGCGGTTGAATTGCTGCCAGGTACCGATCTGGTTCTGACGATTGCCCGCCGTGCTGTCGGCCCGCTGCGCTCATTCAAGAATCTGCGGCAGTTTGCGCCTCCACGCCAATTGCAACTACCGAAAATGGCATACCAACAGGCCTGGCATGCGCGAAAGCACAATGATCCTGCGCTGGCCTGGCTCAGGCTTGCTGTGATGAACAGCTGCAAACCGAATGCTGGGCAGCAGTGAGTTGCCACAAGTCACGCCTTTTGCGGTAATTTTTCCTCAGTCTCCTGGACGCTGCCGATGACTGCGCATGTAACGATGAACGCCAAACAATTTGCTGAAAACTGGGTCAAGCTCAAATCGGAACTTCTTTTGTCTTTCATGAATGCTCATGAGGAGTCGGAGGTCGCAGCGCGGATCGAAGCCCTAGAGCTCACGCCCAAGCAGCACGAGCAACTTCGAGCGATTCTGGATGCGGTGCTGAGAGACACCATGTATACCTTGCTGCTGGGACTTGATGGCGCCGCGAGCATTGGAGGTGAGCAACAAACGTATACGCTTCATGATGAGAGCGGCAATCTCATCTCTGATTGCGGTGAGCTGGAAGCAGCTGCATGGGAAGCCTTTCACGGGCAGGATCAGGCACCTGAGGGCGATTGACAAACCATGCCCAGCAGCTGGTCTGCGTCGTTTGCAGTCCTGAATTCATTGCTGAAGTAGGCGTAACTACGCGCTCTTGGCGCTTGCATCTCTTCAATGCGCTCGACTATGCTGGTTACATTGAGTCACGCAGCGCTAGGAGGGAACTTTGCCAAGCATTGAAGTTTTTGAAAAGCTCACTGGTCGCAAATTTTCGGATGCAGAGCTCTTGCATACAAAAGTGCTCGCTTTCCCCGAAGAGAGAAAAAAGAGAGTTGTCTATGGACTGCTGGCCGAGGCTATCGACATTGACTACTCTCAAAAGTCACTTTCTGAGCTTGGCGAGCAAATAAGGCTGGCCCTGTCCAATATTGAGCGCCTTGCACCCAGAGCCTTTGTTGGTCAGAACATTCGCCTGTACGAGGGCGGCAACCACCTGGACATCATCAATGATGGGGTTGGGAGCATGGGCTGGTTGATTGTGGAAGACCACCTGACCTGATTGGACCTCAGACGCCCCCGGAATTCAGAAGCGCAGCAATCCCTTGTCCGGCTTCTGATGCCTGTTGGCTGTCTGCGCAAACATTGCCGCGCTATCCGCTGCGCCGGTCTGGAGGTCGTTGCTTGCAAAAGAAGTTTTTAACTTAGCGCATCCAACTGATCTGAACTGGCTGAATCAGAAAGGCTCCTCTAGGAGCCTCTTTGCTTAGACAGAAGAGCTGTTTAATCCACAGCGACCATTACCGACGACGCTTTAATGACGGCATATGCGTTGTCGCCCTCTTTCAACCCCAGGGACTGCGCCGACGTCGAGGTAATAGAGGACGTGACTCTCACACCAGGGGCAACTTCCAGTGTCAATTCCGTTTTGTGAGCGGCCTTTGGTATGAAGACAGCCTTGAGCGCACAAAGGATGGCTGGAAAATCAAATCACGAAAGCAAGTTCGCAGTTGGGCCGCAAATATGGCCTGATCCACACGGTCTGAGGCATCGGTATCTATGCGATGGGAATCGAACCGATCAGGCCGGGGTTTAAGGGGGGTGCAGCGGGGCTATCTCCCTCTGAGCGCCATCATTTCAATTCCCGTCGCGCCCCCTAAACTACCCAGAAAACTCCACTGGCGATTCAATGTGCCCCTACTATGCTCGACCGCCAAGTAGCTCAGACGACGCCTCCTACGTGCCCAATGCGGCGATTATAGGTAATATGGATAGACCACCGGTAAGTCAAAGGTACCTTGCCCAGAGCACGGGCAAGCATTTAGAGAGTGCACAAAGCAAGCCTTGGCAAAAATGACATTTAAGAAAGAGGTTGGACTGAGCGTCCCCAAGACAGACCGACACAAGCAGCCGCTTTGCTCCGCCTGAATACGCCCAAGCCAACACCGGGCACGTAAACTTGATGCCAACCTAATCATGATCACTAAGTACCACACCAATACCCGCTAGCAATCACCGCAAGAGGTCTTGGCGGTAAAGCTAGGCCGTGGCGTTATTTAGAGTCCATCGATTTATGGTGAATTTTTCTGGAACTAAGCAGCCAGCATATAGGAAAATAATTAATACTGAATTCTATTTGATAGATCTATAAATACGGAGTGTGAAATTTGAAAAAAGAAGAACAGTACATCATTAAGACCATTTATGCATTGATTGACGAAAATTCCCAAGAGACCAAGGGAGGTGAGTCAATTGTCTTGGATGGAATAGAAAAACAGTCGTTCCAGACATCACCAAGGAAGTTACTAGAAAGAGATTGGGATCCAGCAACATGGCTCTTGATGGTAAAGGATCCGAGGTTGATCGGTATAAATCTAGAAGTCGATGACGATTCACAGAGTAATTGGTATGAAGTAGATTTCATAGTCGGACCATCCGAGCATGCTAATGCAGAGCTATATTTTTTGAAAGCTAATGAAGAAACCATACCATCTCCGGTAAGAATTATTTCCGCCAAGATAATCAACAACCAGAAAATCATTCAGAAACTTCGCTCATTTTCTCGATTGAGTGGTTCACCACGGACGAGCAAGAATCAAGTGCAAATCCTGATTGATAATGCTATGATAGGCATGCAAAAACGGATGCTAGTCGTTTACGATGTAGGACAAGCAAATTGGCATGCTTTGGTAGATGTAGATAATTGTCCAAATACACCTCCGCCTGTCCACCTTTTCTTCGACTTTGGAGTGCCTACAGGCTGGAATTATTCTACGCAACCCTCACCGCCAATCGACCCTCTTGGGTCAAAATATGTAAATCTGGAGGCTCCTGTAATTCTGTCTCATTGGGATATGGATCACTGGGCAGGTGCAGCGCTGGGCCAACCCCTATATGGAAATCGAGGATTGGTTATCAACTGGGATCCAAGGGCGGTTGCAAGTCGAACTTGGCTGGTCCCAAATCAGGGAAGATTTCAATCTGGTCAAAAAATCACCCCAACTGCCTGGCGGCTTGCGTTAGCGCTACACCGACATAGAAATCTCCTTATCTGGCCGTCATTAATGACAAGAGTACAGAGTATTAGCGGCGATTGGGTCGTGAAATGCACTCCATCCGGCACTGTTCCGCGCAATAACAATAATACGGGACTGGCATTATTCATAGCGCAGCATGACAGTGAATTTAGTTCCGACTATATCCTCGCACCAAGTGATGCGGAGTATGTATCGGTTTACGCGCACATGACGGCCATCAGCCGAATAAACCATCTCGTGGCGAGCCACCACGGTGGAGCACTAAAGGTACCCACCGCTATACCCATTGCTTCCAGCGGATGCTCCAAACTCGCATTCTCGCACGGAGCAAAATATGGTCATCCCACCCCTTCAGCGATCAACAGCCACTATGGACACCGATGGCGATGGCAATTTGAAACTATTAATCGCTCTCCCCGTCCAGCCGGAGCTGTTGGATCGATCGGCTTGGGCGGTGGCATCAGTTGTGCGCATATCTCACTATGTCAAAATTGCACCACTGCAATTCACACCTGTCCCAGCTCCTAGAGCTAGACACTAGCTAATAAAGACTCATTTCTTTGACAGTACGGCCCAGTGCCTACTTCAGCACCTGTGAAGCGCCCATATTTTTTCTTGTCTTAAATGAGCGATCGCTATTAGTGTGTAACTGTCGTTTGAGCAAACTCGGGAGAGTGTTGACGAATGACGGCTCCTAGCTAACTGCTGACAGGCCGGCCCTAGCCGTCACCGCTGCAACTCACTGAGCTACCTAGCTCCGCTAACCTAGCCACAGAGACAAATGCAGGATCGAGCCAATAATCAAGTGCTCTCCATAACAACCGAGGCCTTGGATGTCACCACTTTGGCTCTTTGCGCTCGCCACCTTTTTTGGCTACTTAGCCTACGACGCATTTCAGTTTCGCCATTCGGCGAATCATCGGGTTTGGGCGGTTCCCCCCGTGTCAGGCAGAGCTGTGGGCGCCGATCCCTTGTCGGTACGAGAACAAGGGACTTCGCGCTCTCACAAGTACACCGGGGCGGAAGGCATTCCAGGCTTGCACTGGGTCTTCTTGGTGATGGCTTTGGCATGTGCCGTTGCGGGTGCTTATTTCTGGATATTTGATTGAAGCAGTGCTAGTCCACTGCCTCATCTGTGGGCAGCCCGCTGCGCCTGGCCCAGCTCACAGCCGTCCCCATATTGCCGCTGACACAAGCTTGCGTTAGCCTGCTGGCTCCACTATTGCTCAGGAGCCTGCCATGTCACGTCGTTTGGTTCTTTCTGCCAGCACCGCCCTTGCGGCTGCCGCACTGATTGTGGGTTGCGGCGCCATGGGGGCGTCGGGCGGCAACCCCATGAGCTTCTTCATCACCAGCGCCAACCCCGGCAAGGGCGGCGACCTGGGCGGGCTGGCCGGGGCCGACCGCTACTGCCAGTCGCTGGCCGCAAGCGTGGGCGCAGGCAACAAGACCTGGCGCGCCTACCTGAGCAACGCTGCCCTGAATGGGCAACCGGCCGTCAATGCGCGCGACCGCATTGGCAACGGCCCGTGGCGCAACGCCAAGGGCGTGGTCATTGCCACCAGCGTGGCTGACCTGCACAGCGCCAATGCCAAGGTCGGCAAGGACACCTCGCTGACCGAGAAGGGCGAAGTCGTCTCGGGCTTTGGCGATGAGGTCAACCGCCACGACATCCTGACCGGCTCGCGCCCTGACGGCACGCTGGCCGTGTCCGAGCCCGGCAAAGACACCACCTGCGGCAACTGGACCAAGAGCGACGGCGGCTCCGCCATCGTGGGCCACCACGACCACAAGGGCACCAACCCCGACCCTGTGGCCAATGCCTCGTGGAACTCATCGCACGGCACGCGCGGCTGCAGCGTCGACCAGCTCAAACAGAGCGGCAGCGCCGGGCTGATGTACTGCTTTGCGACCAACTGAGCGGGATGAAGGCGCGGGCCTCGGCCCGCCCCAGTTGATCGCAAGCAAGCGCCGTCCCTGAGCGCTTCTCACGGTTCAGTGCTCACCGCCACCCTACTCTGCTTGGTCATCGAATCGGCGCTCAGCTAGGCCAAGGTCTGCAATCGACAAGCCAGCATCTGTTGCAGTGGTGCTCGGTCCACTATTCATGAAGTGATCTTGCTCATATAATTGGCCACCATATTATATTTCGGCTAACTAATGAAGCTTGAACAGAAGTACCAGGCGCTAATTGAAGAAGCACAACGACGCAAACTTCCTGATGTGGACGGCATCCAGCTGTGCTTTCAAGTGCTGTCGATGGCTGCAAACATCGACCGCGACTGCGCTGCTTTGCTGGCCCCTCATGGTTTGTCTGAGGGGCGCTTTGTGCTGTTGTTCGTTCTCGATGTGGCGCCTGACGGACTCGCACCCAACGCGCTGGCCGAACAGGCTGGCGTGACCCGCGCCACGGTGACAGGCCTCTTAGACGGACTGGAGCGCGAAGGTCTGATTGAACGTCACGCCAACGCCGAAGACCGCCGCGCACTTTGCATTCGGCTGACCTCAAAAGGAAAACAGCTCGCCAGTACCGTTATCGACCAGCATGGTCGGTGGATTGCAGGCTTGTTTGGCAACCTGTCTGCACATGAGCGAAAGCAGCTAGCAGCGCTGCTGGAGAAAGTACGAGGCCCTGAATCGGACGTTGAATCATGAGAGATCAAGTCCGCAAGGGTGCGACGCGCACCGTTGACATTCCTCGGGACGTTCTGCATGCGCTATCGCGTGGGGAGTTGCAATGCGCGACGCTGGCTGAATGCCTGGCAGTCGACCAGGCCGTACTGGCACGAACACTCTTTCCGGCGCTTACGGCCCAAGAACTGAGCACGATCGATGAAGCCTGCCAATTGGGCGTGCTCAAACGCATGGCCCGTATCGGCGCAGTCTTGCTGGAGGCCCTGGGTACTGAGGGCATTGCACAATGCCAAACGCACCGCGCCGATATGGCACGAGGCTGGGCATGTTTCATGATCGGTGCCCGGCCTAACCTGGATCTCGGTGTACGGCTGGCCGCAATGCACCCGCTGGCAGACGATGCCCATTTTGGTGTGCGTGAATGGGCTTGGATGGCAATGCGGCCGCACCTGGTGCAAGACCTAGCTGCGGCTATCGCTCAGCTGATGCCATGGACACAAGATCCTTCTGAACGTGTCCGACGATTCGCGTGCGAGGTCTTGCGTCCCCGTGGGGTGTGGAGCACGCATATCTCACAGCTCAAACGCTTGCCCGAGCAAGCACTGCCTTTGCTCTCAGCTCTGAAGAGCGACCCTTCGGTCTATGTGCAGGACTCGGTCGCCAACTGGCTCAATGATGCCGCCAAGGACCAGCCAGCCTGGGTGCGTGATATCTGCGCCCAATGGCTTCAAAGCTCCCAAGCTGCCGCCACACATCGTATATGTCAACGCGCACTGCGCAATCTCAAGTGAAAGTGGAACCATGTCTCATTACCTTGTAGAGCTCTACACCCCCAATTCGGCTTGGCTCGCACTGTCCGCCGAACAAAGGCAACATTTTCTTGGCGGCATCGGACTCGCATTGAATCAACTCTCCAGCCTCGGTGTCGAAGTCCTCTCCCTGGCAGAAACGGACTCCAGCATCGACCAGGGAACCGCACATACATTCCTTGGTATTTGGCGCTTTCCTGACCAGGCCGCTCGTGACGCTCTGCTGACGGGCATCAAAGCCAGCGGCTGGTACGACTACTTTGACCATGTGAATGCAGCCAGCACTCAAGGGTCGGCGGATATTCACTTGGCTGCTCTAGCCGCCGCGTAGCGCAGTCTTTCGGATAATGCCTGCGTGCTCTGCAATGCATGCGGCTAGTCAATTTCTAGTCCCCGCTGATGCCCACTAATGCCCGCCCGCCACAGTCACCACTGCGGGCTGGCCAGCTTTCGGCATAGCATATGCAATTCGACATGGACCCCCGGCTCCGCACAGAACCGGGTGCAAGATCGAGTGGAAAGCATGCGACATCAACGTGGATTCATGACACCTGAGTCGCATCAACCGCTACACTGTACATATGCACAGTCATCGTCTCATGAGTGGTATGCCCGTCCAACTGATTGCGTCCCCGGTTACTTTGCCGCTGGCTGATCGCAGCGCACGCGCAGGCTCGCCCGCGAATGACTTCGCTGGCAAGCGGCTGGATATTACTGACCTGCTGGTCACGCACCCCAAGGCCACATTCCTGCTGCGCGTGGCCGGCCCGTCCATGCAGGAACACTGCATCGATGACGGCGATATCGTCGTGGTGGACAGGGAGTTGCGCGCTCGCGATGGGAGCATCGTCGTGGCAGTTGTCGAGCGCGAGCTCGTCATCAGGGTGCTGGACAGCGATGGCGACATTTGCAAGCTCAGGGCAGGCGCCCCCACCTACCCCGACATCGTGCCGCCAGAAGGACAGACTCTGGAAATCTGGGGTGTCGTCACCAGTTGCATCAAGCGCTTTGCAAGATGAATACATGCGCGCGCCAGCCCGACGCAGGCTGCCATTGAAATCTGATTAGCGCCCCAAAAAAAAGCGCCTGCTAACGCACAAAGGCAATGTAGCTCTCTACATTGCCTTTTTCTTTGGTTTATTACAGTGACCCAACATCGCACTGCGGGCCTGGGTTATTCATCATTTAACTAATTTTTAATATGCATAAGATAACTATATCCATATAGACAACTAATTTTTATCTAAATCAAAGGTATCTCATGCAGCATGTCAAAGAATTTACTGATGCAGTTTCCAGAGAGATTATAAAAATAATAGACTCCAAAGATAGATCTTCTGACGTTGCATTACAATTTATTTTGGAAGAGCTTGATGCCGCCAGAAGTGGAAATGAAATCATCCGCGACAAAATCGATAGTTTATATTTTAAAGACAATGAGTACTCCGGAGCGATGGAGCATAGTTGGGATGATGTTGATGGTCCATATGGACCTCAGCAATTTCTACTAAAAATAATTTTAAGACTTGCGCAAAAAATCGGATCAACAGAAGCTGCATATATCAGAATACTAGTCACCGAAAGTATCGCCCGTCATTACAAATTAGGTAGATTTCATAAAAGCGATTACTCAATTTCAGCTAAGAAACCACTAGCTCTTTTTGAAGTTCAAGATAAAAACAGCGATGAATTTCACCCTCACTTCTCATTTCTTCTAAAAGATGAGAATAAGCCAATCCGCGATGTAATATGTAGATGGGCGAGCGGATTCGAGGATAGAGACAATAAATTCAATCATGAGTTTCAAACTACTTTTAACTCATCTTTCTGGGAAATTTATTTATACCAGTGTTTTAAAGACTTGAAGATAAATGTGGATTTTTCAAAACCAAGTCCAGATTTTTCCATTACCACCAAAGAAAACAACTCCATAAATATTGAGGCCGTCACAGCAAACCATGCTGTCGACTCTTATCCAGAGTGGATTCGTAGGGATCTCAAAGAAAATAATGATTTTCTAAATTTTTCATGCGTACGATTGCTTAACGCGATTCAAAGCAAGCATCAAAAATTTTCAAGAAGCTACTCCAAGCTAGATCATGTAAAGGGGAAGCCATTCGTTATTGCTCTTGCACCATTTGAACAGCCTCTATTTTTTATGCAGAACAATGAAGCAATCATAAGAGTTTTATATGGTCAAGGCATTGATAAAGATAGTAATTATTCAGAAGTATTCACCCCTACCGCAGTAAAAAATGGAAAAATTCCTCTTGAGCTCGGAATTTTCACCAATGACAAATATAAAGATATAAGTGCAGTAATATTTTCAACTACCGCAACTGTAGGTAAAGCAATGACTCAGGCAGGCCTACCTATCGAAATAAGATGCAGTCGTTATCATCCACAAAAGGGGTTAATAATAGAACTCATTGATAGCTCTGAACATTTTGAAACGCATCTTGATGGTTTGCAAATTCATCACAATCCCTATGCCGAACACAAACTACCGCGTGAGGCGTTTGATCGTTATGAAGTCACTCACTACTTTTATGACGTAAACTTAAATAGAATTGATAATCAACAACGCAGCTACACGATTATTTCCAGAAATACATTCTTCACTCTATAAATGCAGTATTTTTTCACTAATATTCAATATTCAGTATATTTGTCTATATTTGCTTAGCCCTGTTACCACTTCCCCCATAAATCCTGTACACCAGCAACGCCTCGCAAGAAGAGGAGCGTAAGAGCTCCTAAGGTCAAGCGGAAGAAACGCATCCGATGCTGGCGGTTTTTTTGTGCCCGGACATTGCACGCCAGCACTCTTGCAGACGCTTGATTTATGGCCGGGAGGGCGACGAATACAAGACCCGCAAGGGGAAGAAGTCCGCAGGGCAATACCGACGCGTCGCAGCACAGCCGCTATCTGCTGAACCTGAACTACGACAGCCAGGGCCGCTCTACCCAGCCCCATGCCCAGCCAATTGCCCTGGCCATGCAAAAAGCCCCTGGCAGGGGCTTTTGTTCAGTCCTCTGCCTTGGAAGGCCAGAACATCTCTCGCACTTCGGGTGCGTAGTACGGCAAGACAAGCACCGCACCAAATAGCGCAAAACCCAAGGCCGATGTTGCGTTCCCCAGGCCGGACAGCACAAGCGGCGGGCTGAAACAGGCGACGACCCACGTAGCAGCAGAAGACCACAGGGTAAACCGGGGTGCCCATGCTCTGAACCGCAGCAGGCCGTAGAAGGAAATGAGGCCGAGCACCACCAGCACCGAGAGCGCCAGCAAGAAAATCCAGTCTGTGGGGCCGACCTCTGACTGCATCAAAAGGCTCTGGGAAAGATCGGTCAGCTCATGGGGCACCAGATCGAAGCCATATTCCGCCAGCATTCCGAATAACGGGATGCCCAGCGAAGCAATCACCAATGCGCGATAAGTCGATTTGCCCATACCCTCTCCAAGTTGCTATGGGTGAATCGTACTACCGCCCTTCCCGCCCCACCCGTTCTTAATGATCTGCACCGCGGATGCGGCAGCCCATGCGGCACCGGCGAGGAGCCGGCAAGCGCCCCATATGTTCAGGATCACGCCCGTGCAAGGCATGCTGCGCATAAGCTTGGCTAGTATGCTTTTGATAGCTGCCAGCGCTTACCGGGCATTTGCCAGAGCCGGGTTCTACTGAATTTCAGGCCTTTTCTTGGCCATCAAAAAAACCGCTCGAATACCTACTTCTAGGTGTTGCATCAGCTGCCCCGGAGTGTGAGTATGGGTTTGGCAATCGTTCGGATTGCGTGGCAACCCCACAGGCGCTGGCGCGCAAGGAGGCTGAAAATGTTCATGCACATTCTGATTCCTACGGACGGCTCGAAACTCTCCGAAGCCGCGCTGCGCGCCGGCATGCAGCTGGCCAAGGAGCAAGACTCCCAGGTGACGGTGCTGTATGTGATGCCGGACTATGCCGCCTTGATGTACAGCGGCGAGGCGATGATGACCTACAACACCAACGACCTGAACAAGGACGCCGAGAGAACGGCCGACAGGGTGTTGCAGGAGGTGCAGGACATTGCCAGGGCCGAGGGGGTGTATTGCAAGACTGCGCGAGCCATGAACGCCTCGGTGCACAAGGCCATCATCCGGCAGGCCGAGGAAAGCCACTGCGACCTGATCTGCATGGCATCGCACGGCCGCAAGGGCATTGCCGGCATTTTGCTGGGCAGCGAAACCCAACGCGTGCTGGTGAACAGCCACATTCCGGTGCTGGTGCACAGGCCTGTGGTCAAAGAGTAAAACTGCTCACCACCAGCGGATAGCTGCGATCAAGCCGCCCAAGCCTGCGGCGGTGATGCCCAATGCGGCCAGCACATAGGCCACTGCGATGCTGCGCGCATGGCGTTCTGCCGCTGCGACATTCATTGGTGCGGTGACGGTCACTTTGGAAAGCATCATCAGCGCTCTGATCCTTGGGCTTTCAAGGGTTGGGAACGAAAGCCTCAGGCGGTCTGAACGCCTGGGGCTTTCGCCTTTTCCGGGGGCTTGGTCAGTGGGTTGCCAGCAGTTGCCTGTCCACCTGTACCGGCCCTATCAAGGCATTGACCTGGGCGTCTCGGCGTTCGACCAGGCTGACAAGCACTCCAACCACGCCCGCGCTTGAAGCAGCAAGGGCTGGCACCACTCCCAAGCCATGTCGCTGTACCAGTTGGGGCACTTGTGCGGGCATTCAAACGGAGCGCCATCGTGCAGGCGGCGGGCAGGACGGTGCACGAAAAGGTCTTGGTAAAAATAAGATTTTTCTTATTTTTCTGCATAGCCATTGATTACATACTTCACGCAGCTTTGACTGGATTTTTAATCGCCTCGGATATTCACTGATAGGATGCCAAATGCCAAATGCCAAATGCCAAATGCCAAATGCCAAATGCCAAATGCCAAATGCCAAATGCCAAATGCGCCGAATAATGTTGTGTTGGCTGGTGGTGGTGGCCTTGATGGGAATCTCGTCTCAGGCAGAGGCGAGGTGTGATGTGATTCAGGGGGGGCGCCAAACGGTGACGTTCGATAGCCCGGGAGAACTAACGGTGCCTCGTGACATCCCGAAAGAGACTCCGATCTTTACTGATAGGAAGTCACTCTTCCCCCAGGGCATCCACTTCGACTGCTACGCCCAAACAAGTCTGTATGGGATCGTCGCCGCCCCTGCACGAGGACCAACTCCAGTAGATTCGTCTTACTTTCCTACCGGCATACCTGGACTGTCGTTTCGAATAAAGATGGTAATCGGGGGCATCCTACCTCCTCCGATCACTGCGTACCCAGTTGGTCAATTTATGATAGCCGGCCCCATGATACTGGAACTTTTCAAGACTTCGGCATTTGAGCCTAGTGGCCAGATTAAAGCAGGCGATATCGGAACCCTAATGCTTGGACCCGATATCCTCGTCACATTGAGACTGGCTCGACCCATAAACTTTACCGTTGGCTCCTGCGAGAGTCCGGACGTGAACGTTGACATGGGGGATGACTATATTTCATCTGATTTTGATGGACCATACTCCCGTACCAGACCTGTCTCCTTCAGCCTGAAAATAAATAAATGTCCGCCAGGACTCAACAAGATCAACTACACGTTTGTTCCGTTGACACCGATCATTGACCCCAATCAGGGAATTGTCGAGCTTAATAAAGGATCAGATGCCATTGGAATCGGACTTCAAATCAGAGACGGCAGTAACAAACCTCTTGCTTTGAATAAGCCCCATACATCTACAGGCTACGACTCCCGCCAAGGTGGTAGTTTTCAGATCCCGCTGAAGGCGAACTATTATCATTATAAAGTATTTAGCGGACCTAAATACAAGCCTGGAACCGCAAATACAGAGCTGATATTCATGATGAGCTACTTGTAGGCTAGCGGCTCCAAGATTTGAAGTCCTTCAGGGCTTGAACCGGCGGCCGAGCGCCACCTGGACGAAAAACGCGCTGGCCAGCTTCAATATCTCGTTGGCCCGGCGCAGTTCCTTGACCCGCGCTCCAGTTCCTTCCTGCGCTGAAGCTCGCCGGTCGCTGTGCCTTCGCGTACGCAGGCATCGACCTCGGCACGTCGCAGTACCAGTTGGGGCACTTGTGCGGGCATTCAAACGGAGCGCCATCGTGCAGGCGGCGGGCAGGACGGTGCACTAAAAGGTCTTGGCAAAAATAAGATTTTTCTTATTCTTTCGCCTAGCCATTGATTACATACTTCACGCAACTTTGACTGGATTTTTAATCTCCTCGGGCATCAGCAAGCGGGGACGATTCACTGATAGGAGGCTAAATGCCAATTAGCCGAATAACGATGTATTGGTTGGTGGCGGCCTTGATGGGAATTTCATCTCAGGCAGAGGCACAGTCGATATGTGATGTGACTGGGGGGCTCCAAACGTTGACGTTCGATGGCCCGGGAGAGATCATGGTGCCTCGTGATGTACCGGATGGGACTCTGGTCTTTACTGACATCAAGCCACTCGCTAGAGACATCCGCTTCAGCTGCTACACCAATTCAACTCCGTTTGGGATGCTCGCCGCTCCTGCACGAGGACCGACTCCAGTAGATTCGTCTTACTTTCCTACCGGCACACCTGGACTGTCGTTTCGAATAAAGACGCGAACCGGGGGCTTCATACCTCCTCCGATAGCGCAAAAACCCGGTCAATGGATGCTGGTCGGCCACATGACACTGGAACTTCTCAAGACTTCGGCATTTGAGCCCAGCGGCCAGATTAAAGCAGGCGAGATCGGAACCCTAAAGCTTGGACCCGATATCCTCGTCACATATAGACTGGCTCAACCCATAAACTTTATCGCTGGCTCCTGCGAGAGTCCGGACGTGAACGTTGCCATGGGGGATGACTATATTTCGTCTGATTTTGATGGACCAGGTACCCGCACCATACCGGTCTCCTTCAACCTGAATCTAAACCGATGTCCACCTGGAATGGGCAAGGTCAATTACACCTTTGTTGCGTTGACAAAGGTCATTGACGCCAGTCAGGGAATCGTCGGGCTTAATGATGGATCAGGCGCCATTGGAGTCGGGCTTCAAATCAGAGACGGCAATGACGTACCTCTTGCTTTGGATACTCCCCATACATTTACAGGCTACGACTCCCGCCAAGGCGGTAGTTTTCAGATCCCGCTGAAGGCGAACTATTACCGATTAACAAACGAGCCTAGATACAAGCCTGGAACTGCAAATACAGAGCTGATATTCATCATGAGCTACTTGTAGGCTACGGGTTCCAAGATTTGAAGTCCTTCAGGGCTTGAGCTGCGGCGGCCGAGCTCCACCTGGGCAAAAAACGCGCTGGCCAGCTTCAATATCTCGCTGGGCCGGCGCCGTTCCTTGACCCGCGCTCCAGCTCCTTCATGCGCTGAAGCTCGCCGGTCGTGGTGCCTTCGCGTACGCAGGCATCGACCTCGGCACGCTTGACCCATTCGTTCAAGGTCTGCGACACGCAGTCAATCCTGGAAGCGATGGACTCGATGCTTGCCCACAATGATGTGGCCCTCCCCCACGGGGCTCCCGCACCAGCCTCACCACGCGCTCGCGAACCTCGGGGGAGAACTTGTTCTACCTGTTCATGGCTTCATCTTCCCAAGTGCTGAAGCCTCCTTGTTAGCTCGAACGCAGCAGCGTTGCCAGCCGTTGCTCGATCCACAAGGCCGTAGCGCCCAGCTCTGCACCCTGCAAATTGAGCATACGCACGGCTAACGGCGGGAGCTGCAGTTCCGCGCAGTCCAGTGCCACGATGCGGGGCTCTATATCGGGCGCTTGGGCAATATTGCGCGGCAGAATTCCCCAGCCTATGCCGTCGGCCAGCATGTCGGCAAGCACGTAGAAGCTCTCCGAGCGCCAGATGCTCGGACTGATCACGAGGTCTTCAACACCCTCGATGTGCATCACCAACTGCCGGTGAGAGGCCAGGTCCTCGCGCTTGATTCCATTGCACTTGGCCAGCTCGTGGTCGCGCGATACGAACACCATCTGAGGTACGCCAGCCACATAAGTTTGAGCAAACTGAGCGCCTGCCGGGCCTCGGTCAAACTGAAAGGCAAGCTCAGCTCGACCTGATTGCACCTGGCGTGCGACCTCTGCCGCCGTGCCATTGAGCAGGGTCAACTCCAAAGCCGGGAACTGGTGCGCCAGCTCCTGCAGCAGCCTGGCAATCGGCGGATAGGGCAAGGCTTCGTCGATAGCCACGCAAAGCTTGGCTGTCTGGCCATGTGCCAGCTTGCGCGCGCGCAGGTCTAGCGCCTGTGCCTGATTGAGCAAGGCCCGTGCCTCCAGCAGGATGACTTCGCCAGCCTGCGTGAGTCGCACCGACCGGCCTACACGATGAAACAACTCCAGCCCGAGGTCCGCCTCCAGCAGTCCCATGGCCATGCTCACTGAAGATTGAGTTCGGCCCTGGCGCCGAGCGGCCTGGGTCATCGAGCCACAGTCCGCCACGGCGACAAATTGGCTCAAACGTTCTAGTGTCCATTCCATAGATCAATTTTACTGATTGATCTGAACTTTTCTCAAACAAAAAATTGATTGATCATTGGCAACATGGTCGCTTCAAGCGGCCTCTCCAACCATTGAACGAAAGAATCCATGACGACATCCATTCAGCTAAGACCATTGGAGCGCGACGATTTGCGCTTTGTGCACCACCTGGATAACAACGCCAGCATCATGCGGTACTGGTTTGAAGAGCCTTATGCAACCTTTGATGAACTGACCAGCCTCTACGACTCACACGTTCACGACCAAACTGAACGTCGCTTTGTAGTCGAGCATGAAGGGGCCCGAGGGGGGCTGGTTGAGTTGGTGGAAATCGACCTGGTACACCGCCGAGCGGAGTTCCAGATCATTGTTGCCCCTGATCAGCAGGGCAAGGGGATTGCCACTCGTGCTACTCGTCTGGCGCTTGACTATGGCTTCAAGGTTCTCAATCTGCACAAGATCTTTTTGCATGTGGACAAGGAGAATGCCAAGGCTATCCATGTCTATACGAAGCTTGGCTTTCAGCCGGAAGGTGAACTGGTCGATGAATTCTTTGCCAACGGCCAATATCGAAGCGTGTTGCGCATGTATTTGCTGCAGAAAAGTTACCTCAACAAGGAATGAATCATTGAGGAGCCTCCGGGCTCAGTAGTTCATTGCGCCGGTAGTTCATTGCATCAGTAGTACTAATGTCTTGCGGCACATGCCAAGGTCGCTGGCAATGGCATGACCATGGCTTTGCCGCGCCGGGCCGCCTGGGCTTGGGGGTCTCCCGCCGATGCATCCGATAGACACCGTGCTGCACGAGCTGCAGCACCTCGATTGCCAGCGTAGCCGCCTGCTAAGCGCTATCAAAAGCAAAGCATCCACCGCCATCCCAGCATAGCTATCGGCATCAAATCACTTTCAAATGCAGTCAGATCAAGCGTAACGTGCTCACAAATTCATATATAGAAAGCACAAAATTATTCATAGATAAATCAAAAATAGATATTTAAATACATCTATGTATTGAATAAGCATACAGACAACAATGAAGTCGCCTGCTGTCGCATGCAAGCAATGCTTTAGAGACAAAAATAATTCATAGATTTACATGTTTTGACCAAAACACTAACATCTATGCATGCCACGCCAGAACACATCGCCCGCAGACTACCCGCAAGCCGTACTCCAGCAGATCGAGCAGCTTGCGCAGAACATCGTCATCGCCCGTAAACGGCGCGGCGAGTCGCAGGCGCAGTGGGCCAAGAAGCTGGGCATATCGCAGCCCACCATGGCGCGCATAGAGCGCGGCGACCCGTCCGTTGCCATGGCCTCGTATGTGATGTGCATGTGGCTGATCAATCAGGCCGGCGGCCTGGCCGACCTGATCGCGCCGCAGAACGACCATGCGGCGCTGGAGAAGGAGGTCGCGAAGATTGACAGCAAGCGCAAGAGCAGCGCTCCCAAAAAGAACAAGCCATCAACGGCGGCAACGAAAGCTGCATCGCCTCAGCCATCGACTTCAGAACCGGAAGGCTTGGCTGGACTGGTTGAACGGATGGCCAGGTACGCTTTAGAGCAAGAGATGCAAGCTCAGGGCGACAAAAAGACAGCTGCAGCAGCAGGACTAGCCGCTCTCATGAACAAATCAACGCCTCAAAAGCTATGAGCCTGCCCATCAACGCCGTCTCGCCACGCACCTACGTGCCGCAAGACCAGCTCTATGTGTGGGCCATGGTCAACCCTGCGGCGCCCACGCTGGTGGGCGAGCTCAGCCTCTCGCAGCTGGTGGCAGATTGCGCCACTTTTACCTACACACAGGACTGGTGGAACTTTGCGCTCAGCGAGGACATGCCCATCGTCCAAGGGCAGATCTTCAGCACTGGCGAGAGGAACACGGCCCCCGGCGCAATCGACGACGCCCGCCCCGACCGCTGGGGCGAGCGCATCATTCGCCACATCGACCGGCCTGCCCGCCTGTCCATTCTGGAAATGCTGCTCTTCGCGGGCGACGACCGCTTTGGCGCGCTGGGCGTGTCGACCTCGGCAGAGCAGTACATTCCGCGCTACCTCGGGCCCTATCCGCAGTTGAAGGATCTGGCCCAACTCGCCGCCGCGGTAGAAGACGTGCAGACCCAGGCCCCGATCACCACAGAGATACAGCGCCTTATCCAGCCCGGCGTCACCCTCGGCGGCGCGCGGCCCAAGGCATTGCTGCAGACGGATAACGGCCCCTGCATCATCAAGTTCAGCGAGCTCGACGACCCCGTGGACACCCCGCTCATCGAGCACGCCACCATGACGCTGGCCGCACAGGCCGGCATGTATGTGGCCGACACCGCCGTGCTGCCACTGCCGCCACGCTATGGCAAGGCGCGCCACGCCCTCACCATCGAGCGCTTCGACCGCCTGGGTCCCTACCGCGTGCACTGCCAGTCCGCCCACACCGCCCTGCGCGCTGCGGGGCTGGAGCAAAGCTACAGCAATCTGGCCACCATCCTGCTGCGCCTGGGCCACCCGGACCGGCAGGCCGCCATGCGCGAGGAGCTGTTCAAGCGCATGGTCTTCAACATCCTCATGGACAACACCGACGACCACGAGCGCAACCACAGCATCAGCCTCAATCTGGCAGACGGCTACTACGACCTCACGCCCGCCTATGACGTGGTGCCCAGCCTGCAGAACCTTGGCTATCAGGCACTTGTCGTGGGTACCGCAGGCTCCGAATCCAGCCTGGAAAACGCACTCACCCAGATCAAGGAATACGGTATCAAAATGCCCCGCGCCATCGAACTGATACGGCAGGTGGCCGCTGCCGTCGATCGCTGGGCCACGCACTTTACTGCGCTGGGGGTCAGCAAGTCCGACATGGAGCTGCTCGCCGCCAGCATCGACCGCGACGCGCTCAGATCGCAAAGACAAGTCTTTCTGTAAAAGCTAAGCACCTCCCACCCCACCAAAAAGCCCGCAAGGTTCCAGACCTGGCGGGCTTTCTTGATTCCCAAGGGATCTTGATGACTGACAGCTCAGACCGCGAACAATTGCTTCGCAGCTAAGCAGAGGCATCAGAGATAAGAAAAATCCTCAAAAAGACAAAGAAAGTAATTTTTTCTTCAGTGAAGTCAGAAAAATTTTGTTTAGCATTTGCCAAATAACTTTTTTTCCTCGAGGAGCAGATGGCACATCACCGTAAAGTTGGTTATGCACATCTACGTGAGCGCCTGAGCACAGGGGCATTCGAGCCGTCACAACCTGCCAAAGTCTACCCTGTCCAGAAATTTGTGCGACTGTCTGACTGCGTGCAAGTACCTGAACACGCCGCTCCTGCCTCCGATGCCAGTGCATTGGAGCATCTGCTCTTCGCCCTCAAGCATGAAGAGCTGGATCTGCAAGCCGCGATACTAGCCCTCAAAAAAATCGACCCAGTACCACTGGTGGAGCAGTTTTCACAGGCCACCAGCAGCAGCTATCTCCAGCAAGCCTGCTTCCTCTGGGAAATAGCCAACCAGCAAACTTTGAATGCACCACCAGCCAAAGGTGCGACCAAGCCGCTATTTGACCCCAATCTATTTCTCACCGGCCCATCGAGCAAATACACCCGATGGCGCGTGGACTTCAACGGCATAGGTTCCATACAGTACAGCCCCACCGTCAGACTCACCCCTGAAATCAAGGCTCTGCTGGCCGAAGATATCCTTGGTCAGGCCCGCGAGTTCATCCAATCCATGGACCCCGACATGGTCGAGCGCGCGGTGCGCTGGGCGTATCTCAGCGAGACCGAAGGTTCATACGCGATTGAGCGCGAAGCGCCTACAGGCAACCGCACAGAAGCATTTGCCAAGCTTCTTGCTCGCGCTCATGAAGAGATCCTTCTCACTGAAGAATATCTGGTCGAGCTTCAAAATCTCACCGTGCAATCGGCCATGGATCAGGCAGTGGAGTACCGCAACCAGCAAAACTGGCTGCGACGCGACAGCAGCATCACCTACGTACCGCCAGCACCTGAGCACCTCCTCCCCGTAATGGAAGGCCTGCTCACACTGGCCAACCAAAAAGACAACGGCATCCATCCACTGGTTCTGGGATCGCTGGTCAGCTTTGGATTTGTATTCGCCCACCCCTTCATGGACGGAAACGGTCGCCTATCGCGTTTCTTGTTCCACAAAATTGCCTGCCGCAATGCCAATTTACCCAACGGTCTGGTACTCCCCATCTCTACAGCGATGGCACGCCATGAAGGCCACTACCTGAGGGCCCTCAAGTCCTTCTCTGCCCCCGCGCGCGACCTATGGACAGTGGCCAAAGTCTCAGACCTGGAGTACGACTGCGCCTTTGAGGGCTCACCCGAGATCTACCATTTCTGGGACGCCACACAGTGCGTGCAGTTTGGCCTGGAGATGGCCAAAGAGGCACTCCAGCGTGACCTGCATGAAGAAGTTCATTTCCTCGGCCGATTTGATCGTGTGTATTCACGGCTCAATAAAGCCATTGACATGAACAACAACCTCATGAACCTGATCACAGGACTACTCGTGCAAAACGATGGCGCTCTGTCAATCAGCAAGCGAAAAATGTTCATAGCCAAAGGCTGCACAGAGGAGCTACTGAACGAAGCCGAACAGATTGCTCGAGAAGCGTTAAACGAAGAACGCCCAGATTAAGGATGCAATCAATGGAACAGCCCGCACACGCGGGCTTTTTTAATCACCAAGAAGTCTTGACGACCGATACCTCAGACCGCGACGAACTGGGGCGACTTGCGGGCGAGCAGGCCATCAACAACTATGTGTCGGCCCTCAGGTCCGCGATGGACCTAGCCGGCTCGACAAACTGCTGACCGAAAACCCGGTCGCGACGCTCCCCTGCGCCAAGTGGCAGCGAGAGCCGCCCGACCCGTTCGACCGCGAGGAAGTCGAAACAATCATCAATTACGCGCGCGCCAAGTTTGCGCCGACGGTCGGCAATCTGATCGCGTTTCGATTCTTCTCCGGCCTGCGCATCCTGTTGGTATTGACTGCAAAGCAGCTTTCCCATGGTGGGAAAGGATGGCTAAGCGCTTCTTGACACGAGGTTCTGACGGCACGGTCATTCACTATGGCGATGCCGGCCGATGGAGGCCGGGCAATAGCCAGTGTCCCAACGGTTCCGCGTGGTTCGGTCGGACTCCAGGAGGCGGACTGCCCAGAGCTAATGAGCATTCGCTTGGCCTGCCCAAAACGTTAACTCTTGATGCAAAACGTTAACGTTGGCCGAAATCTGATCAAAAACGCTAACGGAGGCTGATTTTGCTCGCGGCCTAAAGTGTAAATATTCTGGCTATTTTTTCATCAAAAGCATGGAATATTATCACTCACAGCCTTGCTGGGAGCTGATCCAGCAGCACCTCGCGTTGGTATCCAGTACTTCAAAGTGCTATTATTTTGGCTGTTTTTGGTTAAAAGAGATGGAATATTAGCTATGGCCAAGAAGACAGCCCCACTCTTGCCGGCGACAAACAAGCTTCTCATCGAATTCGGTGAGCGGCTCAGGCTTGCGCGTCTGCGCCGAAAGTTGACAGCCAAACAAGTCGCCGAACGCGCGGGGATGTCTCCCATGACTCTGCGTTCGCTGGAGAGTGGCGGATCCGGTGTCACGATTGGTGCATACCTGTCTGTCATGCAGGTTCTTGGATTGGCCGGCGACCTAGCGAAACTTGCAGTTGCGGATGACCTTGGCCGACAGCTCCAGGACGCTCGATTGATAAGGAATGACGCTGTACATAACCGCCAAGGGGCTACCCCGAAGACCGTTCGCGGTCCGGAGCCGATAGCCCGTGCGCCGCGCAGTTCCTCTCCAACTCAGGCAAAGAGAGTGGAAGCGAATGGCGACAAGCCGGTGGCTGAAGGCACGTGGAAGAAAGTCGAAGGGGAAACGGGGGCGTTCATCGACGCCGCGAGCACGCACAGTTTGGCCTCTTTGCTTCGGAAGCCGAAGCGTAAAAGGAACGCACCGTCATGAGCATGATCGCCGTATATGCGGACTGGGATGGACTGCCTAGCCCCCGACGACTTGGCTTCTTGCACAGCCGTAGGACCAGAGCGACTGAGCGATTCGAGTTCGAATACGACGATGCCGCGCTCGCCGATCCTCTCCTGGCCGGGCTGCAGTTGGACCCGAGCATTCAGCCCTTTGGCGGTCCGCAGTACCCCGCCCCACCCAGAGAAAAATTCGGGGTTTTCGATGACTCCAGCCCTGACCGTTGGGGGCGCCTCCTGATGGGGCGAAGATTCGAGCGTGACAAGCGGGCAGGCTTGGTGCCAGCGGGAGCTCGTCTCTACGAATCGGATTACCTGCTCGGGGTGCATGACCTCTATCGAGTGGGCGCGCTGCGGTACCGCCTCGAGGATGCTGGAGACTTTCTCGATGACCGAGTCAACGTCGCGGCCCCGCCTTTTACTGAAATACGCGCCCTGGAGCAGGCCAGTCGTGCGCTTGAGTTGGACCCCGACAACGTCGCTGCCCAGGGCCAGGACTGGTTGCGCATGCTCATCGCGCCAGGGGGCTCGCTCGGCGGTGCCAGGCCCAAGGCGAGCGTTGCGGACGATGCGGGGCATCTTTACATCGCCAAGTTCCCAAGCACACGGGATACCTATGATGTCGGCGGATGGGAGATGGTGGTCAATGCCTTGGCCGACGGCTGCGGCCTCAACGTCGCTCCGGCGCAGGCTCGAAAGTTTGCCAGCGACTTCCACTGTTTCATGGTGCGCCGCTTTGATCGTACCGATGCGGGGCGCCGGCTACATTTTGCCTCGGCGATGACCATGACTGGACACAGCGATGGCGACGATGCCTCGACAGGGGTGAGCTACCTGGAGCTCGCGGAGGTACTGATGAATCAGGGCTCGCAGCCCAATGAGGATCTGCGCGAACTATGGTCGCGAATCGTCTTCAACATCCTGGTCTCCAACACAGACGACCACCTTCGCAACCATGGCTTCATCCTGGTGCCGGGCGCTGGTTGGAAGCTTTCGCAAGCCTACGACATGAACCCCGTCTCTCATGCAGACGGCCTCAAGCTCAACATTACCGAAGCGGATAACGCTCTCGATCTTGAATTGGCTCGGGAGGTTGCCGGCTACTTCCGGCTGAACCTTCATGAGGCAGACGAGATCATTGAGGATTTTCGAGACATCGTCGGTCAATGGCGAGCCCTGGCTCAGGGCCTAAGCCTATCAGCGTGGGAGCAGGACCGAATGGCAGATGCCTTCCGGCTTGCCGGGTGACGTTCCATTTATGGAGGCATCACGCACCACCCAATCGGCGGGGCCGGCCGACGGATGGCTGACTCAAGATGCACTGTGGCTTGTGAGCAAGACTGTGGCCGACAAACTGCGCGCGCATCTGCTGTCACAGGGTGTCGATGACATGAACCGCTGGCCCTGGTCCAGGTTGAACTGGTCGGGGGTGAGTTCACCGGTGCGCACGCCGGTCAGTATCAGCAACCGCAGTCCCAATTGCGTTTGCAGCCGGCGACGGTACCTGCGCACGCGCTGCAGGTACTTCGGCAGTTCGGCCATGCGCAGGAACGGGTTGTGGTTGACTGGCGGCAGCGGCACGGCCACCACATCCAGGTCGAAGGCGGGGTTGTGTTCAAGGCTGGGCACGACCACCAGGGCATAGCGGAACAACTGGTTGAACCAGGTCCGGACCTTTTCTGCTACTGAAAGCCCCATGCGGCGCTCGATGTTGCCGATGACCTCTAGCAGATCCGTTCGTCTGACTTCGTAGATGGACCGGGGGTAGCACGTCGTTGGCGAAGATGCGCGGGATCAGGGACTGGCTGGTCTGGCGCCCCTCGTCGCAGGACAGGCCCCGGTGGGCGAGCCATTTCAAAAAGACGGCCTTGAAGGTGTTCTCGCCATTGAGCTTGGCGGCGAGCCGCTTCTGCTTGCGGTTGACGTGGGGATTGATTTCCCTAGCCAGCAAGGCACGTGCTTCATCCCGCAGGGTGCGGGCGTCTCGCAGGGAGACCTCTGGGTAGCTCCCCAGCGACATCTGCCTTTGCCTGCCGAACCACTGATAGCGGAAATGCCAGGCTTTGCCCCCGCCCGACGCAACGGCCAGTGAGAGTCCATCCAAATCGTAGAGGGTGTATGCCTTGCCGGTGGCTTTGGCTTTGCGGACGGCGAGATCGGACAGTGCCATGTTCTAGTTCCTGAACTTGGGTCAGGAACCAGATGCTGATCACGATCGATCCGCTCTCCCAGCAACAATCCGAAAGCCGCGCCGTCCTAAAGATGGACCAAATAATGGACTAAAAAGTCTTGGCTTGGCTTGGATTTCGGTGGACGTCACTGGATCGAGCCAGAAGAAAAAACTGTTTATCTTCAATGACTTGCAACGCTCAGTGGACGTTTTCGGAAATCCCTGAAAAGCTGGAGTGGAGCGGGTGATGGGAATCGAACCCACGTTATTTGCTTGGGAAGCAAGAGTCCTACCATTGAACGACACCCGCACACTGATAACTGCATGATTTCATTGCAAAATCTGCCGCAAATCGTTGTCTTCACTAGGAAAAACAATTTAGTGCATCTAAAAATTTTAGCACAACGAAACCTAATGAAGCACGCTTGCACTTTACCAACTGGTATAGGTTTCAGTGTAGGTTTTTCCACCGTTAGGACCCGTGAACGCCGGTGCTGAAATCCTTGCAACCTTGCAACCTTGCACTCGGGCGAGATGCCCGTTGCCTCTATGGTGCCAAATGATCGCCATTTCGCTTCTCTGCCTTGTCGTCGGCATCTCAGACGGCGACACCCTGACCGCCCGATGTGGCGAGCCCGGCCAATATGAACAGGTCAAAGTAAGGCTGCAGGGCATTGACGCCCCTGAGCGCAAGCAACCGTTCGGTGAGCGTGCCCGCCAAGCACTGGCCGAGCTGACATTTCAGAAAGAGGCAGAGCTGCGCTGCACCAAGACAGACCGGTACAAGCGACAGGTCTGCACGGTCTGGGTTGCTCCTGCATCAGCGCCAACCGGGCCGCGCACACTCGATGCGGGCTTGGCCATGATCACACAAGGAATGGCCTGGTGGTATCGCGCCTATGCCCGCGAGCAGTCACCGCAGGAGCGCGGGCAATACGAGTTTGCAGAGCAAGAGGCCAAGGCTCGAAAGGTTGGACTTTGGCGAGATGCCGAACCCATCGCGCCATGGGATTGGCGCAAAGCCTTACGCGAGCCTCGGTAAAACCTAAGTCCGTAAACGACCCTTCTCGGTCTTCGTGTCGCCGGAGTCGGCGACCGCTTGGTAGCGCAATCTCCGCACGATGCTGAGATAAAAGTTATCGCCCTTCTTCTCGGCGGGCAGACAAAGGCGATACTTGTCCAATGACAATCAATGGAGATCGCAGTGACGGTTACAGGCCAACTTACAAAAATATTGTCGGGCACCTCGGACGTATTGAGCAAGGCCGTCGACAGAAAGGTGCTTGAAGTTCTACCCGGCATTAAGGCTGCGCTCGAAGTAGCTGAGAGCGTCAGAGGCCTTCGTGATCGAATCGAGGCCGAGAAGCTTGCGCGCTTTATTCGAACGCTGGATGGGTTGCCAGAAATTGAGAAGTACCGGATGTTCTCGAAGGCGGCCGAAAGCAGCAAGGAGATGGAGGATCTCGGACAACGTGTCGTACTGGCAATCTCGCTAGCCAACGATTTCAGCAAACCAGAGGTCCACGCCAAGCTCTTCATCGCCTTCGCCGAAGGCAAGCTCACGGCCACGGAGCTCGCGCGCCTTATCTCGGTGATCGCACCAACCCATACACCAGACCTGATCGCATTCGCCAATGTGACCAATCCCCACATGGGCGAGCTTGGCAATCGCCCTACGCAAGGGAAGGTCTGGAGGGTTCCCTTCGATATTGGGGAGCCCATATCGGTCTGCGGCTTCACGCGCTCCCTGTCGCTTGGTGGCGCCAGAAGCGAGTTCATGGTGACCGATGCCGGCCTTAGCTTCCACACGGCCTTGAACGAGGCCAACACGATCCTCGGGCGCCATTTATGCATCTGAAGTGAAAATGGCCATATCGGCCCCTTTGTCGCGATTCAGGGAACCGTCTGGGTTCGCATTCGTTTAAAAGCTCGCGCCCATCCCACTGCTTCGCAGCGGCGGCGCGGGCTACCGACTGCGAACGCCTCCACTCTCTGTTTGAGCGGACCTTCGATCGAACTCGCCGAGGGCACGCTGATGACCGATAACAGCCTGGCACCCAAAACTAGGCTGGATCGGCATCAAACACATTCACAGGTGCCAATCTAAGGAGTTGCCCCGCCTCCCGCACTGTCCCCCCAGCCACTGATCAATGTCGTGCATCTCGATCGGGATCACGCTGCGCTTGTCCTGCTGGTTCGCCTGCAGTTTGAAGCCTGGCTTGTGCATGCGACTCATCAGGGGATGTGAGTATGCAATCAACAAGGGCGGCACGAAG